>CADBRN010000077.1 GCA_902797025.1 uncultured Lachnospiraceae bacterium
CAGGAAGCCGCTGTCGATCTTCGCCTTGTACTTTCCGTAAGCCTCCAGATACGTTTCGTCAATTCCCGCTTCCGCCGCAATTTCCGCGATCGGTTTCATCTCGCACGACTGTGCAATCTCGATATCCGATTTCTGTGTGCTCATGATAGTTGATCCTCTCTGTGAGTAAAAGTCCGGTACTGTTCGGTATGATCCATGATTTAGCATATCGCATTGATATAAAAAGTTAATAAATACGAAAAGAATTTTCACAGGTTTTGTGATACGATCTCTTTCATCCTGCTGAAGCATTCCGGCCCGCGGATCTGAGAACCGTATCCGTACGTCCCGGAAGAATATCCGGCGGCGAACGCCATGGTAAATAGTCTATGAATGAAACGATTCCATCCTCTGTCCTTGCTTCCGGCTGTGAAATGCCGCTTCTCGGACTCGGTCTGTTTAAAATATCCGATTCGCAGACAATGAATACCGCAGTCCGCTCCGCACTGGACTCGGGTCTGCGCCTGTTTGATACTGCATCCGCGTACGGAAACGAAGAACTGCTCGGAGATGCGCTCGCATCATCCGGCGTTCCTCGCGGGGAACTGTTCGTCACGACCAAAATCTGGAACAACGCACAGCGGCTCGGTGATACGGCCGGCGCATTTCACCGGAGTCTGAAACGTCTCCGCCTCGAATACCTGGATCTGTATCTGATCCACTGGCCGATTGCCGGCTGCTCCGTCCGCACGTGGGAGGAGATGATCCGCCTGAAAGAATCCGGTCTTGTCCGATCCATCGGAGTGAGCAACTTCGATTCCGCCCAGCTGGAAATGCTTCATCAGGAAACCGGGGTGTTTCCGGATGTGAACCAGATCGAATATCACCCGCTCTGGGATCGGAAATCGCTCGCGGATTACTGCAGAAGCCGCGGGATCGCCGTCCAGGCATATGCTCCGCTCGCGCGCGGCGCTTATCTGAACCGCCTTCCGCTGGAACATCTCGCGAAAAAATACGATAAGACGCCGGCTCAGATCGGTCTTCGCTATCTCGTCCAGATGGACATTTCCGCGATTCCGCGCTCGGAGTGCCCGGACCGGATCGCTGAAAACGCAGCGATCTTCGATTTTGAACTGACCGGGGCCGAGATTGAGATGATCCGGGGACTCAACGAGCATCTTCGTGTCGCCAGCATCCCGGAAGATATCGCCGGATCGTTCTGACCTGTGACCCGCACCGGACGCGGATCACTTCCAGTCTTCGATCTCATCCTTTCCCTCACGCATCATCAGCTGCCGCACCCCTTCTTCCGGCTTCATTCCGCCGAAAAGAACCGCATTGACCGCCTCAATGATCGGCGCGCAGACCTGATATTTTTTGGAAAGTGCCAGCCCCGCTTTCGCGGAATACACCCCCTCGACCACCTGATGAACCTCTTTCATCGCCGCTTCCATCGTATATCCCTGACCGATCAGATACCCGGCGCGCCGGTTTCTGCTGTGCACACTCGCACAGGTCACGATCAGATCGCCGATTCCGGAGAGTCCGAACAGCGTCTTCGCGTTCGCGCCCATCGCCGTTCCGATCCTCGAGATCTCGGTACTGCCGCGCGTGATAAGCGCCGCCTTCGTGTTGTCGCCGTATCCGATCCCGTCTGCGATGCCGGCCGCGAGCGCGATGACATTTTTCAGCGCACCGCCGATTTGGATTCCGAGCAGATCAGAGCTTGTGTATACGCGAAACACCGGTGACATAAAGATGCTCTGGATATATTCGGCAGTCTCACGCGTACGTGCGCCGGTCACGATCGTCGTCGGAAGATCCCGCCCGACCTCCTCCGCGTGACTCGGTCCGGAAAGAACCGCCACATCCGCCTGCGGGATCTCCTGCTCAATGACAGCGGACATCGTCATCAGCGTCGATTCCTCGATTCCCTTCGCGAGACTGACGATTTTTCCGCCCTCCGGCACGAAGGGCGCAAGGCTCTTCGCGGTGCTCCGCACCACGGGTGACGGGACGACGAAAACCAGAAGATCCTGATCCTTCGCGGCGGTTTCAAGATCCGACGTGAATTCCATATCATCCGGAAGCTTTACCCCCGGAAGTTTATCCGTGTTCTCGCGGTTTGCGAGAAACATATCCGTCTCCTCCCGGAGATAGGACCAGACCGTCACGTGATGTCCGTTCTTCGAAAGGAGATGCGCGATCGCAGTCCCCCAGCTTCCTGATCCGATAATACCGATATTCGCCATGGCATTTACTCCTTCCGCCCTCTTGTATCGCACCCGCAGTTGTCATTTAAAATTTTCTGGTTTTTGAAAGATACGTTTTTCTCTCATTGCCGTGAACCAGCCGCACGATATTGCCGCGATGACCGTAATATGCCAGTGCGGTCAATACGATCACAAGGAGATACATCTCGTTCAGATGGTTCTGTGTCATTCCGTAGCTGCCGTGCTGTCCGAAGGCGATGATACCGATCAGAAATTCCAGCGACAAGCACAGCGATCCGACCGACACGTAATGCGTCAGGAAAAACAGTCCGAAGAACACCACGATGCCGACAGCGATCAGACGCAGATCCCCGAAGGAGATGATCATCCCGGCCGTCGCGGCGATTCCCTTTCCGCCCTTGAACTTCAGATAAAACGGGAAATCGTGACCGAGAATAACCCCGGCGGCGGTCCATATCTTGATCAGCGGCACCGTATCCGGATGGGATCCGCGGAAAATAAGCCATGTCACGATGACCGCCAGGATGCACTTTCCGATGTCGCATCCCATCGTAATCAGCCCGGCCTTCAGTCCCAGCGTTCTCAGCGCGTTCGTCGTCCCGGCGTTCCCGCTGCCCGTTTTCCGGATGTCGATGCCCTTCGACTTTCCATAGAAATAGGAAGTCTGAAACAATCCGAAAACGTAACCGATTAAAAGAGAAATCACGCGTTCCATGACTAACTATCCTTTTCCTTCCGTTCACGTACCAGCATACGGAGTGCGGTGCCGGAAAACCCGAACGATTCACGGATCTGGTTTTCCAGATAACGCAGATAAGAAAAATGCATCAGCTGCTTGTCGTTTACGAACAGTACAAAGGTCGGAGGTTTCACCGCGACCTGTGTCATATAATAGATGCGCAGTCTTCTTCCCTTGTCGGACGGGGGCTGCTGCATCATCACCGCCTGCGTCAGCAGTTCGTTCAGCACGCCCGTCTGAATCCGGAGCGTCTGATTTTCGAGGACAGCGTCAACCGTCTCAAACAGCTTCGGCAGCCGCTGCCCGGTCTTCGCCGAGACAAAAAGAACCGAAGCGTACGGTGCGAACGACAGAATCATCCGGACCTTTTTCTCGAATTCGCGCGTCGTCTTGTCGTCCTTCTCGACCGCGTCCCACTTGTTGACCGCGATGATCAGCCCTTTTCCGCGATCATGGGCGATCCCGGCGATCTTCGCGTCCTGCTCGGTGACGCCCTCTTGTGCATCGATCACGACGACCGCCACGTCGCAGCGCTCAACCGCACTCACCGTACGGATGATGCTGTACCGCTCGATGTCCTCTTTCACCTTGCTCTTCCGGCGCAGTCCGGCCGTGTCGATCAGAATATACTCCTTCCCGTTTCTCGTGATCGTCGTGTCGATCGCGTCCCGCGTCGTGCCGGCGATATCCGAGACGATCACGCGGTTTCCGCCGACGAGTTTATTGACGATCGAGGATTTTCCGACATTCGGCTTCCCGACGATCGCGATTTTCGGAGTATCGTCTTCTTCCTCCTCTTCCGTCCGCTCCGGGAAATATCCGATCACCGCATCGAGCAGATCCCCGAATCCCTGCTTTCCCTCAGAAGAGACCGGGTACGGTTCGCCGATTCCGAGATTGTAGAATTCGTAGACGTCCATCTCCTGTTTTTTAAACTGATCCACTTTGTTGACCGCCAGGACGACCGGTTTGTGGCTTTTCCGGAGAATTGCCGCCACCTGCGTGTCCGTGTCGACCAGTCCGGTCTTTGCGTCGACCATAAAAATAATCACATCCGCCGTCTCGATCGCGATCTCCGCCTGCTCCCGCATCTGTCGCAGGATCACATCGCTGCTTTCCGGCTCGATTCCTCCCGTATCGATCAGCGTGAATGTGCGGTCAAGCCAGTCGACCTCCGCGTAGATACGATCACGCGTGACGCCCGGCGTATCTTTTACGATCGAAATCCGTTCGCCGGCCAGCGAGTTAAACAGCGTCGATTTGCCGACATTCGGTCTCCCCACGATCGCTACTATCGGTTTGCTCATATATCATTCTCCTGTCATCATCCGTCCGGCCATCCCCGCCCATGACCGCGTCAAGAAGCGACGCGCCTGCGGTGCCGACGGCCAGAACCGGAACGCCGAGCGCCCGCCCGGCTTCCTCTGTTGTAATATCATCCAAAAACACCGATTCCCCGCTGCGAAGCATGTTGCAGGGAATCAGCACACGTTCTCCGAGGTCGCTTCCGGAAAGCTGCGCGATCAGATCCTGCCCTGTGATCAGTCCGGAGACGGTGATCCGTTCCCCGAAAAAGTCATTCCGGATCGGCCGGATGCTCACGTGGCAGTTCGGGTATTTTTTCCGGGCATCTTCGATCAGTCCCCGTATCCAGTCCGCAGCCAGATAACCGGTCGCGATCGTGCAGGTGTGCGCCCGACCGTCGCCTTCCTTTTCCGCGAGTGCCCCGTGAAATTCCCTCTCGAGAAGCCGCAGCATTCCGACACCGTTCTCAAGCTGCGGATACCCTTCGTACTGTTCATCACCCGGTATCTCCTCACCCGCGAGCAGATACCACTCGTCGGACGCGTGCACGAAGCGTTTCCCGTATTGTTTCAGAAAATGATCCTGCCACGTCCGTATCTGCGTCAGAAGCTCTCCCGCGCTTTTCTGATCGAAGGGCTGAAGGTCATACAGTCCCTCCCGGTACTTCGTAAGTCCGACCGGAACGACGGAAACGCTCGCAAGGGCAGGCATATACGATTCCAGATCACGGATCGTCCGGTCAAGTTCGGCTCCGTCATTTAAGCCTCTGCAAAGAACGATCTGTCCGTTCAGCTCAACACCGGCATCCGCAAGTTTCCGTACCTTCGGAAAAATATCTCCCGCGAAGCGATTGTGCAGCATGAGCCGCCGCAGTGCCGGATTCGTCGTATGAAATGAAATATTGATCGGCGCGAGATGATACGCGATGATCCGGTCAATATCATGATCGCTCATGTTCGTGAGTGTCACATAATTGCCCTGCAAAAAAGAAAGTCTCGAATCATCATCCTTGAAGTAGAGCGTGTCCCGCATCCCCGAGGGCATCTGATCGATAAAACAGAACACGCAGTTGTTGCTGCAGGAACGATAGTCGTCCATCAGCCCGTTCTCAAAGACGATCCCAAGATCCTCATCCTCGTCTTTTTCGATCTCAAGGACCCACTCCTCGCCGGAATCCTTTTTCCGTATCGTCGCCTCGAGATACTCCGACTCCATATGATACTGATAATCGAAGATATCCTCAACCGGCGCGCCGTCCATCGCGACAAGCATGTCGCCCGCCTCGAGCCCCATTTCCTCGGCGATGCTTCCGCGCCGGACCTGTTTTATCACATGTGCTTTTTCCGCCATCTTATCCTCCGATTCTCCTGTCAATCATAGCAATTGAACCGGTAAAAAGCAAGCATTGACACTTTCTTCCAATGATGCTATAAATGGACTTGATTAAATGAGGTATTTTCGCATTTAACCGTCCTTATACACCCAATCCGGAGGAATTCATGTCCAATAAATACGAATATCTTTCCCGGGCCGTACCGGTCGCTCCGCTGAAGCTGATCGGCCTTCCCGGCACTGAAAAGCTTACGGAAAAAATCAATTCTTATCTTGTGAACAGCCGGAAAAAACTCGTGCGCGAGTATCCTGAAAAGAAAAATATCCGCGGCCTCACGGAAGAGAGCTATATCATTGAATGTGACCTTCCGCGATTCGGCACGGGCGAATCGAAGGCGCGGCTGCGCCAGTCAGCCCGCGGCGTCGACCTGTTTATTCTCGTCGATGTCTGCAATCCGACGATTACCTATAAGGCATTCGGCGAGCAGACGATGATGTCGCCGGATGATCACTTCCAGAACCTGAAGCGCGTGATCGCTGCCGTCACCGGAAAGGCGCACCGCATCAACGTAATCATGCCGTTCCTGTACGAGAGCCGGCAGCATCGCCGCACGTCGAGAGAGTCCCTTGACTGCGCCTTTTCTCTTCAGGAGCTGGCGAATATGGGTGTCACGAATATCATGACGTTTGACGCCCACGATCCGCACGTGATGAACGCGATTCCGCTCAAGGGGTTCGACAACTTCTTCCCGAATTACCAGTTCCTTCAGGCTCTTCTTGAATCGGATCCTGACCTGAACATTGACAAAAATGACCTTGTTGTCATCAGCCCGGACGAGGGTGCGATGCCCCGGGCGATCTATTTTGCAAACATCCTCGGCGTCGATATCGGAATGTTCTACAAACGGCGCGATTACTCGGTCGTCGTCAACGGGAAGAACCCCATCGTCGCACATGAGTTCATCGGCGATTCCGTCAAGGGCAAGGACTGCGTCGTCATGGACGATATGATTTCTTCCGGCGGCAGTATGCTGGACGTGGCGAAGCAGCTCAAGGACCGCGGTGCGAACCGTGTATTCGTCTGCGCGACGTTCGGTCTGTTCACCGACGGTTTCGATGAGTTCGATGAGTATTATTCGAAGGGGCTGATCGAAAAGGTCATCACGACCGACCTGATCTACCAGCAGCCGGAGCTGTTTGAAAAGCCGTGGTACGCGACCGCAAAGATGGAAAAGTATCTGGCAAACATCATCGACACCCTGAACCATGATATCTCGACGGAGAAAGTCCGTGACAACACGCACAAGATCAATAAACTGATGAAAAAATACCACCACCGCCGAAAAGATGGATGATGCGGCTGGAGCAGGATAAACCGGGAGCCGGCGCTTGTAAAAGCCCGGCTCCTTTTTTATCCCGCTCTTCGATTTCCGCCGGTTCCCCGGTCCGATGTCAATATCCCATGTAGGGAAACGCATCCTTGTAGTGGCGGATCTCCTCCCCCTCGACCGCGATGACGTCGAACCGGCACGGAACACTCTCCGGAACACGGTACCTCACGCGGTAATAGTCGGCGACCCGTGAGATCGTCTGCATCTTCTTCCCGGATACCGCTTCTTCCGGGAGACCGTTTCGACGGTTTCTCCGGTACTTGACCTCGACAAATACAAGCCCACCGCCCTCCGACGCGACCAGATCGATCTCGCCGATGCGGCAGCGGAAATTCCGCGCGAGAATCACATATCCGTTCTGCTCAAGATACCGCGCGGCCTCTTTTTCGTATTCGGAACCGATCTGTCTCCTGTTCAAGAAAATCCTCCCTGTGAGTTCAGATATACTTTGATAGAAACGTCCTGCGGTGAATCGGACTCGGCCCGAACTTTTTCAGGGCCTCGATGTGTTCCTTCGTCCCGTACCCTTTATTCGAAGCGAAATGATATTCCGGAAGAATTTTATCATACTCACACATCAGACGGTCCCGCGTGACTTTCGCGACGATGCTGGCCGCGGCGATGCTCTGGCTCTTTGCGTCTCCCTTTATGATAGAAACCTGCTTCACATCCAGTTCCGGAATATGAACGGCGTCGATCAGAAGAAGATCCGGACGGACGGACAGCTTCGATACTGCCTCCCGCATCGCCTCATAGGTTGCCTGCAGAATATTGATCTCGTCGATGCGCTGGGGTGTCGCCGCTCCGATTCCGACTGAAACCGCCTCTTCCATGATGATGTCATAGAGTTCTTCGCGCCGCTTCGGACTGAGTTTTTTCGAATCATTGATGTGCAGGATTCTGGCATCCTTCGGAAGAATCACCGCTCCGGCCATCACCGGACCGGCGAATGGTCCGCGTCCGACCTCATCGATCCCGCAGATATTCGCGCAAAAATCATACTGCTTCTCGATTTCGCAGAGTGCCTCAACCCGCTCCCGCTCCTTTTCCAGCCTCAGCCGGCGTCTCTGCTCCGCTTCTTCTTTTTTCGTCATAACCGTTTCCGCCTCCCGTCATCCGCGCCCGGTTTCGATCATCGACGCGCCGGGCCGTTCAAGTGAAATGCGGCCGAGACGGCCGTTCCGAAACTCATCGAGCAGAAGGTCCGCCGCCTTCGATTCATCCGGAGCGCCGCCCTTCGCGATGCATCCGCGTGCCTCCGCGATCGATGCCAGGATTTTCTCCGCCGGCCGGTCCTCTTCTGACTGATAATGCTCCGCCAGAGTGCCCGGATATTCACGCAGAAGGAACCCGATCAGTTCGAGCGCAAGTTCATCCCGGTTCAGCACATCCTTGCTGATCGAACCGATCAGCGCGAGCGCCGTTCCGACTGAGGGATCTTCAAATTTCGGCCACAGAATACCCGGCGTATCGAGAAGATCCAGACCTTTCCCGAGATGAATCCACTGCTTTCCTTTCGTCACACCCGGCCTGTTCCCTGTCTTCGCGGAAGCGCGGCCGGCGACCGTGTTGATGAACGTCGACTTTCCGACATTCGGGATTCCCACGACCATCGCCCGGATCGGCCGGTTTTTAAATCCTCTCCGGATGTTCCGTTCGATCCGCTCTTTACACGCCTCGTCGATAAACGGCCGGAGGCTCCGGAGATCCGCCCGTCTTCTTGAATCCACCGTCATGACGGGAACTCCCTCATCTTTGAAGCAGCTCTCCCATTCAGCCGTGGCGCGCTCATCCGCCAGATCCGCTTTATTCATGATGATCAGGCGGGACTTCCCGTTTCCGAGTGAACGGATGTCCGGGTTTCTGCTTGACGCGGGTATCCTCGCATCCAGCAGCTCGATAATCAGATCGATCAATTTCAGATCTTCCTGCATCTGTCGTCTGGCCTTCGTCATGTGGCCCGGGTACCATTGAATTTCCATCCCGATTTCCCTCCGTATCATCGGCAGAATCAAGAAGCGGGAAGGCATCCCGCCTTCCCGCAACATTCATCTCTTATCGTCTTATCGAATCCGCTCTTTGACCTTGGCAGCTTTTCCGACACGGTCTCTCAGATAGTAGAGTTTCGCGCGTCTTACTTTACCGCGGCGGACAATCTCTACCTTCTCAACGTTCGGAGAATGCAGCGGCCATGTCTTTTCGACACCGACTCCGTTCGACTGCTTGCGGACCGTAAAGGTCGCGCGGTTGCTTCCGCCCTGCTGCTTGATGACAACGCCCTCGAATACCTGTACTCTCTCGCGGTTGCCCTCTTTGATCTTTCCGTAAACACGAACCGTGTCACCGGTGCGGAACTGCGGAACTTCTTTCTTCAGCTGTTCCTGTTCGATCTTCTGAATGATTTCGTTCATGATCTATCTCTCCTTTAAAAATATAGGATGTTCTTATCACCGATAAACGTGACAGCGGACCATCTGATTGACACAATATTGAGATTATATCCGAAAACACCGGGAAATGCAAGTGTTTTCTTCAATCTGCCATGTTATCCAGCTCGTTCCGGATCGCAAGCGCCGCTTTCCGGACCGCGTCGTCCGAACGGAAGGAAAAATTCATCCTGTCCGCCCCCCGAAGGCAGAATCCCCGGGACTGAAGGATCCCCGCGGCTCCGTCGTCCTCCGCCGTCTCATCCGCGAACAGAAAAAACGAAGTCCGCGCCCCCGACAAATTTCGGAAACGCGCCGCCGCTCCCGGATCATCCCCGCCGGTTCTTCCGGAGACGAGGACCAGGAGATCCTGCCCCGTCAGCGAATTCTTCCGTTTCTGCAGGGTTTTCCGGTTGTAGTTCTCTACAATCCCGAACCGGCTCAGCGCCCCGGTCAGCGCCTCCGCCGCTTCTCCCGCCTCCGGTGCCCCGTACCAGATCGTGTGGATCCGGCGGAATTTCCGAAGCAGATCCGGTCTTCGCTCTTTTGTCCGGATCAGAGACTGTCCGTGCCGCCACTCTTCAACCCTGCCATGATCGCCGGAAAGCAGGATCTCAGGAACCTTCTTCCCGTGCCACGTCTCGGGACGTGTATAGTGCGGATACTCCAGGAGATTGTCCTGCAGCGACTCAAAGTAGGCGGACTCATTGTTCCCCAGAACGCCCGGTACAAAACGCGAAACCGCGTCGATCAATACGAGTGCGCCCAGCTCCCCGCCGGTCAGAACATAGTCTCCGATCGAAACATAGTCCGTGACCGTCTCGGCGAGAACCCGCTCATCGATGCCCTCGTAGTGGCCGCAGAGCAGAATCAGCGCGGACTCGCCGGCAAATTCCTCGACCTTCGTCTGTGTCAGAACCTCTGCCTGGGGTGTCAGATAAATGACGCGCGTGTTTTCCCCTGCGCGCCGCTTCGCTTCCGCGACGGCACGGAACACCGGCTCCGGCTCCATCACCATGCCCGCGCCCCCTCCGTACGGATAATCATCCACACGCATATGGCGGTTGCACGAGAAATCGCGGATATTGACCGGATCGACCGTGATCAGACCATTTTTCACCGCGCGGCCGGTTACGCTCGTCCGCACCGCCTGCCCGATCATCTCGGGAAATAATGTCAGTACTTCAAACTTCATCTGAAACCGCCCGTCCTGTAAAGAGCCCGGCATAAGCCCTCACTTACCGCCGTCATCGATCAGGCCGGGGATAAGATGAACCGTGATCACACCGGCCTCAAGATCCGTCCGGATCCTGCAGTCGGGAATCGCCGGGATCAGGATTTCTCCGTGCCGGCCCCCCGTCACGACATACACATCATTTGCACCGGTCTGCATCACGTCTTCGAGTTTTCCGAGTTCCTCGCCGTCGTCGCTGCAGACCGAAAGGCCGATCAGATCTGCGATGTAAAATTCGTTTTCCGCAAGCGGAAGCGCCTGATCGCGCGTGATGAGAATATCACAGTTCCGATACTGTTCCGCCTCCGTGCGGTCGGCGATCCCCGCGAGCCGCAGCAGAACCAGGTTTTTCTGATACCGGACCCCTTCTACCACGCGTTCCGAGACCCCAGATTTTAAATCCAGATATACCTTTTTGAGATCCGAAAAGCGCTTCGGATCCTCCGTCGTCGGAAACACCTTCACCTCTCCGCGTACACCGTGAGGCGAAGTGATCACGCCGACTCTCAGATATTTTATTTCACTCAACGATATCTACTACAACTTTCTTATCGCTTCTGGAAGAGGCTGCCTTGACGACAGAGCGGATTGCCTTCGCGATTCGGCCGCGTCTCCCGATGACCTTTCCCATATCGGAAGAAGCCACCTTCAGCTCGACCCGGATCATATCGTCGGTTTCAGATTCGGTCACGGCAACCTCCTCCGGTTTCTCGACCAGCGCCTTCGCGATGACCTCTACAAGCTCTTTCATACACTGACCTCCCTGGATCGTTCCTTCTCAAAGTGCCAACGGCGCGAAATTACTGGATGCCGGCCTTCTTGAAAATCTTGGAAACAACCTCAGTCGGCTGTGCACCGTTTGCGATCCATTTTTTCGCAGCTTCCTCGTTCACGGAAAACGTACTCGGATCCGTATTCGGATCGTAGGTGCCGATCTCCTCGATGAATCTGCCGTCGCGCGGAGACGTCGCATTTGCGACTACGATTCTGTAGTACGGCGCCTTTTTCTGTCCCATTCTCTTTAAACGAATCTTAACTGCCATCTTTCTTTCCTCCAATTATATATTTGATACTATGACAATGTATTTATTTTAGAAGACGGAAACCGTCTCACTAAACGATCGTACCGACGTCCGCATCCGAAGCGGGCGTCAAAACGGCATACGGAAACCGCCGCCCATCCCCATGAGTCCGCGTTTCCCCTTGCCCTTCATCATGCCGGGCATCTGCTTCATCATCTTCCTCGTCTGGTTGAACTGTTTGATGAAACGATTCACCTCTACGAGTTCGACGCCCGCACCCTTCGCGATCCGCGCTTTTCTGGAAGTATTCAGAAGATCCGGGTTTTCCCGTTCCTCCGGCGTCATCGAGTGGATCATCGCTTCTTTCCGGGCGAGATCCTTCTCGTCGATCATCCCTTCGATGTCTTTTTTCTTCGCGCCTACACCGGGAAGCATACCGAGAACGCTGGAGATTCCTCCCATATTCCGCATCTGCTCCATACTGTCGATGTAGTCATTAAAATCAAACTGGGCCTTCCGGACTTTTCTCTCAAGTTCCTTCGCCTTATCCTCGTCGATGTTCGCCTGTGCCTTTTCGATCAGACTCATGACATCGCCCATGCCGAGGATCCGGTCCGCCATACGGTCCGGATAAAACTGCTCGAGATCCGAGAGTTTTTCACCCATGCCGACGTACAGCAGCGGCTTTCCCGTGACCGCTTTGATCGACAGCGCAGCGCCGCCTCTCGTATCACCGTCCAGCTTCGTAAGGATGACACCGTCGATTCCGACACGGTCATTGAATGTAGAAGCCACATTGACCGCTTCCTGTCCGGTCATCGCATCCACGACGAGAATCGACTGATCCACCGTGACGTTTTCACGGACCGCGATCAGCTCTTCCATCATCGCGTCGTCGATCTGGAGGCGTCCGGCGGTATCCAGAAGAATGACGTTGTAGTTCTCCCTCTGCGCCTTCGCCATCGCCGCCTTCGCGATATCGACGGGGTTCTTCCGGTCCCCCATCGAAAAGACGTCGACGCCGACTTTCTCTCCGTTCACCTCCAGCTGCCTGATCGCCGCAGGACGGTACACGTCGCAGGCCACAAGCAGCGGTTTTCTTCCCTTTGATTTCAGCTTCGCGGCCAGTTTTGCCGCGGTCGTCGTTTTACCTGCACCCTGAAGTCCGATCATCATGATGACCGAAATCTCCGAAGAAGGCTTCAGAGCGAGCTCCGTCATCTCGGAACCCATCATCTCGACAAGCTCGTCGTGAACGAGTTTGATGACGGTCTGGCCGGGGTTCAGTCCGTTCAGGACGTCGCTTCCGACCGCTTTTTCCTGCACGCTTTTCGTAAAGTTCTTCACGACACGGAAATTGACATCCGCCTCCAGCAGGGCGATCTTGACCTCCCGAAGCGCCTCTTTTACGTCCGCTTCCGTGAGTCTGCCCTTGCCGCGCAGCTTCTTGAACACATTCTGCAGTTTATCGGTTAAACTCTCAAATGCCACTGATCACAGCTCCCTTCGGATCTCTTCCGCTATCGTTCGAATCTTCTTCAGGTTCTCCCCGGCATCCCCGCCGGAACAGTCGGTCAATCCGCGGATCTGATCGATCTGAGCGCGGATTTTCAGAAAACGGTCCACCAGATGCAGCCTCGCTTCATACTCTTCCAACGCTTTTTCCGAGCGCCTGACCATGTCGTGCACCCCCTGCCGGCTGATTCCCTCGTCACGGGCAACCTCACTGACCGAAAAATCATCAAAAACGACTTCCTGAAAAATCTTTTTCTGATGATCCGTCAGGAGTTCTCCATAAAAATCGTACAGCAGGGACTCCCTCACGAATGATTCCATCTTCGACCGCCTGTTTTCTGAAAGTGCCCGCAAAAAAAGACAGGGCAGATAACACTACCCCGTCATATTACTCTGTGGCACCGGCGTTGTCAAGTAAAATCTCTTTACATTCCGCTGAAACCGCCCATCGACTCGACGCGCCGCTCGATGGGTTTGTATTTTCTGTGATGCCCGACGTATTTGTACGCGGGACGGATGATCTTCCCGGCGTTCACCATTTCTTCGATCCGGTGCGCGGACCAGCCGCTGATCCTGGCGATCGCAAAGAGCGGCGTATACAGTTCCACCGGAAAATTCAGCATACTGTAGACAAAACCGCTGTAGAAATCGACATTCGCGCAGACGGGTTTGAAGAGGTTTCTCTTCTCGATCGTACATTCTTTTCCGATCCGCTCAACATTTTCATAGAGATGAAACTCCTCTTCCATCCCCTTCTCGATCGCGAGCTTCTCCGCAAATTCCTTGAGGATCACCGCTCTGGGATCCGACAGCGAGTAAACGGCGTGTCCGATTCCGTAGATGAGTCCGGAGTGATCGAACGCCTTCTTGTCGAGAACCTTCATCAGATAGGCGCGGATCTCCTCATCGCTGTCCCAGTCATTCACATGCTCTTTAATATCTTCGAACATCTTCTGAACCTTCAGATTCGCGCCGCCATGACGCGGGCCCTTCAGTGATCCGAGCGATGCGGCCGTCGTGGAATACGTATCGGTTCCGGTGGACGATACGACATGCGTCGTGAAGGTCGAGTTATTTCCGCCTCCGTGCTCCGCGTGGAGAATCAGCGCGACGTCCATAACCTTCGCCTCCAGTTCCGTATAATTTCCGTCCGGATGGAGCATCTGCAGCAGATTTTCCGCGAGGGAAAGCTCCGGGTTCGGATTCCGGATGATCAGATTTCCTCCAAGACAGTAATGACGGTATGCATGGTAACTGTAAACCGCCATCAGCGGCATCTTCGCCACCAGACTGAGCGACTGACGTACGATGTTCTGCACGTCGAGTCCCTCCGGGTTGCTGTCATAGCTGTACAGAGAGAGCACACATTTCTGCAGTGAATTCATGATATTGTCCGCCGGCATACGCATGATGATGTCCCGGGTGAACTCCTCGGGCAGCTGACGGTAATCCGTGAGAATTTCGATGAAATCATCCAGTTCCTGCTGTGTCGGAAGGCTTCCGAACATCAGGAGATAGGCGACCTCCTCAAAGCCGAACCTTCTTCCGCCCCGGCCCCGGATCAGATCCTTCACATTGTACCCCTGGTAATAAAGCTGACCTTCACACGGAGCACGGTCCCCCGTCTCCGTCGCCTGCATTCCGATGACATCCGAAATCTCGGTCAGTCCCGTCAGAACGCCTCGTCCGCTGGAGTCGCGAAGACCTCTCTTGACGTCATATTTCTGATAAAGAGCCATGTTGATCTTACCGGAGCGCCGCCCTTTCTCAACCAGCTTTTTCAGTTTTTCCTCCCGTTCTGTCTTCTCCATCGTCTCAAGTCCTTTCTCATATGCCGATTTCTGACCATTTTACATGATAATCTGTCCTCTGTCCACCGGCCGCCCCGCAAATTTTACGGTGTCCGCTGATTTTGCGGAAAAACTTGAGATTTACGGAAGACCAACGTATAATGGTGGAGTCCGGCAAAAGGGTACAAAAAAAGCCGGAAATCAGACTCGAACTGACGACCCCTTCATTACGAGTGAAGTGCTCTACCAACTGAGCTAATCCG
>CADBRN010000078.1 GCA_902797025.1 uncultured Lachnospiraceae bacterium
CTCAGCCGCCCATGTGAGCTCCTCGCCCTGCTCCACAAATTTGGAAGCCGGCGCCTTACATACCGGACACTGCTCCGGCGGATTCTCGCCTTCATAAACATAACCACATACGCTGCAAACCCATTTCTTCATAGTCTTATATCTCCTTTCAAAAAACCATCTACTCTACTTTAAACAAACTCCACGCAGCAATGATTCCTTATGACCCTTCTTCCCTGCAGTCCTCACAGGTTCCGTAAAACATGAGACTGCACTCCTCGATGCGGTGCGCGGTGCCTTTCTGCACCGTCTCCATGATTTCTCCCGGAATGTCATTCGGAAGATCATACACACACCCGCACTTCCTGCAGACGAAATGACTGTGGGGTCTTGTATTCCCGTCATACCGGTCTGCTCCGGTCAGCGTCGCGAGACGTGTGATTTCACCGAGAGCCGAAAGGAGGCCGAGATTTCTGTACACGGTGCCGAGGCTGATATTCGGATAGATTTTCCGGATATCATCATAGACCATATCCGCTGTCGGATGATCCGTCCTGTGCATCAGATTTGCTTTGATGGACTCCCGCTGCCTGCTATACTTCAGCGCCATATGTACCCTCCTCTCTTTAATAATAGTAACCATTTCTGATATCTATACAATACACACTTCCCATCATATTGTCAAGATAATCTTGATAATTTTTCTTAAAAAAACCTGATGCAAACCGGACAGGAGGCATTTTACGCCCCGCCGGTCAACATCAGGTTTCATCCGGTTAATTGATTCCTCTGAGCTTTTTCCAGAGATTGAGGAACCAGTTCGCGATTTTCTCAAAAATATTCATCGCCGTTTCTTTCGATACGCCGAGGTCAATTCCCTTTTGCTTCAGCGCATCGTAGACCTGGCCTGCCTGTTCTTTCAGCGTCGACGTATCGAGGTTCAGCGTATCCAGCTTCTTCATCAGTTCGAGAATCCGCTGTTTCTGCTCATCGGTGAGATTCAGACCGAGCTCATCCGAAGCCTTGTCGATCGCCTTCATGATATCATTGTCACTCAGGTTTCCGTCCGCCACCTCGTCCTTGACGCTGGCAATCAGCTCCGCCGCCTTCGCCGTGTCACCCGTCTCTTTTCCCAGATCACTGGTGACGACGAGCTCCTCTGCCGCCGCATCGACATTTTCAGCCTGCAGGGAATTTCCGGTCATCTTTGAGTACGCTTTCGTGACGCCGAGCAGCGCCGCCGTCCCGGAGAGCTGCACAGGCCCCGCGACTACGACATCCGCGTTTTTTACACCGGCCGTCGCGAGTGCGTTCTGGTACATCGCTGTCGTGCAGTATGTGATATTCTTCGTGGTGACCTTGATTCCGTTTCCGTCGCCCTTTTCCGTGAGAAGCGCACACGAGAGCGCTTTCGTTCCGGTGATACTCCTGTCAAGATAAGAATCAAATGCCTCATGTTCCTCCGCATTCGTGACTGTGATCACGGTGTCATTTGCCAGATCCTGTTCTGTGATTCCAAGCAGAGACAGAACCGTCGCACGCTGCTGCGAAGTGAGATCCGCCCCGAGTGATACGCAGGTTTTGCCGGTCGTTGAAGCAGAGGCGGATGACGAAGTGCCCGTCGAGTCCGCGGCCATGACCGCGACCGGTCCCGCGAGACTCACTGCAGTGACGGCTGCAGCCAGGGCTGCAGTCAGCCATTTTTTCATTTTCATGATCTTTCTCCCTTATGATTCTGCCTTCCCGGGGGAAGGCAAACTGTTTACTCCCGGTGACGACGTGATTATAACACAAGCCGCCTGATTGTCAACATAACGAAACTTCCTTCCGTCTCCGCCCGGCTGTGGGGTCTTCTCCGTCTTACAATACGCGCCGGAACCTATCGATCCGCCAGAAGATCCGAGAGGCGGGCATACTGTTCGAGAGACAGCTTCTCGCCGCGGACTGTCGGCGAGAGGGAAAGCTTTTCCAGCGCTGTCTCAATCTCTTCTCTTGTATAGGCGTTTCCGTCCTGTTTACGGAGACCGGATGCCCCGCGAAGCGCGTTCACCAGCGTCTTCCTGCGCTGTTCGAAGGCGGCCCGGATTATGCGGAACATATGATCCGCGTCACCCACGGCGATTCTTTCCTCTTCCGGAAGTATCGAAAGCGTGATCACGCTGCTTCCGACGTTCGGACGTGGTACAAAACAGTTCGGCGGCACATGAGCGGCGATCTTCGGGACCGCATAATACTGGACAGCCAGCGAAAGCGCACCGAACTCCGGGCTTCCCGGCCGGGCCTTCATGCGGTCGGCTACCTCCTCCTGGACCATGACGGTCACAGAGTCAATCGGAAGATTCTCCTCCAGGATCTTCATCAAAATCGGAGTCGTGATGTAATACGGCAGATTTGCCACGATCTTGACGCCGGTGAGATCTCCCTTTTTCTCACGGATCAGCTGTGCGAGATCCAGTTTCATGACATCGCCGGCGATCACCTCGACATTGTCCCAGTCCGAGAGCGTTTCCTCGAGGATCGGGAAGAGATTCCGGTCGATTTCGACGGCCGCAACGCGGCCGGCGCTGTAACATAAATATTGCGTCAGCGTTCCGATCCCCGGGCCGATCTCGATCGCGAGATCCGCGCCGGACAGGTCCGCTGCCGCAACAATCCGGTCCAGGACGCGCGGGTCCAGAAGAAAGTTCTGACCGAACTTCTTCTGGAAACGAAACCCGTACTTCCCGAGTATTTCTTTTGTTTTCTGTGGCCTCGTCAGCCACGGCTCTTTTTTCAATTCGTCTCGAAATCCTTTTCCTGCAGGACAATACGGAGGCTGCTCTCTCTGCCGCGGCGTCCGCGTCCCCTGTGCTTCTGCCCCTTGCGCGCGTGCGTGATCGCCCGATCGATCAGACTCTTGACTCTGGCGATCGTCATCGGTTCCTCGTAGGACTGATTGTTTCCGATGATCGTGTAGAGAGCGAGCACCGCCATATCGTCGATCTTACAGTGATTCTCCTCCGCATACGTTCTCGCGAACGTGATCAGCTCATCGTTCGTAAAAATCGGAATCGAGATCACCTTCTCGATCTTCTGGGCGAAATCCGGATGTTTCTTCAAAAATCCGCGCATCGCGGCCTTCTCGTCCTCAATGATCAGAATCATGCGGTCCGTACGGAATTCCATCGCCTTGCTCAGCCGGTCGACCGTCTCGTCGTTCATCTCTGAGCACTCCTCGATCATCAGGAAACCGCCGGAAATCTTGCTGACCACCTTCGCCGGATCCCTGCTGTTCATCTCATACCCGGTGATGCGTGCCACCTTTGCGGCATCCATTCCGAGATCAAGGCACATCGCAAGGATCAGATTCTGCGTCAGTTTCGACTTTCCGCTTCCCTCTGCGCCCATGACGGCGAGGTTTCCGTGACGTGACGTATGTTCGTCCGCATGCTGGTAAACGGCTGTCATCGCGCTGAGGATCTGGTTATCCATCCCCGGAATACGCGCAAAATACGTGAAGATCTTTCTCTGATCATCATTCATGCGGAGCGAATCTTCGTTGTGCAGGAAACGGATTCTGCGCTCCTCCGGCGTCTCGTTCATGATAATCTCATCGAGCGACACCGGTATGGTATTCTCGCCGACCTTCGAGAGATCCAGCGTTCTTGAGTGGGAGAGGCGCTCAGCCGGCGTCGGTTCCGGATCCGGAACCTCAAGTTCCTCGTTGTACCTCGGTCTGTGAGATCCGCCGATCGGCCTTGTCTGAGCGGGTGAATCCCCGAACAGATCGCGCTCATGGGCGGCCGCTGACTCGCGGGACACCGGATTCGTATGCTCTGCCTCCAACTCGTCAAACAGAATTCTCTCGTGAACCTGCGTGTCGGAAAGACCTTCTCCGTCCTCTTTGGCGCGGCGTTCCCGCTCTTCCTTTTCGACCGCGCTGCGGATACTTGCGCGGAACGCATCGCTCCGTTTCTTGCGCTCCTGCTCCAGCTTTGCCTTCTCCAGCGCCTTCGCTTCGGCTTCGGCTCTGGCCTTCGCCGCTGCAGCCGCCTCGGCTTCCGCTCTGGCCTTTGCCGCTGCAGCCGCCTCGGCTTCCGCTCTGGCCTTTGCGTCCGCATCCGCTTCGGCTTCGGCCTTCGCTGCCGGCTCCGCCTCTGCGTGCTCCGGCTCTTCCTCTTTCCCGACGGTTTCCTCTTCTGCGGCGGATGCCTCTCCGGCAGAAATCGTCCCCGCTTCTTCTTCAGAGACCGGCTCTTCCTCTTCTTCCTCATGGCGGTGGAAGAAATGAAAGCCTTTTTTCTTCTTCTGCGATTTCCCGGACGGCTCCCGGTCTTCTTTCTCTTCGTGATCCGCCTCCGCAGGTTCGCCGAGCTCTTTTTCCGTCTCAAGATCCGGTATCCCGGCAGTCTGAGCTGCGGCGGTCTGCGCTGCGCCTGCCTTACTCTCTTCCGCTTTCTTCGTGCCGAACTCCCCGCTCGCGATCTCACTGGCGAACGAACCGGCCGTCTCTTTCAGAAGGGAATCAAGGTCGACTTCTCCGTCCGCCGGCTGCTCTTTTTCTTTCTTCCGGTTGATCCCGATATCGGTCCAGACACGCTCTTCCTGCTTCTCTTCCTTCGGCGTCTCCCGTTTCTTCGTGCTCTCCGGCCGGGAGACGATCGTTTCAGCGGCTCCCTGCGCATCGATCACAGCCGTATCGGAGTGATCCGGCTCAAGATCTGAGATATGAAGCTGATCGAGCGGCACCGTATTATCCAGTTTCGGCGCCGGCTTCTGCGTCTTCTGCGGTTCGGATTTCATGCCGGATACCACATCGTCGAAACTCTCCTGGATCCGGTCCTTCATCTCCGCCGGATCCAGTGCCATCCGTCTCTTCGGACGGGACTCCTCATCGCGCAGGGCCGTCTCCTTCTGCTCTTCATACAGCCGCTTCTGCGAGGTGGTGAGCGGCTCGTACTTCATCTTAAGCTCCATCGCCTTCAGAACGTATTTACCCTCGCCGAACCAGAGAATCAGATCATCACAGGTATCAACACATTTTTTCGTGTCGCCCGCCTTCGCATACAGTGCCGCAAGCTCGTAGGCCCATTTTTCCGTGTACTCACGGTCCCGGTACTCTTCCAGAACGGAGATCTGCGCGTCCAGCGGAGCCCGTTTTGCCTTAAAAATCTTGTACTGCAGCACATAGCGCGTGTTGTCATTTCCCGCAATTTTCGTGTACTGGTCAAAATACTCCTCCGCCTCGCTGATCTCTCCGAGCTTGATCGAAACCTCAACCAGCTTGGCGAGTACCGTCCGCCCGATCGACGTCCGGTTCAGGACGAGTTTCAGAATTCTCTTCGCGTCCTCGTATTCATGATTTGCGTCGTATACATCTGCTACCATGAGCAGTGTGTGGACACTCTTGACGCGCTTCCAGTCAATCTCATTGGCGAGATTGAGCGCGCTCTCATAATCCTTGTCGCGCACATATCCGTTCAGCTCATCGAGCTTCTCCTGATATTCTGCTCTATCCAACGACCTCACCTCCTAATGTGAGACTGATACACCGGGTTATTTTACAACGATCTTATCCAGCTTCCAAATATCGTCCACGTACTCCTGAATCGTGCGGTCCGAGCTGAACTTGCCGGCCATCGCCGTATTCAGAATCGCACTCTTCGCCCACGCGGCCTCATCCTTGTACTTTTCGCTGACGCGTTTCTGCGCCTCCGCGTACGGTTTGAAATCCGCGAGGATGAAATAGCGGTCCGCCGGATCCATGCCCTGACGCTGGGTCAGAGAATTGTAAAGATCCCGGAACATATTCATGTCGCCGTTCGAGTACATGCCGTTGATGAGCTGCATCAGGACGGTGCGGATATCCGCGTCGTTGTTGAAATACTGCATCGGATCATATCCGCCGTTCTTCTCGTAATCCATGACCTGCTCCGCGGTCAATCCGAAGATAAACGCGTTTTCCTCGCCGACTTCCTGAACGATCTCGACATTCGCGCCGTCGAGCGTTCCCAGGGTCAGCGCTCCGTTCAGCATAAACTTCATGTTGCTTGTTCCGGACGCCTCCTTGCTGGCTGTGGAGATCTGCTCGGATACATCCGCCGCCGCAAAGATCAGCTCCGCGTTCGATACACGATAATCCTCGATGAATACGACCTTGATTTTGTTGTTGATCGAGGCATCGTTGTTGATGACGTCTGCAACATTATTGATCAGCTTGATGATCGCTTTCGCTCTCTCATATCCGGAGCTCGCCTTCGCGCCGAAAATGAATGTTCTCGGATAGAAATCCATCTCCGGATGTGCCTTGATCTGATTGTACAGATACATGACATGAAGGATATTCATCAGCTGGCGTTTATACTCGTGCAGACGTTTTACCTGGACATCGAAGATGGACCGCGGATTCACTTCGATACCGTTGTGCTCAAGAATATATTTTGCAAGACGCACCTTGTTCTGATACTTGATATTCATGAACTCAGCCTGCGCCTTCTTGTCATCCGCGTAAATCGCGAGTCCTCTGTTGCGGGACAGATCCGTGATCCACTCCGATCCGATATGGTCCGTAACCCAGTCAGACAGAAGCGGGTTGCCGTGCAGGAGGAAGCGACGCTGCGTGATGCCGTTCGTCTTGTTCGAGAATTTCTGCGGCATCATCTCATAGAAATCATGCAGCTCTCTCTTCTCGAGAATCTCCGTGTGCAGCTTCGCGACGCCGTTGACGGAATATCCGCCGACGATCGCAAGGTTCGCCATGCGAACCTTGCCGTCGTAGATGACCGCCATCGAACGGATCTTGTCCTCGGCGCAGTCCGGATATTCCGCGCGGATCTGGTCGCAGAAACGGCGGTTGATCTCCTCGACGATCTGGTAGACGCGCGGGAGCAGGCAGGAAAACAGCTCGATCGGCCATTTCTCCAGGGCCTCCGCCATGATCGTATGGTTCGTGTACGCACAGGATTTCGTCGTGACATTCCACGCTTCATCCCATGACAGGCCGTAATCATCCAGCAGGATGCGCATCAGCTCCGCGACCGCCAGCGTCGGATGGGTGTCGTTCATATGGAACGTCGCCTTCTCGTACAGCTTCCGGATATCGCTGTGCCGCTTCAGATATTTTTTACATGCCGTCTGCAGCGTCGCGGAAACGAAGAAATACTGCTGTTTCAGACGCAGCTCCTTCCCTGCCATATGGTTGTCATTCGGATAAAGAACGTTGCAGATCGTGCGGGCCAGGTTCTCCTGCTCGACCGCCTTGCGGTAATCGCCCTTGTCAAAGGAAGCCAGCTCAAAATCATTGATCGCCTCCGCGTCCCAGATACGGAGCGTGTTGACGACATGATTGTTATACCCGAGCACCGGAAGATCATACGGGATCGCGCGGACGGACTGGTATCCCTCCTGCGTGAAATACGAACGGCCTGTCTTTTCATCATAATGACTGGTGACATATCCGCCGAACTTGATTTCCTTCGCGTATTCCGTTCTCTTCAGTTCAAATGGGTATCCTCCGTCCTTCAGCCAGTTGTCCGGCTCCTCGATCTGATATCCGTTTTCAATCTTCTGGCGGAACATACCGTAGTGATACCGGATACCGCATCCGTACGCCACATATCCGAGGGTAGAAAGAGAATCCATAAAGCATGCGGCGAGTCTTCCGAGACCGCCGTTTCCCAGAGCCGGGTCGCGTTCCTCGTCCTCAACCGCGTTGAGATCGATATTCAGTTCCTCAAGGGCTTCCTTCACCTCATTGTACGCAGTCAGGTCAAGAAGGTTGTTTCCGAGATACCGTCCGGTCAGGAACTCCATCGACATATAGTAAACGATCTTCGGATCATCCTGCTGGATCTCTTTCTGTGTCTTCATCCAGTCGTCGATGATGACATCTTTGACGACGAGGCAGACCGCCTGATAAATCTGGTGTGCCGTCGCCTCCTCGAGCGTCGTGCGGAACTCATCCTTGACCGCCTGCTTCAGTTCCCTCTTGAACGCCTCTTTTTTCAGCTCAGGATACTGCATATCCAATCCTCCTTAATGATTACTGTTTCTCTACCCCCAGCGTTACCTCTTCGGAATTAATCTTCCAGCTCTTCTCATATCCGGCAGTCTTTCCCGTCTCAATACGATCCGCGAGGACGACCTTCGAGATCTCATCGCTGTGATCGGTCAGAATCTTCTCTATGCGTTCATTGCCATCCGCATAAACCACGATGCGGTCCATCACCTCAAAACCGGCCTCTTTTCTCATCGTCTGGATCTTACTCGTGAGCTCGAGGACGAAGCCCTCCTCGATCAGCTCGTCGGTCAGAACCGTGTCCAGCACGACCGTGACGCCTCCGTCCGACTCCGCGACCAGATTGTCGTCACTGGAAGTCTCAATCAGAAGATCCTCCTTCGCGAGCTCAATCTCCTGTCCGCCGGCTGTAAATTTCAGAACACCCTCCGCGTTCAGATCCTCGACCGCCTTCGCGCCGTCCAGCTCCGAGAGAGCTTTTCGGATCGCTCCGACAAGCTTTCCGTATTTCGGTCCGACCGTGCGCAGCTGCGGCTTCAGCGTGTACTGAACCTTGTCCGCAAACTCGAAAGAGCGGATATTCAGTTCGTCGCAGATGATCGCCTGATAAAATTCGTTCAGATCAAAGTCGCTCTTCACGTAGATATGCGCCAGCGGCTGACGGTTTTTCAGATTCGCCTTGTTTCTAGCGGCGCGGCCAAGGACGACGATCTGAAGAAGGTGGCTCATGTCCGCCTCAAGCTTCGGATCGATCCGGTCTTCTCTCACCTCCGGCCAGTCGCACAGATGAATACTCTCCGGTGCGCTGCCGTCAACCGTGCGGACCAGATTCTGATAAATATCCTCCGTCATGAACGGGATCATCGGAGCCGCAGCCTTGCTGAACTCGACGAGACAGGTGTACAACGTCATATATGCGTTGATCTTGTCCTGCTCCATGCCCTTCGCCCAGAAACGTGCGCGGCACCTGCGGACATACCAGTTGCTCATGTCATCGACGAAGGCCTCCAGCGCACGCGCCGCCTCCGGAATCTGATAATGATCCAGCCGGTCATCGACGTCGCGGATCGTCGAGTACAGTCTCGAAAGAATCCACTTGTCCATGACGGAGAGCTTCCCGTAATCCAGCTCGTGCTCCATCGGGTTGAACGCATCGATATTCGCGTACAAAACATAAAATGCGTACGTGTTCCACAGCGTGCCCATGAAGCGTCTGGAATACTCCGAGACGGCCTTTCCGTGGAAGCGGTTCGGCAGCCACGGCGCGCTGTTGATATAGAAATACCAGCGGATCGCGTCCGCGCCGTACTGATCCAGCGCATCGAACGGATCGACGGCATTGCCCTTCGATTTACTCATCTTCTGTCCGTTCTCATCCTGAACATGGCCGAGAACAATGACATTTTCATAGGGGGATTTGTGGAACAGCAGCGTGGAAATCGCCATCAGCGAGTAGAACCACCCTCTCGTCTGATCGACCGCCTCAGAGATAAACTGGGCCGGGAACTGTTCTTTGAAAATCTCCTCATTTTCAAACGGATAATGGTGCTGGGCAAACGGCATCGATCCGGAGTCGAACCAGCAG
>CADBRN010000079.1 GCA_902797025.1 uncultured Lachnospiraceae bacterium
ACGCTCTCTACATGTGGGTTGTTCACAAGATACTCGACGACTTTCTTCGTGTTCTCAACATGGCGGTCCAGACGCAGCGGAAGCGTCCCTATTCCCTGCAGAAGAATGAATGTGTTGAACGGAGAAATCGTTGCGCCCGTGTCGCGGAGCAGAATCGCGCGGATGTAAGTCACGAAGGCAGCCTTTCCCGCCGCCTGAACGAAGGAAACACCGTGATAGCTCGGGTTCGGCTCCGTGAACTGCGGATAATTTTTGCTCGCGGACCAGTCAAAGTTGCCGGAATCCACGATTACGCCGCCGAGAGTCGTACCGTGGCCCCCGATGAACTTCGTCGCGGAATGAACCACGATGTCCGCTCCGTGCTCGATCGGACGGATCAGATACGGAGTACCGAATGTATTGTCGATGATCAGCGGAAGACCGTGCTTGTGCGCGATCGCCGCGATCGCATCGATGTCCGGAATATCACTGTTCGGGTTTCCGAGCGTCTCGATGTAGACAGCGCGGGTATTCTCTTTGATCGCGCCCTCCACCTCATCGAGATTGTGCGCATCTACGAAGGTCGATTCAATGCCGTAGTCCGTCAGCGTGTGCTCGAGCAGGTTGTAGCTTCCACCGTAAATCGTCTTCTGGGCGACGACATGACCGCCCGCGCGGACAGCCGCGAGGATCGAATAGGTAACCGCAGCCGCGCCGGACGCGAGCGCGAGTCCCGCGACGCCGCCCTCCAGCGCCGCGACACGATCCTCAAAGACCGCCTGGGTCGAGTTTGTCAGTCTTCCGTAGATATTTCCCGCGTCACGCAGGCCGAAGCGGTCGGCTGCATGCTGGCTGTTGTGAAATACATAGGAGGTTGTCTGGTAAATCGGTACCGCGCGGGAATCCGTCGCCGGATCCGCCTCTTCCTGTCCTACGTGAAGCGCGAGTGTCTCAAATTTCAGATTTCTGTCTTTCAGTGCTTTCTTTCCCATAGTTCATTTTCTCCAATCTGATATTCTTATATTTCATCGTGCGTACGGGCGATGCACTGGAAAGACATCCCCGGGTCAGTGATCAGTTCTCAAAAAGAGCGGTTGAATAGTAGCGGTCTCCGGAATCCGGAAGCAGGACGACGAAGGTCTTGCCCTTATTTTCCGGACGCTTTGCGATCTCAGTCGCCGCGTAGAGCGCTGCGCCTGCGGAGATTCCGACCAGAATTCCCTCTGTGTGCGCGAGCTTCTTCGAAGCCGCGAAGCACGTCTCATTGTCGACGGTGAAGATTTCATCGTAGATCTTCGTGTCCAGTACCTTCGGAACGAAACCTGCGCCGATTCCCTGAATCTTGTGCGGTCCGCCGTGTCCCTCAGACAGAACCGGGGAGGTCTTCGGCTCGATCGCGACGATCTTGATGTCCGGATTCTGCTCTTTCAGATATTTTCCGGTTCCGGTGATCGTTCCGCCGGTTCCGATACCCGCGAGGAAGAAATCAACATTGCCGTCCGTATCTCTCCAGATCTCCGGTCCGGTCGTCTCATAATGTGCCTTCGGGTTTGATTCATTCTCGAACTGTCCGGTCAGGAACGCTCCCGGCGTACTCTCAACGATCTCCTTCGCCTTCGCGATCGCTCCGGTCATACCCTTGCTTCCGTCGGTCAGAACGACCTTGGCGCCGTATGCTTTCAGGATATTTCTGCGCTCGACGCTCATCGTCTCGGGCATCGTGAGAATGACTTTATATCCCTTCGACGCCGCTACCGACGCAAGACCGATTCCGGTGTTTCCGGAGGTCGGCTCGACGATCGTCGCACCCGCTTTGATCTTCCCTTCCTTCTCCGCATCCTCGATCATCTTCAGCGCGATCCGGTCCTTGACGCTTCCCGCCGGATTGAAATACTCCAGCTTCAGAAGGATGTGCGCATCGACGCCTTCTGCCTTCTCATAATTCTTAGCCTCAAGAAGCGGTGTGTTTCCGATCAGCTCCGTTGCACTCGTATAAATCTTAGCCATTTTGAAACCTCCTTAAATATTCTTATATTGCTTTGCGTTTGTATTTCATATATTTCATACTTGATAACTGGGATTATAGGGAATAAAAAACCTGTTGTCAATACCTTTTTGAAATTTTTTTATTCCGAAGCTCCCTCCTCCGGATTCCCGGAACTTTCCTCCGGCTTCTCGCCGGTGAGACGAAGAATTGCCTCGGCTTCCTCCTCCGGAATATCCATGAACTCGGCGACCTCGTCGAGATAGACCCGGCGGCCGAGATCGTCCTTCAGAACCTCGGTATAATCACTGAATTCCTGAACCCGGTCGACCATCCTCTGATCGCGCGCCTTTACCTCGCGGCTTTCTCCCAGAAACGCGAGCAGACCGTCCCGGACCTCGGAGAGAAATATCCTCCGGAAATTCTCCGCAAGATCCTCCGCGGAAAAATCGATCCGCTCCATCGCAAGCATTCCCTGAAGATTTCCTTCCGACACAAGATCCTGCAGAAGCACGCCCGGCCCGTAAAGATCGCACGAAAGATCCGCGATATCCGGAAGCATACATTCAAGCAGATCTTTTTTCGCCTGCTCATCTCCGGCTGACGCAGCATCGAGCAATTTCAGAAATTCCGGAGACGCAGCTTTCGGAGCGCGCATCGCGAGAAGTTCTCCGCGGTAACGGCGGATATAATCGTCCTCCTCCTGCGACCACGTCTTCTTCCCGGAAGCCGGCGCGGCCTTTTCTCCGTCTCCGGATTCAAAGTCGCTGGCGGCGCCGCCCACGGTCACTTTCTTCGACCGCAGAAACTCCACTACCATCTGCATCTGCTGATCTGAAAAATCGCAATCAGAAAACGCGTCTCTTACGACGCGTTCCTGAATATACATCTTCTGTTCCTTTGCCTGTTTCAGAATCCCGGCAAGTTTTTCCCGGAACTCCTCCGGCGTAAGCTGTTTTCCCATAAATATACTCCTAACCGATCCCTGATCAATCCATACTCTGAATTGCTTCGTCTGCGTCAGCCGACTTTTCCGTGACATCCGCATAATCCACGATCCGGCCGGAAAGCCGCTCGGTCTCAACATACTGCTTCAGAACCACGTCCGAAACCTGCTCTTTGAGTTCATCCACCGTCATATTGTTCTGATCCGCCATCGTCTTCAGCGTGTCCTGATACTCCGGATCATCCGCGCTGATCTTTTCCGCCTTCTCCAGCGCCTCAATCATCATTCCCTCTTTCGCGAGCTCCTTCGCGTAACTCTCGAGATTGGCATTGTAGGCATCCTTCGTGAGCCCCTGGTTGGAAAGGTACTCGTCAAACGAGATCCCCTCCGAGCTGAGCTGCTGATTCAGCGCAGCCTCAATCGCGCTTTTGAACGTGTCAATATCCTTCTGCCGGATGTATTTCGTCCTGGAATTGCTGCGGACCTCGGACCAGGCGTTTCCCATAAGTTCTTTTTCGGAATACGTCGCATACTGCTTCTCCAGTGCGCTGCGCGCCTCCGCTTCCGCCTGCTTTGAATCATCGGTCTTCGCACGGCTGATTTTATTGACCGTCACGTGAAAGATGACATCCTTCCCTGCAAAATCCGACTGCGAATAATCGTCAGGAAACTTCAGATGCAGATCCTTCGTCTCGCCCTTCTTCATGCCGATGATGCCGTCCTCGAACCCCGGAATGAATGTGTCTGATCCGAGCACAAGATCATAGGAAGTCGATGTACCTCCTTCGAAGGACTTTCCGTTCATCTCGCCCTCGTAGGCGATGTTCACGGTATCCCCGTCCTCTGCGGCAGCCCCCGGCGCCGTCACTTCCTCAACATCCGCGCTGGATGTCATGTACTGCTTTACCATGTCGTCCGTGACGGTATAATTGTGTTTCGTCAGCTTCAGTCCTTTGTAGTTACCGAGTTCAAAACACTCCTCAAGCGAAAGATCCTGATCGGTGACCGGCACATCCTCCCCGCTTGAGGAGGATGTGGATTCGCCCGCCGTGCTCTCCGCTGACGACGGCACGGACGACGAGCCGGAGACCTCCCCGCCCCCGTCTGTCTTTTTCCCACATCCTGCCAGTGTCAGGAAAGATGCAAGTGCAATCGCAGCACCGGTCGCGACGATATGAACAATGTTCGCCTTCTTCATAGAATCATTACCCCTTACATTGTTGGCTTCCCTTCGCACGGACTCCCTCATTTCCCTGCGAAACGCCTGTCATTAAACTTCATGATCGATATTTTCTATTGCTTTGTCACTGCCGTCCGGCTGGTTCGATCCGTTTCCGTCCGGCTGGTTCGATCCGTTTCCGCCCGACTGGCCCGCGCCGCTTCCATCCGACGAATCCGTACCGGCGGATTCCGGATTTTCCGCAGCCTGCTTTGCTTCCTTCGCGGTGAGACCGGCATACGCATCGATTCCCTTGTCGATGAGTGTCTCGAATTCCGTCATCGTATTCAGCTCGTGAATGCCCTGCCGGACATAATTCGTCCCGGTCTCGAGCCAGGTCATCTGTCCGGAGTTGTCTGAGCAGTAATATACAAACCCTTCTCCGGAAAGCAGGCTGAATTTTTCGTTGTCACTGCTGTACGGCGCCCAGGAGCCGATGTCGCCGCCGTCCGGCAGCACCAGGATATCCGTATTTTGAAGGACCGCACCGACTTCGCTCTGCCACTTCTGCGCGTCTTCCTTTACAATCGAATACTCGCTTCCGTAACTGATGTTTCCGTAGGTTCCACTCGCAAAGATCCAGCCCTCGTCTTTCAGCGCCCGGATAACCTTCTGAAGCGCGGCTGACTGATCCGCATCGGACGGGTCGTAGCCCATCACGCCTTTCTCACCCGTGACAGCGATCACGCCCCGCGCATTCTTATAGGAAAAATCCGGATGATCGGTGAGGAATGCGTCAACGCACGTCATCACATCGTACGCACCGGACTTTTCCGCTCCGTTCCCATCACGAATATCATTTACGACGGTGCCGGATGAATCGACGCCGATTCCCGCCGCCTTCTGTCCGATCGTGGATTGATCCGGCTCTTCGGCTGTGCCGCCCGCATTTGCCGCTTCCGTTCCGGTTTCTTCAGGGACAGCCGAGGATGAGCTGACGGTTCCGACCGATTCGCTTCCTCCGGATTGCTCAAAATCTCCCTCGTAGGAAACTCCGCGCACCGAAATCACGAGCGGCTTTTTTCCTTCCGGCAGGCTGAGCGATTCCGCCCGGTAGCCGCCATTCTGCGTCAGATGTGTCAGGCTGTAGAAATCGACGAGAACATAGTCGTCCTTGTAGAGTTCCGCCAGAATCTGATTGAATTCGGAAACCGTGATCCCTTCCGCCGTATTCTCTGTCCCGTCCGAACCGGCCGCGGCGCCGTCCACGATGAGCTGCGGAAATGAAAGATGCAGCACCTCATCCGCACCGGCCGACGCGCTTCCCGTCACGGCGGATGTACCTGTACCGCGCCCTGCAAGACCGTTTTTCAATCCGAAATGACGCACGGCTGCCACGACCGCGACGGTGGCGGCAGCGATGATGGCCGTAAGCACGATTCTTCTCTGGAGCTGACGGCGGCGTTTCTTTCGGGAATTCCTTTTTCTTCTGATACGATCGTTCTCTTCTGCCACAGATTTTCTCCCAAATGTAAATACATCAACATCATAGCGCATGAACGCCCGAAAAGCAATTCATTTGACATTGCCAAGATACGTGTCAGATGGTAAAATGTGAGTTGCGGACTGTGGCCGGAGCGCATACAGCCCGGAATCAATCGAATTTAATGAATCAGGAGGTATCAAACACATGCCGTGGTGGGGAATACTGCTCATTATCGCCGGTGTGATCGCAGCTGTTTTCATCATTTTGTCTGTGGTCGGGAAAAAGGCCGAGAAAAAGCAGGCGGAACAGAAGGAGCAGATTAACGCGAGTAAACAGGCCGTCAATATACTGGTGATCGACAAGAAAAAGATGCGAATGGCGGAAGCCGGATTTCCGCAGTACGTCCTGGATCAGACTCCGAAGATGGCGAAACGCGTCAAGATGCCGGTCGTCAAAGCAAAAGTCGGCCCCCGCATCATGACTTTTCTCTGTGACCGGGATGTGTATGATGTCATCCCGGTGAAAAAAGAGGTACGTGCGGAGATCAGCGGTCTCTACATCGTATCGGTCAAAGGCCTCCGGGGACCGCTCGTCAGTGAGAAGGCCGAGAAAAAGCGGAAGAAGAAGAACGGAAAATTCCAGACCCTCCTGCGCAAAGGCCGCGGAGAGATCTGATCCGTCATTCTCTCCGGAACATTTCATAAAGCCGGCAGGAGCCGGATTTCTGAACTGCTCAGAAATCCGGCTCCTGTTCTTTTCTCATCTCTTCTATTTATTCTCTTCTTTTCAGCACTCCTGCGCTTCCGCCCGGAGCTCCCTGGGACTGATTTGTATATTGACCTCGCAGTCCTCCATATCATTGCCGCCGATGCAAAGAGAGTACCGCACAAACAGTGTGATATCGTTCTCAGACTCCTGCATCGAAAGCTGAGTCGTCGTGACTGCCGTCGCAAGCGTACCGAAGGGCGTGCTGTAATTCGACACCGTCCGCTTATCTTTCACGAAGAGAAGGTTGACGCTGACCGCTCCCTCTTTCCTGACATCGACCTGACCGTCGCCGAACCGGATCCGGTTTCTCGTCGTGCTCTTCGCGTCATCCCCGCTCTCATTATAAAAAAGATAGTGGATCCCGTCCTTTGAATAATATTCTCCCGGCGTCACAAGCTCGACCGGAGGTTCCCCGGCTGTCTGTATTCCCTTCACCGTTACGAGAACATCCTTCGTCATATCATCCTCTCAATCTGTGTCAATACGACTCGATCGGCACCTGCGTTGTCGTGATCTCATACGGCAGAATAGAATTCGCGAAGGCGTTGAACCGCTCCACGGTATCGCTCGCGAAGAAACGGTACCGCTCTCCCACCTCGACCTGCCCGTCGTTCAGAATCCCATTCTCATCCAGCATACGGCCGAGCGCCCGGGCCGTCTCGTAAGCCGGATTGATCAGCGTCACGTCCGTCCCCGCCACTTCCTGAAGAAGGGAGCGAAGGAGCGGATAATGCGTGCATCCCATAATCAGCGTATCGATCTGCTGTTTCAGGATGCCGTCGAGGTAGCGCTCCGCGACGATTTTCGTGACCGGATCCTTCGTCCACCCCTCCTCGACGAGCGGGACGAACAGCGGACAGGCCTTCGCAAATACGGAGATATCCTGATCCGCTTCTTTGATCAGTCTCTGATAGAGACCGCTCCGTATCGTGCTCTCTGTGGCGATCACGCCGATGCGCCGGTTCTTCGTCGCTTCTACCGCCATATCCGTTCCGGGGCGGACCACTCCGATGATCGGAATGTCGATCTCCGGCTTGATCGTATCGAGCGCCAGCGCACTGGCCGTATTACAGGCGACTACGATTGTCTTGACCTTCTGTGTCCGCAAAAAACGGACGATCTGCCTGGAATAGCGGATGACCGTCGCTTTCGATTTGCTTCCGTATGGAACGCGCGCCGTATCTCCGAAATAGACGAGCCGCTCCTCCGGCAGGTTTCTCATTATTTCACGGACCACCGTGAGTCCGCCGAGACCGGAATCAAATACACCGATCGGTGCATATCTGTCTGGATTCATCTTTCTGTCCTTCTGTCCGAAGCCATATCAGTCTGCCGGTTTCTCGTAATCTTCGCCGAGCATCTCGTCCATCGTGTGCCACCCGAGCACCGCGCATTTTACGCGGGCAGGCATATGCGAGATATCCTCAAGAACAGAAGCTTCTTCGAGCTCCTCCTTCTCCTCATCCGTGATATGACCCTTGATCATGCGGAGAAAGATGTCCGAGAGGTGCTTCGCATCATCCACGCTTCTCCCGATGATCAGATCGAGCATCATATCCGCTGACGCCTGGGAAATCGCGCAGCCGTCTCCGACAAACGCGCCGTCGACGACGGTTCCGTCCTCGACCTTCAGCTTCAGAATAATATCATCGCCGCAGCTGGGATTGACACCCTCGAGTTCCATATTCGCATCCGGCAGATCATGCTTATGCGCCGGGTGCAGATTGTGATCCGTGAGGATCTCATTATAAAAAGTGTTGTGTGCCATAACAGCCTCCAGAATGTATTGCCGTTACCATTATATTACACAATTCCCATTTTTTCACGCACAGTTGAAAGACTCTTTACGAGACGGCCGATTTCTTCCCCGGTATTGTAAAATCCGACACTCGCCCGGGTCGTGGAAAGCGTATGCATAAACTTCATCAGCGGCTGCGCGCAATGATGTCCGGCGCGGACATCGACGCCGTCCTCGTCGAGAATCGCCGCGATATCGTGGGGATGAACGCCGTCCACCGTGAAGGTGTAAATTCCGTGATGGTTCGCCGGATCCTTCGATCCGAGAATATGAACATACGGAAGTGCCGAGAGTTCCTCCATCATGCGGCGGCTGAGATACTCCTCGCGCTCCATGATCGTCTCAAATCCGATCTCATTGTAGAAGCGGATCGCCGCGCCCAGTCCCACGGCGCCGGCGGCGTTGACCGTTCCCGCCTCAAATTTGTGTGGAAGTTCCGCATACGTCGCGCTGTCGCGTTTCACGTACTCGATCATCTCGCCTCCGTACAGGAACGGCGGCATCTCCTCCAGCAGTTTTCTCTTTCCGTAGAGGACGCCGATTCCCATCGGCCCGCCCATCTTGTGGCCGGAAAAGGCCAGAAAATCAACGTCCAGATCCTGTACGTCGACCGGAATATGCGGCACGCTCTGAGCCCCGTCGCAGACGAAAACAGCTCCGGCCTCGTGGGCAATCTTCGCGAATTCCTTCACGTCATTTTTTACTCCGAGCACATTGGAGATCTGCGTCATCGCCACGATGCGCGTGCGGTCCGTGATCTGTTCCCTGAACTTTTCCGTGGAGATATGCCCGTTTTCATCGCACTCGACGTATTTGAGTGCGGCACCCGCCGCCTTCGCCGCCTGCATCCAGGGAAGCAGATTGCTGTGATGCTCCATGATCGTGATCAGGACCTCGTCGCCCTCCCGCAGGAACGTTCTTGCATAGCTGTAACCGACAAGATTCAGACTCTCGGTCGCGTTGCGGGTGAATATGATTTCCGCCGTATCCTCCGCGTTGATAAATTTCCGGACCAGCTCCCGCGCGTTCTCATACTGCTCCGTCGCGCGCATACTGAGATCATACAGTCCCCTCAGCGGATTTGCGTTCTCTTCCTCGTAGAAATCACGCATCGCGTCGAGCACGTATGAAGGTTTCTGCATCGTGGCCGAATTGTCGAGATACGCGATTTCCGGATGATTGTTTACCAGCGGAAACTGCCGCCGGATCTCATCATCCATTGCCTTCCTGTCTGCCATCTTTTCTGTCCTTTCTCATTGATCAAATCCGCACCCGGCTCTGCCGCGCCCGGCAGGAGGAGAAACGATTTACTCCTCCCCGCTTTCCGAAAGCGCCGCTCTCGTCTTTTCATCCGGTATTTTGCGGATGACCGCATCGAGCCGCGCCTTCGCCATCATCTCGTAGATCTCGCTGCGGTTCATGCCGCGGGATTCCATATAAAACATCAGGCTCTCATCGAGACGGCCGATCGTCGCCCCGTGATTTCCCACGACGTCCTCTTCCGCGCAGAGGATGAGCGGAATCGTCTGGTTCACGACGTCCTCATCCATCAGCAGCACATCTTCCATCTCATCGCCGGTCGATCCGGAACACCCCGCCTGAAAATCGATCGTGCCGCGGAACAGCTTGAACGCGCGGTCCCGAAGGACCCCCGCCGCGCTGATGTTGCAGGCCGTCTTTTTTCCGGTCTGATAAGAGTCGTAGTTCATATCCAGACGGCCGTCTCCGGACACAGCATAGCCGATGTCGACGCCCAGGGTACTTCTGTCGCCCGAAAGCGCGACACGGCACCCGTCGTACGTATTCTTTCCGGAGAGGATCACGCGGATCACCTCGATCCGCGCGCTCTCATCACAGTTTCCGCCGATGTCATTGAGAAATGTGACGTTGCTCCCGAGCCGCTGAATCTGGACGAGATGGAGAACCGCATTCTTCTTCGCCGCAATTTTCGTCTGAACGGCCGCAAGAACCTTCGCATCCCCGGCGGAACGGTAGTCCATCACGACGGTCATCTCGGAATCCTCTTCCAAAACGAGGTTGTAGGCGTTGATTTTTCCGGTGCCTTCGCCGGAAATACCGGCCTTCGGATCGTACTCAAAACCCTGATCCGCATAATCCAGGTAAATCCGGACTGCGTCGCCCGTCACCTTTCTGCCCTTTTTGGCCGTATAAATATGAACCGGAACGCCGGCCCGCTCCGCGAGGCGGTCCAGATCTGCTCCTGCGCCCGTCTTTGCCGTGTTTGCCGGAGCATCCCCGTACGCCTTCGTCTCTTCGAGAATTTCCTGCGGGACCTCGGTCCGCGCCGGGATCTCCGCATCCGCGTTCACGCCGGAAAGATGCGCCTCGTTCATGTGAAGCCAGTTGTAGGTAAAGGCCGGCAGCGCGTTGATCGTCATATCCATAGTTTCCATTGCATTGCCCTCCTTAACCGATCGCGCCCTTCATCTCGAGCCGGATCAGATTGTTCATCTCCACCGCGTACTCAAGCGGAAGCTCTTTTGATACATTGTCCGCGAATCCGGATACGATCAGCGCGCGCGCCTCATCCTCGGAAATGCCGCGGCTCATCAGATAGAAGACCGCCTCATCCGAGATGCGGCCGATTTTTGCCTCGTGCCCGATATCCGCCTTCTGGGTGCGGATATCCATCGCCGGGATCGTGTCGGATCTCGAATCAGAATCGAGCATCAGCGACTGGCAGGAGACGGACGACTTCGAGTCCTCCGCATTTTTCTGCACGACGACGGAACTCCGGAAGGTACTGATACCGCCGCTCTTCGAGATCGAACGCGTGTTGACGACAGACGATGTGCGCGGAGCCGCGTGGACGACCTTGCAGCCGGTGTCCAGATTCTGGCCCTTTCCCGCAAATGTGACGCTCGTAAATTCGGAGCGCGCACCCTCACCCGCAAGCACGCTCATCGGATAGAGGTAGGAGACGTGGGAGCCGAAGGAGCCGGAGACCCACTCGACCTTTCCGCCTTTCTCGACCTTCGCCCGCTTCGTGTTCAGGTTATACATATTTTTCGACCAGTTCTCGATCGTCGAATAGCGAAGCGTCGCGTCCTCGCCGACGAAAAGCTCGACACAGCCCGCGTGCAGATTCGCGATGTTGTATTTCGGTGCGGAACATCCCTCGATGAAATGCAGATACGCTCCCTTGTCCACGATGATCAGCGTATGCTCGAACTGGCCCGCGCCCGGAGCATTCAGACGGAAATACGACTGAAGCGGGATCTCGACCGAGACCCCCGGCGGAACGTAAACGAACGAACCGCCGGACCAGACCGCTCCGTGAAGAGCCGCGAACTTGTGATCCGTCGGCGGAACCAACTTCATGAAATGATCCCGGATCATATCGGCGTACTCTCCGTGGAGCGCGCTCTCCAGATCCGTGTAGATGACGCCCTGCGCCGCGACCTCGTCCTTGACATTGTGGTAGACGAGCTCGGAATCGTACTGGGCTCCTACCCCGGCGAGGGATTTCCGCTCCGCCTGCGGGATGCCGAGACGCTCAAAGGTCTCCTTGATATCCTGCGGAACCTCATCCCACTCCGCGTGCATCTTTGTGTTCGGACGGACGTAGGTGACGATGTTGTTCATATTCAGTCCGTCAATCGGCGGTCCCCAGTTCGGGATCTGCTTCTTATTATAAATATCGAGTGATTTCAGACGGAAGTCCCGCATCCACTCCGGATCGTTTTTCTCCTCGGAAATCTGACGGACGATCGCCGGCGTCAGACCCTCATCGACCTTATATACATCCTTCTCTTCATAGCGGAAGTCGTACATCGAGCGGTCAATGTCTTCAATATATGTCTTCTCTTTGCTCATAATCCATCATTCCTCTTCCACTGCCGGATCCGATCAAAAAAGGCGCAATACCGCGCTTCTCTCCGGTTCCCGGGTTTCTCACGCCTGCTCGTACTTCGCGAATCCGTCGCGGTTAATCTCATCGACCAGCGACGCGTCTCCCGACGCGACAATCTTTCCGTCGACAAGGATGTGCGTGTGATCGACGTGCAGAGAGGAAAGAATTCCCGTGCTGTGCGTGATGATAATCAGCGCGGAATCTTTATCCTTCTGATACTCCTCGACGCCGCGGGATACGGTGCGCACCGCGTCCACA
>CADBRN010000080.1 GCA_902797025.1 uncultured Lachnospiraceae bacterium
AGAAGATATGCAAGCATCTCCGGGGAAGTCAGATCGTTGATCGCAACGACTTCATAACCCTCTGCGTTGAACATCTGTCTGAAAGCAAGACGACCGATACGGCCGAAACCATTGATTGCTACTCTTACTGCTGCCATAGCTAAAATTCCTCCTGATTCGTTGTTACGGGTTCATATTTTTTTCGAAAATTGTTAAATCCTAAACATGACCATTGTAACGAATGGAAAACGAGAAATCAAGTGGTTTTAAAACATTTTTACCGGTCCAATTTTACCGGAACCGGTTTTTTCCCGTAAAATTCCGTGATTTCTTCCACACCAAGCTCCCTGAGCATCGGAAGAACCCGGTCAAACTCCGCACCGACGCCGGCGTCGTGCGCATCCGATCCGAGCGTGATCATCGTCCCGCCAAGCTCGAGATACCGCCGGATCACGTCCGGATGCGGGTTCGGCCAGGCCATTCCCTTCGTAAGTCCCGCCGTATTGACCTCGAGCGCGATCTTCCGATCCACGATCTCACGGAGGATGGGATCGATCACATCCTGAAACCGTTCATAGGAGTATTCTCTGTCTTTCTCATAGCCGTAACGGACGACGTAGTCAAGATGCCCCAGCGCCTGATACCCGTCGGTCCTGCGCAGATCTTCGAGCATCACCTCAAAATAACGGCGGTACATCTCTGCATCCGTTCCCCGAAACTGATCACGGTAATATGGATCCAGGCCGTCCATCACATGAACGGAACCGATCACATAATCGAAGGGCTCCGACTCCGCGATCTCCAGGATCGGATCATGATGATCCGGAAGAAGGCCGATCTCGATCCCGATCCGGACATCGATCGTTCCCCTGTATTTTTCTCGGAGTCGGCTCATCTCCTCCCAGTACGAAGCCGGATCGATCATAAACTCCCCGGTCGGATAATCCGGATCGTAATGATCGGTGATGCACAGATTCGTCATGCCCGCGCGGATTGCCGCCTCGATGACCGCCTCCGGCTCCGCGTCGGAATCTGTGGAAAAGGATGTGTGCAGATGGGAATCTGAAATCATGACTCGCTCCATTCCGCCGCGTTTTGTCGCGGCATCAATCAACCGGACCTCTGTGTGCCGCCATTCCCGGCAAATTACCCCCGGATAATTCCGCCGCCGGCGACGCATCCGTCCTCATAAAACACGACCGCCTGTCCGGGAGTCACCGCGCGGACCGGTTCGTCGAACCGGCAGGTGATCTCATCCTCACCCGTCCGTTCGATACGGCACATCGTTCCCCGGTGATTGTAACGGATTTTCGTGAGGAAATACCCCTCTTCCCCGACCTTCATATCCGGGATCCCCATAAAAGTCAGATGATCGGCCCGGAGACAATCCGTGAATACATCCTCCGCTTCACCGACGACCACCTCGTTCGTATCCGGCCGGATGCCGGTCACAAACACACGGCGTCCCATCGGAAGATCGAGGCCGCGCCGCTGCCCGATCGTATAATGGGTGATACCGCGATGTCTCCCCAGAACTTTTCCGTCCTTCGTGACGAAATTACCCTCCTGCGCCTTTTCTCCGGTATCGCGCTCGATGAACGACGCATAATCTCCGTCCGGGACAAAACAGATCTCCTGGCTGTCATGTTTTCTCGCCACCGGAAGTCCGGCAGCCTCCGCCATCTCCCGGATCTGCGGTTTTTTATAAAACCCGACCGGCAGCAATGTATGCCGAAGCTGTTCCTGTGTCAGGCCGTACAGCGCGTACGTCTGATCTTTCAACTCCGTCACGGAATTCTCAATTGCGTACCGCCCGTTATCCCGGCGGATGATCCGGGCATAATGACCGGTCGCGATATAATCCGCTCCGATCGCAAGGCTCCGCTCCAGAAGCGCCTCCCATTTGACGTAGCGGTTACAGGCGATACAAGGATTCGGTGTCCGCCCTCTCCTGTATTCCGCCACGAAGTAGTCGATCACGCTCTTCCGGAACTCCTCTTTAAAATTCATCACATAATATGGAATATCCAGAACCTCGGCGACCCTTCGCGCGTCCTCGACCGCCGATACGCCGCAGCATCCGCCCTCTCTCTCAAGGTCGCAGGCATCTTCATCCTGCCAGATCTGCATCGTGACGCCGATCACATCGTAATCCTGTTCCTTCAGCAGAAGGGCCGCTACCGAAGAATCGACGCCGCCTGACATACCGACAACCACTTTTTTCTTATCCATTCCGATGATCCCCGCTGACTCTCTGTTCGTATTTGGGCGACATGGCCCGCAGCTGCCGGACAATGCCGGAAAGTGCTTCCACTGCCGTATCTGTGTCCTCTTCCGTGTTGTCATATCCGAGTGTAAAACGGATCGTACTTTTCGCCTCTTCCGCCGATCGGCCCATCGCCAGAAGGACATGGGAAGGATTCAGCGATCCGCTGGAGCAGGCTGATCCGCCTGATGCGCAGATTCCTTTCATATCCAGCATGATCAGCGCTGACTCCGCCGACACATAGTCGACTGTGACATTCACCGTGCCCGGAAGGCCGTTCTTCTGCGCACCGTTCAGATGACAGAAGGGAATCTCTGCGAGAATCCGATGCGCAAAGCGGTCCCTCAGCGCACGTACGTACCGTCCGCGCTCCTCCATGTGCCGCTTCGCGATTTCCGCCGCCGCTCCAAGGCCGACGATCCCGGCGACATTTTCCGTCCCGGCCCTCCGGTTTCTCTCCTGCGCGCCTCCCCGGAGCAGCGATCCGATGTGCACACCTCTCCGGATGTACAGGATCCCGGTCCCCTTCGGACCCCCGAACTTGTGACCGCTCGCGGAGAGAAGATCGATGCCCGTATCCTTCACCGACAGCGGAATATGGCCGAAGGCCTGCACTGCATCGGTGTGAAACAAAATCCCCCGTCCCCGCAGTTCCGAAGCGATCCGATACACCGGCTCCACCGTTCCGACTTCATTGTTCGCGGCCATCACAGAGACGAGTACCGTGTCCCTGCGGATCGCCCGGAAAACCGCCTCCGGCTCTACGTATCCGTCCCGATCGACCGGCAGATACGTCACCCGGGCTCCCCGCTCTCTCTCAAGATATTCACAGACGCGGAGAACCGCCGGATGCTCCACGGCTGTCGTGATGATATGACCGCGTCCTCCGGCGGCTTCAAACGCAGCTGTGACCGCCCAGTTATCCGACTCGGTTCCTCCGGAGGTGAAGTAGATTTCCGAAGGATCCGCATCGATCACGGAGGCCGCCTGCTTTCTTGCCTTCGCGACCGCCGCTCTGCTTTTTGCTGCGATCTGATAGACAGCCGAAGGATTTCCGTAACGCTCCGACAAAAAAGGAAGCATGGCCGAAACCGCCTCTGCTTCCATCCCGGTTGTCGCCGCATGATCAAGATAAATCATAATGCCCCGCCTCAGTTCCGGCACGGGACCGCTTCCGCCCCGCTTTCTTCGAGCAGCACTCTGCTCTCATTCACAAGCTGGTCCAACATGATGGTATCAACCGCGTCCGAGATCGCGTCATTGATCCGTTTCCAGACGTATTTCGTGACACACCAGTCCGAACCGGCGCATCCCGCAGCCACATCCGGCTCTCCATCCTTCAATGCCGGACAGGAAACCGCATCAATATCTCCCTCGAGTGCCCGCAGGATATCGCCGACCGAGATCTCCGAAGCCGGCCGTGCAAGATGGTAACCGCCTCCCGCTCCCCGTACGCTCCCGACCAGACCCGCCTTTTTCATCGAGCGGATCAGCTGCTCGAGATAGCTCTCGGAAATCTGCTGCCGCTGCGCGATACTCTGTGTCGAGACTGCTCCCTCTTTTTCGTGAACCGCCAGATCGATCAGAGCCCGAAGGCCGTATCTTCCGCGTGTCGTTAGTTTCAATCCAAACACCTCTTTCAGGTCGAATAATTCCTAGTAATTTACTCCGATTTAATGCACCAAGAATATCATCTGCGCCCTGCCTTGTCAAGAGAGGTGCGGAATTTTGCGCCCGCACCCGAAAAGCCGTTTCATCGAAAAAGATAAGAGCCGGCAGACTGAAAAACAGCTGTCAGCTCTTTTGAAACTTCTTACCCGAACCGTTCCGCCCCGTGCATCTGCGATCTCATTCCTTCAGAGAATCCACGTAAATCTGCGTCGTCGAGAGGTCCGCGTGACCGAGCATCTCCTGAAGGCTCTTCAGGTCGGTTCCGCTCTTCAGCTGATGCATCGCAAACGAGTGACGAAGTGTGTGCGGCGTGATGTCCTTTTTGATCCCTGCGGTTCTCGCATATCCCTTCAGTACCTTCCAGAAGCCCTGGCGGCTCATGGGATTTCCCTGACAGTTCGTGAAGAAACAATCACAAGATCTGCCCTTCAGCAGCTTCTCCCTCGCGTCTTCTTCATACATTCCGAGTACTTTTCCGACCTCCGCTGAAAAAGGAATGCTGCGTTCTCTTCCCTGATCCGAGCACGTGACATACCCCATCTGCAGATTCACGTCCCCCTGTTTCAGGTGAATCAGCTCACTGACACGTATTCCGGTCGCATAGAGAAGCTCCAGCATCGCTCTGTCGCGGATCCCCTTCGCCGTATTCATATTCGGCTGTCTCAGAAGAAGCGCGGTCTCCTCCTGACTCAGCGCCTCCGGTACCTTTTTATCAACTTTCGGCGGTTTCAGCCTCTCAGTCGGATCACTTCCGATCTCCCTCTCCTTCATCAGATAACGGAAAAACGACCGGAGCGAAGCGATGTTTCTCGAAACCGTCGCCGGTGACATATGATTCTGTTCAAGGTACAGCACGTAGGAATTCAGATTTGTTTCCGTCACATCACGGATATCATCAATATCCATCTCATGGAAATAATCCGCTGCCTTTTTTAGATCACGCTCATAAGAAATCTCAGTATTGTAGGAGATTTTTCTTACATTATGTAAATATCCTACATACTCCTGAATTGCATTTATCATCCTCAAAATACCTCTTTTTGATTTAGTAAAAGCAATTCACCCTTCAAAACTTATGCTCTATTATACGCATTCGTTTTTTGATTTGCAAACGTCAAAAATGCCTTAACTGCGCGCTTTCGGGCACTTTTTTATGAAAACCACGAGATAAGGCTGATACCGGATTATTGTCTACCATATCTTGTTGAAATTATTTTTCGGAATCCTCCGCATCCTCTCCGGAATCCTCCACGTCCTCTCCGGAATTCTCTACGTCTCCGTCAGAATCCTCCGCATCCTCGTCGGAATCCTCCGCCACATCGTCAGCCTCGATTTCCGGACGTTCTTCGAGCTCTCTGGCGGCCTCACGCTCCATCCTCTCTGCTTCCGCCTTCGCGGCTTCCTCCGCCTTCTGCTTCTTGTCCTCGTCATAAATCTTCTTCAGCTGAATGATCGATGAGATCGCGAAGTAAGATCCTGCGACGACAAACAGTATGATCGCCAGTGCGGAGATCACGAGAGGCGCCTCCGATGCCTTGCCCCGAAAAAGATCCATCGCGATGCGGACCGCGAGATAAATAACATACGCGCCCGCGACGAGGCGGATCTCATACCTGACTCTTGGATTATCCATAACTTCACCCTGCCTTAAAAAAATGTTCAAATGAATGTCTGTATTTTAGCAGAATTTGCCCGTGCCGACAATACGCCGAACGTTTACGTCCCGGAAAATCAGGCAATCCAGTCAGGCCTCGCCGGCAGCGATCAATGCCGCGCCGACCGCTCCGCAGAGCTGGGCATATTCTGAAACCCGGATTTTTGTCCCCAGATGATTTTCCAGCTCCCGTACAAGCCCTGTGTTTTTCGCGACTCCCCCCGTCATCATCACCGCCTCCTCCATGCCGACGCGTCTCACGAGGGAAGCCGTTTTTACCGCGACCGCCTTGTTCAGTCCGTGGATCACATCGGGGAGCGATGTGTTTTTCGCGACGAGCGAGACGACCTCGGATTCCGCGAAAACCGTGCACATGCTGGAGATCGTGACATCTTCTTTCCAGTTTTCGCCCAGGGTTTCCATTTCCTCCATGGAAATCTCGAGCGTCCTCGCCATCATCTCAAGAAACCGGCCGGTTCCGGCCGCACATTTATCATTCATCGTAAAATTCCGGACCGCGCCGGTTTCGTCGATCCGGATCACCTTGGAATCCTGCCCGCCGATATCGATGATGGTCCGCACCGCCGGATCGAGGTAATGTGCCCCCTTCGCGTGACAGGTGATCTCCGTCACGGCATCGTCGCCGATCCCGATCGTCTCTCGCCCGTATCCTGTCGAGACAATTCCGCCGATCTCATCCTCGCGGATCCCCGCCTTCCGGATTGCCTCCTCAAGCGCACGCTTTGCACCGGCCGCGGCGCCGGCACCCGTCCTCTGAATCGTCCAGGCGACCACCTTCCGGTCCTGATCCATGATCACTACGTCGGTGCTTGTCGATCCGCTGTCCACGCCGGCCACATATTTCCATCCCGATCGGTTCATCGTGTTGTTCTCCTTTCCCCGCACGGATTCTGTGCCTGTCCCGTGTTTGTTCCCCGCGGCTCTGCTATTCAGCCCGAGGCTTTCCGCGAAGGCGTCAAGCCGTGTGGCAAGCTGTCCTTCGCTCTGCCTCGTCGTATCCGTTTCAATCTTCAGATTCGGCGCCTTCCCGGGGCGAACCCGGTCCGCATAGTCAAACCCATAGTAGTCGCAGAACTTCATCGTGTGATAGACGATCCCAAGGGCACCTCTGCCGAGTTCTTCCCGCTCCCGGGTATCCTGCATCCTCATGCACGGCAGCTGGCCGATCAGATCGGCGCTGTAAACGCGCAGAAACTCTTCGGCTTTTTCCGGCTTTTTCAGCGGATACAGACACCGGTTGCCGCTGCAGGTGTCGTCGCGTACCGGGACGCTGAAATGAGACGATACCATTTTGAGGAGAGCAGGACCTCCGTGTGCGCCCTGAAGGCTGATAAACGGCGTTCCCTCTTCCGAATCCGTCTTCTTTGCGCCGCATCCGGCATCAAGTGCCTCCCAGGCCTTTTCCGCATCGAACTGAATTCCACTGTATTCCTGATATGCGGAAACAAGACGACGGAGGGAACTTTCAAACATCCATGTTCCCGCGCGGCCGCTGTGGTGAGGCAGATCGAGCAGGTACAAAAAACTCTTCTTTCCCTGCTCCTTGAGCACATCGTAAACCCTTCTCGCGACGTCACAGCAATTTACAAGGACGATCTCATCGACATCCGGCTGCCGGCACGCTTCAAGCAACGCTTTGCCATAACCGCACAGATTCGGGTGCGCCGCAGCGTCCGCATATCCGAATGAATCCGTCACCGATTCAATCCGTTCCGTCTGGCAGGAAAAGCCGGCGAAGAGCTCGAGCGGCGTATATTTACACATATACCATATTTTATGCGTTTTCATTTCTTCTTTCCATTTTCCAGCATTTCAATGAATGCTTCTACACGTGTCATCATCTGGCCGTCGCCGGCATTTCGGCGGTCACAGCCGTCGCCGTCCAGGATCAGCACCGGCACACCGGCATCCTCAAAAAAGCGGCGGGCGTTTCCCGCCGCAGCCATCGTCTGCTTACAGCCCCAGTGACAGAAATAAATGACCCCGTCGATTTTCTGTTCTCTGCACATCGCAAGACTTTTTTCCAGCCTCCGTTCCGACGGTCCGTTGAAGGAGTTGAAGACGACGCGCCTCGCCATACTCTCGTACGGCCGTTCCGGATCCATATCCACAAATCCGTCGAAATTCATATCACATGAGACAACCTGACACCTCCTGCTGAAGTTCAGAAGGTTTCGCAGGTCTTTCTGGTAATAGGGGATGGTGTGCATCCACAGGAGACGGATTCCTCCGAACGGCTCCGCCTGCTTCAATTCTTTTTCGAGCATCTCCGCGTAGTGCAGAACCGAACGGTTTCCCAGCTGGACGTGCGTTCCGAAGATCTCGTACAGCTCATCTGTGAGGTCGTTGGAGAGATACCTGCCCGCTTTTTGTCTCTGGCAGGCGGCGAGTCTTTCCAACGTCTTCTTTCCGCACGCGATCCGCCGTTTCAGATCATCCCGGTCAATCGGGCGCCCCGTAACATCCTCGATCATCTTCGCCGCTTCACGGAGCTGCTGCGCCACATAAACGACACTCTCCTCCGAGCTTTCGTACGGAACGTCGATGTATTTCCATGGAATCTGATAATGCTCCGCTGCCCTGCGAAAGGTAAGATTGTTCGCGTCGCAGGCGAGCGAGGTGTTCAGTATCATCGCCGGCTTCGGCAGAACATCCGACATGACGGCTCCGAGCAGGACCTTGTGATAAGAGCAGTACGTATCCGGAATGCCGGCCGCCTCCGCGTACTCGGCGAACCCGCGTTCCGCCGCGGCGCCATTGATATAGGACGCGGCCGCTTCCGCGAACATCGGATGAATCCCCGCCGATCCCAGGAGTTCACACGGCGTAAAGATGCTGACGAGAGCCGACCGCTCCGGCCGCACGTACGGGGCGATGACGGATTTCATCGATTCGACCGCCATCAGATCTCTCGAGCGGCCGAGCCGTTTTTCCGGAAATGCACGAAGCTGCACAAGCTTCGCGCGGTAAGCCGCGAGCAAAAGCTTTCTCGCCTTCTCCGGTTCCTTTTCAATTTTTGAATCGACATAGCTGCCGAATTTTGCTACAAGATCACTCATCTGTTATTCTCACACTTCCCGGATCTGACCGGTTCTTCATCCATTGAACAGCTCCAGACCGATATCGTAAATCCGGCCTTCCGCCGCGTCGCCGAGCCACTGCGCCATCGATGCGGGCCGGAGCCCTTTAAAATAAAAACGGCGGTGCCTCACCGCGGTATGCACCGTCCCGCCGAGATGGAACCGGTGATTTTTCCAGTCATACAAAAAGATACCGAAGCGGGAAGAAATATTCTTCAGATCACGGATCATATCCTTTGACTGTTCAAAAAATTTTTCCTGAATTTCCACATCCGTCCGGTAAACCTTCCGCGTCATATCCGAGAGATATGCGCTCAGGAGATAATCCCTCACCGACGCGGCGTACAAATAATGCACCCGGTCCCCAAGTTTCCCGCAGCAGGCCCGGAACCACTCGACGGTCAGATTGTCCCCGTGGATCGGTTTCCAGATTCTCTCCGGGGCTCCCCAGATATCACGGGCGGTTTTCCTCCACTTCTCGTAACAGAGCTGTCCGCAGTCCGACAGCAGCGTCACTTCCTCCGCTCCCGGGTAATAATCCGAAAGAATTTCCTCCGCCAGAGCCGGCACCGCAAACGCACCCGCCGAATCCCCCGCGATCAGAAGTTTCGCCGGATCCGGGAAATACTCCGCACAGAGATCCATCGCCAGACGGAAATTCTCATGTCCGTGAAAATGAAGGATCTGATCCTTTCCATCCTCACCCGTATACGGAAAATCGCGGCGGCCGACGTGAAAATCCCCCGTCGCATATGTGATCACGAGAAAACTCCATCCGTCAAACGGATTGTGCGGATTTCCGATCTCGGTGATCCCTGTGTTGATATTCATGATCTGGGTGAACGGGCGGAGATTGTTCCAGTAATAATTCGGAAGTCCGGCGGCAATCTTGCCTCCCGTCGCGGGCCGCGCGGCCGTATATTCATTCCAGGCGACGCCTCCTCCGGAAAGGAAAACAACCAGCCGCGCCGGGTCGGCAAATTTTATATAGACATGGTATTCCGATCCGTCGCCGGCCATCGCTCCTTCCACATGTTTCCGGTACCAGAACTGCTTCTCCGGGCGGTCCGGAAGAAGCGGGGCCTCAAACCTCCGCTCGATATCGTTGCCGATTGCCTGTTCGACGTAATTGCCGACGCGATAAGAGATCGGTGTGATTTTTTTGCTTTTATGACGAGCCATAGTACCTCCGCCCGCATCGATCAGATGTGAAACACCCTTGTCGCCGCGCTCCTGACGATTCGCTGGTAAAAAATCAGCGCGCCGATCGCCATGATGGACAGCACGGTTATGCTGATCGCCGCCGGCCAGATAAACTTATTCCACCCGATCCGGATAAAGATGATCTGAATAAGTGAAAGCACCATATTGGCCGCAAGGTAGATGATATATTCAACGAGGAGCATCTTCTTCAGATATTTCCCGATCCAGATCGTGACGAACACCAGCCCGAGGAAACAGGACGGAACCATCCACTCAACCGCCCAGCCCGGATGGCCGGTCATCCGGTCGATCACGATCGCGACGGTCATCCCGATGTACGTCTGTGCCGTGATCAGGAGGATCACATTGTTTCTGTGATAAAACGCAAGCACGAGATCACACCATGCGATCGGCGCGCCGATCATGACAAAGGTCACCCAGGGAAGCCCCGTCGGGATCATGAACCGGAGCAAACCCATGACGGCTTCCAGCGCGAGAAAGCAGAACAGAGAAATGCGGACAATCCCCATCTTCGTCACCTTCGACACTCTCAGTCCCGGATATCCTGCCGTCTCCGGCTCCGCCTGACCGGTCAGTTCCCCTCCGCAGAGGGGACAGCACCTCTTCTCCCCGCGAATATGAATTTTGCATTTATCACAGTACTGCATAATACGTCTCACTTATCAAAATCATTGGTAGACAATTCCACATCGATCCCGAATCCGGTCAGCCGGCGGAAGAAGTTCATGATCGCTCCGCACTGTACAAACGCAGAAGTAAAACCGAACACCAGCCGGTCCTGAAACGAACTGATGCACATCTGCTCGCCGTTCGTCGACATGAAACTGCTGAAACTGTCAATATATGGAACGAGTTCCTGCGGCATCGTGACACGGCCCACATTCGAGACCGACGTCGTCACTTCCTGCTTGCGCAGATAATTGATGCCGGAAATTCCGAGATCCTTAAATTGAAGCGGGACCACCTTCACCGCCCAGTTACGTTCCAGGGCGGAATACGTGTTCATCGTATCGATGATCCGTTCCTCCTGCAGCTGTTCCTCGAAGGAACGCCGGACTTCTTCGACAACGCTCTCCAGTTTCCCGTCGTAGTGCTCCGTCTCGTAGACGACACTGATGACGCCGTAGAAATTCCGGGTAGTCCCGGACGGAAAATAGTTTCTCAGATTGACCGGAACCGTGACGATGATCGGTTTTTTCCGGTCCCGCACCTGCATGGAGCGGATGATCCCCTCGATCACGATCGAAGTCGTCATGACGGCGAGGGTCGCATGAAACCGGTGGCAGAGATCCAGAAACGCCTTTACAGAAACCGTCCCCTCGATCATATGCAGATTCATGTTCGGATCCCGTTCTCCGCGAATCTGGTAGGCTTTCCTGCGGGCGGACATGATCTTGTCCATCGCGCCCGAGTGACTTCCCTTCGTATAAAAATGATCGAATGCGTCCGCCGCCTTTTCGCTGACCGACGCAAAATCATCTTCCGGAATCTCCGCGACGATTTGATACTTTTCCACCAGATAATTTCGCACGATCTCTTTCAGAAACACAAACGCACCTGCGCCGTCCGAAAGAACGTGATACATCTCAAGATTGATTTTTTTATGGAAATAACTGACGCGGTACAGAAGATTCTTCCGGCCGCGCTCATAAATCGCCGAGAGTGCCGGAATATTGTCTTCAAATACTTCCGCCTTCCAGTTGTAGCTCCGCTCCAGATAGTACCAGAATAGGCCTCTCTGAAGATAGCAGTTAAAGTGCGGAAATTCGGCGATTGCCCGGTCCAGCGCATGCTGAAGGACGGCCGCGTCAACATCCTCCTTCAGCTCACAGGTAAGCCGGAACACCCTTGTGTCCGATCCCTGAGCGGTGGAAGGGATAATCTTCGCGGCATTATCCAGCTTATACCATTTCCGATCCGTAATCGGCATAACCTCTCCCCTCATATCCCTGTTCTGTCCGTTATCCCATCCGGTACGGACAAAAAAATTTTATCATGTTCCGCATAGTGAGGCAAGCAGGGCCGCCCTGCCGGGAAATCTCCGGTTCCATCTGTTCCCTGTATTTTTCGGATTGAATGCGGCTGATCAGCGGGGGCAGCGCTGCACTGACCGCCAAAAACAGATCTTTCGTACATCCTTCAGCGCGGACATCCCTTGCAGTTTCCCGCGCAGCTTCCCGTGCATCCTCCGGAACTATGGCAGCCGCAGCCCGACTTGCCGCTCTGTTTATCCCGCAAAACTGCTCTCAGAGCAAAAAATACTGCCGCAGCCACCGCCGCAAGCACCAAAATCGTCGCAGCCATACGCTGCCTCCTTCTTCCTTGTAAAAAAAACAGCCCTGCATCCGACCGGCGGTCGGACCAGGACAATTTTTCAAGTGCCACATCTTTCGCAGAACGATATTACGCGATTATGCGACGTTATTAAGCGACCCGGATCGGGTTCGAACCGACGACCTCCGCCGTGACAGGGCGGCGCTCTAACCAGCTGAGCCACCGGGCCATTTGCTGTACCTGTTTAAGCGGTACTTGATTATTATCGCATTCTTCTGTTAAATTTGCAAGAAAAATATTATTGTAGAACGGTAAAATGCTAGATATTTGCTAGATGCAATACACAAAAAGCGCCCGAAAGCCGCATAAATAAAGGACTTTCAGGCGCTGTTCCTATGGATCTTCGGGGACTCGAACCCAGGACCGACCGGTTATGAGCCGGCTGCTCTAACCAACTGAGCTAAAGATCCGGATTAGGCGAAAACAGACCCTGTCTCCAGGATCTGTTTTCAAAAAAAGGCGTCGACCGGATTTGAACCGGTGCATACTGGTGTTGCAGACCATTGCCTTACCACTTGGCTACGACGCCACAGTGACTCCGACGGGAATTGAACCCGTGTTACCGCCGTGAAAGGGCGATGTCTTAACCGCTTGACCACGGAGCCAGACTCCCCGAG
>CADBRN010000081.1 GCA_902797025.1 uncultured Lachnospiraceae bacterium
AACGCCTGGGAATGTTTTCCTGATATCCTTCAGTTCTACGATATAATTACTCATTAAAACCTCACCCTTTACGCACTTCCTTGGACCTCGCCTCCCGAATATCACCGGTGCACCCCGGCAGAGCCGGGATGCATCGGACAAATTCTTTCGGCATTCACTTGTTACTATTCAAATCAGAGTGCCCGTAAATTATCCCTGACGAATTCAGCTAATCAGCCGACATAGCTCTTAAGCTGATCAAGGCGCTGCTGAGCGTTGCTCTTGTCGATGACTTCGCAGCCGGAGTTGATGAACTTATCAAGCGTATTTCCGTCAAGAGCCTTCACAACAGCCTCTACAGACTTACGGCCCATTGCGTAAGCTTCCTGTGCGACAGACATCGTCTCTTCGCCGTTCAGGATCGCGTTGCAAGCGGACTGGATGCCGTCGAATCCGATGAAGACGGTATTCTTGTAAGCATCGTTGCCTGCTGCCGCACGTGCAGCTGCCATAGCCATATCGTCGTTGTTTGCGCAGATGATCGCGATACCTTCCGGATGGTTCTGGATGATCGCCTCCATGCAGTTAACAGCCTTATCAGCTACTGCATCCGCGTACTGAATCTCATCTTTAAGGAACTCACCGCCTGCACCGTCGATACCTTCCTGATAACCAGTCAGACGCGCGGTAGCAGTGCCATCGCCCTGTACACCGGAGATGCAGATCGCCTGGATCTTATCCCATCCGGCTTCCTTTGCAGCCTTTACAGCAGCCTCGCCGCCCATCTTGGCCGCATCCTCATTGGATGTACCAACGAAAGAAAGAACTTCCGGAGCTTCGATGTTCGTATCAACTGCGACGATCGGAGCGGTCTGACCTTTGATCAGAGTTGCTGCCAGATCAGCCTGCAGCGGAGCGATAACGAATCCATCGTATGTGCCTGCGTTCAGATCGGTCTCGATCATGTTCTGCTGCTCATCATAAGCAGTCTCAGATGTAGCACCCTTGACATCAACCTTGACGTTCGGATAATCCGTGTTGTAGGACTTTGCGCCCGCCTCAACATACTTCCAGTACTCGGAAGACGTTGTTTTCAGGATAACATCTACGTTGTAATCCTTATCCGTCTTGTACTCCTCTTCCGATCCGGAAGTCGAAGCTGTTGCTGCGCTTGTGCTGGTTGTAGCCGCTTCAGAAGAAGATGCTGCAGCTTTGCTGGAAGAAGAAGCTGCGGAAGACGCTGAGGATGATCCGGATGAGCTTGAACCGCATCCTGCAAGCAGGCCGGCTACCATGACACCTGATACTACTACTGGTAAAATTCTCTTTCTCATTGTTTCCCTCCTGTTGTGATTAGACTTTGGTTTCCAAATAATTTTTCACGAGCATTAGAAACCTTTATTATATTATCATCTTACTGTGGCACTTGCAAGTTTCGAAGCATTGCGATATAATCTATATTGCTTTCGAAGTCTTTCGTTTTCTTCTTTTTTGCTTATATTTTAGCCCTACATTTGAATATCTTTTGGTAAATTTATGTAATGCGTTTTTCACAAATTCAAAGGTCTATATTTGTGCATATTGTACATTGTCTTTCGCCGGAATCTGTGCTTTTCCGTATTGATTTCTTATTTCCGGAGGGCTTTGTTTCAAATCTGATCATCATGGAGGACCTGATATGACTGAACGCCAGGAAATGATCAAAAATGAGCTGATACTGAATCATCGGGTTGCCGTGAAGTCCCTCAGTATCCGCTACCATGTGAGTGAGGTGACGATCCGCCACGATCTCGCCCAGCTCGAGAAAGAAGGATACGCAAAACGTATATTCGGCGGAGCGATCCGAAACGATTCCGCTGCCTCTCTCGTTACGCCGGATACGACATCAGACCCGCTCTCCAGCGCGATCGCCGCAGAAGCCCGGACGTTGATTTCCGACGGCGACTGTATTTACCTCGGCGCAGGGCGTACCTGCTGTTATCTCGCGCGGCACCTGAAGGGTCTGCGTGACCTGACCGTTTTCACAAACAGTATTGCAGCGATCGGTGATCTCGCGAACGCGGACGCACGTATCTATATTCTTGGAGGCGAACTGATCTACAAGGGACAGAAGACTCCGATGACTTATTCCGACGATGATGTCTATCAGATCGTCCAGCACTACGTCCAGAAAGCTTTCACAAGTATCTCCGGTATCGATCTTGATGCCGGTCTCACCTCGGACAGTGCATGGGCCGCTTCGATCGGAAAATATATTCCGGAAAAATCTCATGAATGGATCCTGATGGCTGATCATACAAAGTTCAATCAGATTTCCGTCTACGAATCCGCACGCTTTGAGGATGTTTCACACCTGGTTACGGATTCTCTGCCCCAGGAATATATCACCGCAGCACACCGGTGCGGCATGCAGATTCACCTCGCTGTCACGCCGTGATGAAAGGAGCACTTCATTATGAATTCATTGAAATACGAACCCTCCTGTTTTCGCCGCGGATCGTTCCCTTATCTGGCGGCGACATACCGGCGTCAGGAAAAGGCATATACGCCTCTGCTCCATTCCCACCGGGAGTGGCTCGAGATTACGTACGTCTCGAGCGGAAGCGGGGAACAAATTATCGGCGAGCGCAACTGGCACGTTTCCGAAGGTGATCTGATGATCTGCAACTGCGGCGTCGTGCACGGTGAAAATCCGCTTTCCGTCAGCAATTTCAAAACCTATTGCTTCAATTTCACAAATGTCAGGCTTAACGGAGTGCCCGAAAACTGTCTGATTGCCGGCGGCGACCAGCCCATTCTTCCCGCAGGGGAGAGAAAAGGAGAGATCGGCCGGATCGTCGAGACGATGCACTCCTTGTACGGACAGCCGGGTATGGAAGATGCCTGCCAGCTTCTTGCCGCCTCATTTCTGGCCCTTGTCTGCCAGATGAATCTCGAACGCCGTCTGGATCTCGATGAAAATACCGCAAAAACCGGCCTGACCATTTCCTGTATCGAGCAATATATAAACCGCAATTATGAAAAAAACATTACTCTGGATTCTGTCGCGGAACAGTTTCATATCAGCCGGTACTACCTCAGCCACCTGTTTCGGAAAAGCACCGGATTTTCTCTGATTCAGTATCTGACACAGCGCCGGATCGGCGAAGCCCAGATTCTCCTTCAAAGTTCGGAAAAAAGTGTCGCAGACATCTCTCTTATGACCGGTTTCTCGTCGTCCAGTTATTTTAACAATGTTTTTCGCCGATACGTCGGAATGACTCCCATCCAATACCGGATCATCTCCCGCGATTATGCGCGGGGGCTTTCATGAGAGGCGTTTCTCGCACACCGTCGCCAAATCTGCACTCAAAAAACTCTCCCGCCAGAACGCGGGAGAGTTTTTCTGTCTAATCATTCAGGATAGAAAAATTCTTTTTATTATGAAGGATTCTTTACTTATCACCGTTGAGGTAGCTCTGTACGGTATCATAACGCTGCTGCGCGTTGTCCTTCGTAATGATGGTGACGCCGGAATTTACGAAATCATCCAGTTTCTCACCGTTGATCGCTTTGATCGCATTGTCGATTGCGTAGAATCCCATCTCATACGGGTTCTGGGCGATCGTAATGAAGTTGCTGACCTCTCCGGTCGCAATGGATTTGCAGACCGCGGAGCTTCCGTCAAATCCGAGGAATACGGTATTCTTGAACGCCTCATTGCCTGCCGCTGTCTTCGCCGCCGCAAGTGCCATATCATCGTTGTTCGCGCAGATGATCGCAACGCCGTCCGGATGCTTGGACATGATCGCTTCCATCGCGGTAACCGCCTGGTCCGCGACTGCATTCGCATACTGAATCTCATCGTCCAGGAACTTTCCGCCGTTCTCCTCAACGCCGGCTTTATAGCCGTTCATCCGTGCGGTATTCGTCTCATCTCCCTGAACACCCGCGATCTCAATGCAGTTGATCTCTTTCCATCCAAGATCCTTTGCCATATCAACCGCTTTTGAAGCGCCTTCCTTCGCAGCTTCCTCGTTTCCGGTTCCGACAAATGTCGAAAGGGAATCCATCTTCATATTCGTATCGACAGCAACAACCGGCTTCGAAGTTGTAGAATACAGCTTTGCCGCGGAATCCGACTGAAGCGGAGCGATGACATAAGCGTCATAGGAATCCGAATCAACCGCGGTTGTGATGGAGTTCAGCTGCTCATCATACATCGTCTCGGCAGAAGGTCCGACCGGCTCTGCCTTAATGTTCGGGTAAAGCTTCGTGTACGCGTCAACGCCCGCCTTCATAACCTGCCAGTGTTCGCTTGAGAGAGTTTTGAAAATAACGCTGATGTTATAGTTTTTGTTCGGATCAACTTTTGCGGTCGGCTGTAAATCGGTTCCCGTCGCCACAGTTGTTCCGGAAGCCGAAGATACAGAATTTCCCGATACTGCCGCAGACTCTGCCGAGGTTCCGGAAACCGAAGTGCTTCCGGAAGTGCCGGACGAAGACGAAGAAGCTGATCCGCCGCACGCCGCAAGCGAAGCCGCCATCATTGTCGCAAAAACCGCTGCAGCAATCTGTTTACCCTTTTTCATATTGTTCCTCCTTGCCATCATTCAACAACTACCACTACCTGTTTACTGCAAATTGTGTTCTGTGCTTTATTGCACATTTATTTTATAACATACTTTTTGCTCATAAACAAGCGAATTGTTCCCGTGAAAATGCCGATAATCGGCACGTATTTTTGTGCGATAATATTCTTCGTGTGTTGTTTTTCCATTTGTGTCATAACCTGTGAAAAGCAGCACAACTCACGAGTCGGAGAGAAAAAGCGGCAGGATTACCACGCCGCTCAAAATGGTGCTCCACGCTCAAAACGGTTTCCGGAATGCGGTGCTCAGAAAAGCCCGTGAATTGCCTTTTCCATATGGTCCGCGAAGCATTTATGTCCGTCCGCAGTCAGATGAACCCCGTCCGCCGACAGTTCACACTGCCATTCCGCACTGTCGGCGAAGCTCCAGCCGTTTTGACACGCTGCCATCCGGTATGCTTCGGAAAGCATCTTTCTCTCCTGTTCCAGTGCGTCACTGCCCCAGCTTCCCGGCCCGATCTGCGGAGGCGCGATCACCAGTGCCTGCTGAACGGCCGGGCCGGAACCGCCGTCTTCTTTCATCTTCAGATCCATAATTCTTTCGAGAAAATTTTGAAGATGGAAAGCCGTCACACGAACCGTTTTTTCAGCTCCTTCGCGGCTGTCCAGCAGGTCATTGGATCCGAGCATCACCGCAAAAAGATCAAGCGGTCCCACACGCAGAAGACTCCATTTTGCTGACCGGACCGCATCTTCTGAAGCCGGCACCGGCCGGCCGTTCATGCCGTCAGCGTAAACAGACGTTTCCGGTGCAAGCCGCCGTTTTAACACCCCCGTCCAACGCACGTTCTCAGGATATCTCCCCCCGACAAACGATCGCGGATCATATCCGTATGTGTTTGAATCTCCGTAAAACAGAATTCTTTTTATTTTTATCTTAGATTCTGCCGAAATTTCTTCCATATGACTGCAACCTTTCCGTCAAAAAAACAGCCGGAAGGTTTTATCCTTCCGACTGTCGATTTACTTTGCGTAATCTGTTACGCGGCTTTCACGAATTACATTTACTTTGATCTGTCCGGGGTAATCCAGCTCATCTTCGATGCGTTTGGATATGTCCCTCGCAAGCAGAACCATGTCCGAATCAGAAACCTGTTCCGGCACAACCATCACGCGCACTTCTCTGCCCGCCTGAATTGCAAAAGATTTGTCAACGCCCTTGAAGGAATTTGTGATATCCTCAAGGTCTTTCAGTCTGTTGGTGTACGCTTCAATCGTCTCTCTTCTCGCACCCGGGCGGGACGCAGAAATCGCATCCGCCGCCTGTACGATACATGCGATCAGACTGGCCGGTTCCACATCACCATGATGAGATTCCACGGCATTGATCACGATCGCAGGTTCCTTGTACTTTCTGCAGAGATCCGCACCGATCTGTACATGGGAGCCTTCCACTTCATGATCGATGGATTTACCGATATCATGCAGAAGGCCGGCACGTTTCGCCATACGGACATCCAGTCCGATCTCTCCGGCAAGCAGGCCGGAAAGCTCAGCTACTTCAACTGAATGGCGCAATGCATTCTGTCCGTAACTGGTACGGAACATCATGCATCCGAGAAGACGGACAAGTTCCGGATGAATGCCGCGCACGCCCACTTCCATGCACGCCGCCTCGCCTTCCTCACGAATTCTTGTGTCGACTTCTTTTCTCGCCTTTTCTGTCATCTCCTCGATCCGCGCCGGATGAATCCGGCCGTCGACGATGAGCTTTTCAAGCGCGATCCTGGCCACCTCACGGCGGATCGGATCAAATGAGGAAAGAACGACTGCTTCCGGTGTATCGTCGATAATCAGATCAACGCCGGTAGCATTTTCAAGCGCACGGATATTACGGCCTTCGCGCCCGATAATTCTTCCCTTCATCTCATCGTTCGGAAGCTGTACGACCGAAATTGTCGTCTCGGAAACGTGATCCACCGCACACTTCTGGATTGCGGTGACAACGTATTCCTGTGCCTTGCGCCCCGCTTCTTCCTTCGCCTTCCCGACGAGTTCCTTGTAGAGCTTCGCGGTATCGTCCTTCACATCTTCCTCGACCGATTTGAGCAGGAAATCTTTTGCTTCTTCGGAGGTTAACCCGGAGATTTTCTCCAGTTCCTGTACGCGCTGTTCTTGTAATTCGTCAACATGTTTCTCTTTCTTTTTGAGCTCTGTTTCCCGCGCAGCCAGGTGATTTTCACGGCGTTCCATAGACTCCGCCTTCTTATCGACGGACTCTTCTTTAGAAAGGACACGCTTTTCATACTTCTGCAGCTCAGCTCGTCTTTCGCGGTATTCCCTGTCGTGCTCGTTTTTGAGTTTCAGACTCTCCTCCTTCGCCTCGACAAGCGCTTCCCGCTTCTTTGCTTCCGCTGACTTGATTGCTTCATCAATGATGTTCCGGGCCTTCTCTTCGGCGGTTCCGATTTTTTCAGAATCTTCTCTGACCTTCTTCGCAACTGCGGCTTTTCCGGCAAACGGTACGGCAATCAGTATGGTGACAACCACTGCAATGGCCGCGACAATCACAGTGATTGCTATTGGAATCATTACAGGAGCACCTCCTATTCAGTTTTCATTGTACAATTACAACATAATAATATTATACTTTAGAGCCATGTTTGTCAAACATCGTTTCTCCAGAAGAAGACAGAATCTTCTCACTCCGGCGTCTCCGATTCAAACGCACGGATCGTCTTCCATATCTCCGATCCGGAAAATCCCCGCCGCGCGAGAAAGCCGACCGCACGTCTTTTCTCGCCGTCATCAAGTTTGTGCGGCGCGCCTGCCTTTTTGCGGAGAAGTTTCATGATCTGACCGGATTCATCCTCGGGAACAGCCTGAAGGGCCCGGTCGATCAGCGCCTCATCCACACCCCGCTTCTCAAGCTCGGAACGCATCGCTCTTCTGCTCTTTTTTCCAAGAAAAGACGCGACATAATTTTCCGCAAATCGCCCGTCATCAATGTAACCGAACGATCTGACGTAATCGATCGCATCCTGCACGGACTGCGGATCGAATTCTTCCTGCATCAGGCGGTCTCTCAACTCTTTCTCCGAGCGGTCTCTGCAGAGCAGAAGATTCATCGCTTTTCTTACGGCGCCGCGGCTCTCATCCGGATACCCCGCGGTCTCCATCCCGGCCTTTAAATCTTCCGATCGCTCGCTTCTTTGAACCGAGCCCTTCCGGACGAGTCCTCTTTCCTCCAGCCCGGAAAGCGCATCCGTCGCATCGTCACTTCTCATCGCCGGTCCCGTCATCCGCCGTCTCCGGCGCCGTCTGCCCTTCCGGAAGCTGATCCGCAGGAAGTCCGTACGCTTCACGGACCTTGTTCTCAACGATATGCATGAACTCCGGATTCTCCTCCAGATAGACCTTTGCATTTTCGCGGCCCTGCCCGATTTTTTCACCGTTGTAAGAATACCACGCACCGCTCTTCACGATGATATCTTTATCCGCTGCCAGATCCAGGATATCACCGGATCGCGAAATTCCTTTGCCAAACATGATGTCAAACTCCGCTTCGCGAAACGGCGGCGCAACCTTGTTCTTTACAACCTTCACGCGGGTGCGGTTTCCGATCACCATCCCGTTTTTCTTCAGCTGTTCAATTCTCCTCACATCCAGACGAATCGAGGAATAAAACTTCAGTGCGCGGCCTCCCGTCGTCGTCTCCGGACTTCCGAACATCACGCCGACTTTTTCCCTCAGCTGATTGATGAAGACGACAACGCAGTTCGTTCTGCTGATCGCGGCCGTCAGCTTTCTGCAGGCCTGCGACATCATGCGTGCCTGCAGGCCCACATGCGAATCCCCCATCTCTCCGTCGATTTCGGCCTTCGGTACAAGCGCAGCGACGGAATCCACGATAATAATGTCAACCGCGCCGGAACGAACCATTGTCTCGGTAATTTCCAGGGCCTGTTCGCCGTTATCCGGCTGCGAGATATAGAGATTATCGATATCAACGCCGATATTACGCGCATAGACCGGATCAAGAGCATGCTCCGCATCGATAAATCCCGCGATTCCGCCCCTCTTCTGCACCGCCGCTACCATATGAAGTGCGACCGTCGTTTTTCCGGACGACTCCGGCCCGTATATCTCGATAATTCTTCCCTTCGGAATGCCGCCCAGTCCCAGTGCAATGTCCAGACTGAGAGAACCGGTCGGGATCGTCTCGACGTTCATGTTTGCACCGCTGTCTCCGAGTTTCATGACCGCGCCTTTCCCGTAAGCCTTCTCGATCTGACCGAGTGCCGCCTCAAGAGCCGCCTGTCTTCCCTCTGCCGCTTTTCCGTTTTTTCCGGCTGTCCGATTTTCTGTCATCTTTGTCTCCTTTTTCAAAAACCAGGGGTCCGTCTGCCTGTGCGCGGACCGCATCCGCATTATCGTCACCTGAACATTTGTTCGCTATTGATCATCTTATTACATATCACACGCCCTGTCAACTTCAATGCGGAACCCGTCCCTTATACTTCTACCCGGCGGGACGTGTTCTGTAATCTTCATTAATCATAGCGCTGTGGTAATATTATGTCAACATATCTTTTCCGTGTACCGGAACGACGGAACAAAAAAGGAACCGCTGCATAGTATCCGCCGGAAGAAGAGACTTCTTCCGGCCTGTCTACGCAACAGTTCCTGCCTGTTTCCCTGTATTTCCCGTTTCTTATCCGACCAACCAGTCATACAGTTCCTGATACTGCATCGCGGACGTGTGCCATGAAAAATCCATCGCCATCCCGCGGTCGACGATCTTGTTCCATTCCCGTTTGCGGTCGTAGTAAATCCGCTCCGCATACCGGATCGTCCCGAGCATCTCATGTGCATTATAATTGGCAAAGGAAAATCCGGTTCCGGTTCCCTCGTACTCGTTATAAGGTTCAACCGTGTCCTTCAGGCCTCCCGTCTCGCGTACGATCGGAACGGTTCCGTAACGCAGACTCATCAGCTGGGAAAGTCCGCAGGGCTCGAACAGTGACGGCATCAGGAAAGCGTCCGCCGCCGCGTAAATTTTATGGGAAAGCTCCTCGGAATAGTAAATATTTGCTGAGACCTTATTCCCGTACTTCCACGCGAAATGGCGGAACATGTTCTCGTGCTTCGCCTCTCCTGTTCCGAGCGCAACGATCTGAACCTCATCCTGACAGAGCTCGTCCATCATGTAGGAGATCAGATCAAATCCCTTCTGATCCGTCAATCTGGAAACGATACCGATCATCATCTTCTTCGGATCCACATCCAGACCGAGCTGCTGCTGGAGGTCCGTCTTGTTTTTGGCCTTCTCGCGGCGGAACGTACGTGCGTCATAATGATGATTGATCATCGGGTCCGACTCCGGATTGTATACATCATAATCAATGCCGTTCACGATACCGCGAAGATCATTTGCCCGGGCACGCATGAGTCCGTCAAGTCCCTCCCCGTAAAACGGCGTCTTGATCTCTTCTGCATACGTTCGGCTGACCGTCGTGATCGCGTCAGCGTAGACAAGTCCGCCCTTCAGATAACTCGCATCCCGCTTGAACTCAAGCTTGTCCGTCGTGAAGTAGTAATCCGCAAGGCCCGTGATGCTCTTGATCGTCTTCATGTCCCACACGCCCTGAAACTTCAGATTGTGGATCGTCATAATGCTCTTGATGCCCCGGAAAAAATCACTTCCCGCAAATCGCTCATGCAGATAAACCGGTACGAGCCCGGTCTGCCAGTCATGACAGTGTATAATGTCCGGGCGGAAATCAACGACCGGAAGAATCGAGAGCGCCGCTTTTGAGAAGAAGGCAAATTTTTCCAGATCCCACGGCATCCCCGCGTACGGCCGCTCCCCTCCGAAGTGCTCTTCATTGTCAATAAAATAATATGTGACACCGTCCAGCACCATGGTAAATACACCGACGTACTGCTGTCGCCAGTTCAGATCCATATAGAAGTTCGTGACATACTGCATCTGCTGCTTATATTCATCCGGAATAAAGGTATATTTCGGAATGACAACGCGAACGTCGAAATATTCCTTCTGGAAATTTTTCGGAAGAGATCCGACGACATCGGCAAGACCGCCCGTCTTAATAAACGGAACACATTCCGACGCGACAAACAACACCTTTTTCATCTTAACCCTCCTGTTTATTCGCGATGCTGCTTCTGATCTGCTTTCGGACCGGAAGAATCATAGCCGGCGACACAGACAATTCGTCAATTCCCATCTGCAGGAACATCTCGGTCAGCGCTGTATCCGCGCCGAGCTCACCGCAGATTCCGACCCACGTATTGTGGGCATGACCGTTCTGAACAACCATCCTGATCAGACGAAGGATCGCCTCATGGTGCGGATTGTAGAAATTTTCCAGCTTCGCGTTCTGGCGGTCCATCGCAAGCGTATACTGCGTAAGATCATTTGTTCCGATGCTGAAGAAGTCGACAAGCGGAGCCAGTTCATCGCTGATCACCGCCGCCGCAGGCGTCTCGATCATAATTCCCTCTTCCACTGTACCCATCGGAACATTTGCCTTTGCGAGCTGATCACGCACACCCGCGGAGATCTCCTTGATCTTCTTCACCTCTTCAACGGACGTGATCATCGGATACATGACCGAAATCGTTCCAAATGCGCTCGCACGGTAAATCGCGCGCAGCTGCGTCTCGAAAATCTCCGGTCTTGACAGACAGATGCGGATGGCCCGGAATCCGAGCGCGGGGTTATCCTCTTTGTCCAGATGAAGGTAGTCGGCTTTCTTGTCCGCTCCGATATCGAGCGTGCGGATGATGACTTTCTTTCCGGCCATCGTCTCGGCAACCGACTTGTAGATCTGAAACTGCTCCTCCTCCGTCGGGAGCTCGTCACGGCCGATATAAATAAATTCACTGCGGAACAGTCCGATGCCGCCGCCGTCGTTTGAAAGAACCGCCCCGACGTCTCCCAGACTGCCGATGTTTGCGTACAGGTTGATCGTCCTGCCGTCCAGCGTCGTGTTCTCTTTGCCCTTCAGTTCCTGAAGAAGCCGGCGCCCATCCTCGTCCTTCCTCCGGATCTCTTCCTGTGCCTTCAATGTCACGGCATCCGGATCAAGGATAAATTCACCGCTGTGTGCATCGACAACCGCCTGATGACCGTCCCAGCTCTCCTCCACCGGTACGCCGATCAGCGCCGGAATATTCATCGTGCGCGCGAGAATCGCCGTATGGGAATTGGAAGATCCCTTCCTCGTCACAAATGCAAGGACCTTATCCTTGTCAAGCTGGACCGTCTGACTCGGCAGCAGATCATCCGCGGCGATGATCACCGGTTCGTCAAACGCAGCCCGGTCCGAAGTACCGGTAAGCACGTTGATCACACGTTCCGCGATGTCCTTCATATCAGCCGCGCGTCCGCGGAAATAATCATCTTCCATCTCCGCAAACATCTTCGAAAAATTATCTCCGGCCAGTGCTGTCGCGTATTCCGCGTTGACTTTCTGCGTCTCGATGGAGTTGTGGACAGAGTCGCTGAAATCCTCGTCATCAAGCAGCATCGCGTGAACCTCGAAAATCGCCGCGTTCTCTTCTCCGACCTTTTTGACCGCATCGTCGTGAAGTCGGTTCAGATCCTCGATCGCCTGCGTCTTCGCTGCCTCAAAACGACCGATCTCTTTCTCTGTGTCTTCAATTTTATAACGTTTTACGGGTTCCTCTTTTTTGCCGTAAAACATCACCTTTCCAATGGCTACTCCTTTGAAAATGCTTTTTCCGCTAAACTTTTGCATAACGAATCCTCTCAACCTGATTCTAAAAGCCAGCCGCCATAACCCATATTTATTATAGTACGACATTCTCTAAAATTCAATCATTCCGCCTTCCGAATTGTGCATGTCCCACAAACATATTAAACAGCATCGGATAAAACAGTATGAATTTTTACGGAATATCGCCCGCTCAATCAGCAAAATAGATAACGCTACGTTTTCCCTGCAAACTATGCTATACTCGGTTTGTTTCCTGATAATGCCGTGACTGCGGCGGACCGATCATTCTGGAGAAATTATGCCGAAATTTATACTGCATTCTGAATACAAACCGACCGGCGATCAGCCGAAGGCAATCGAAGAGCTTGTGAAAGGATTTAAAGAGGGAAATCAGTTCGAAACACTTCTGGGTTCGACCGGTTCCGGAAAAACGTTCACGATGGCCAATGTGATCGAACGCCTGCAGAAACCCACGCTTGTCATCGCTCACAACAAGACCCTGGCGGCACAGCTCTACAGCGAATTCAAGGAATTTTTTCCGGAAAACGCCGTAGAATATTTTGTCTCCTATTACGACTATTACCAGCCGGAGGCCTACGTTCCTTCATCAGACACGTACATCGCAAAAGATTCCTCAAGAAATGAAGAGATCGATAAACTCCGCCTCTCGGCAACCTCTTCGCTGATTGAACGGAATGACGTGATCGTCGTTTCAAGTGTATCCTGTATCTATGGTCTCGGCAGTCCGAAGGATTATGAATACATGATCATCGCCCTCCGTCCCGGGATGCAGCGCGACCGCGACGATCTGATCCGCTCGCTGATCGATATTCAGTATGAGCGGAACGAGATCGACTTCCACCGCGGAACCTTCCGGGTACACGGCGATGTCGTTGAGATCATCCCCGCGAACGTGAGCGAAACAGGGGTGCGGGTTGAGTTTTTCGGAGACGAAATCGACCGGATCACCGAATTCGATATTCTGACCGGGACGGCAAAACGCGAATTGAACTTCGTGGACATTCCGCCGGCCTCGCACTACGTCATGCCGATGGAAACCATACAGCGCGCCACGAAGGACATCGAAGCCGAGCTTGAGGAACGGATCCGGTACTTCAAAAGCAAGGGAAAACTTCTGGAGGCGCAGCGAATTGAGGAGCGGACAAATTTCGACATCGAGATGCTCCGGGAAACCGGCGTTTGTTCCGGTATCGAAAATTATTCGCGGCATCTTTCCGGTCTGAAGCCCGGTGAGCCTCCGTATACGCTGATGGATTTCTTCCCGGACGATTTTCTGATCATCATCGATGAGTCCCATAAAACCGTCCCGCAGATCGGCGCCATGTACGCGGGGGACCGGTCCCGCAAGACGACGCTTGTCGACTACGGCTTCCGTCTCCCGTCGGCGCTCGACAACCGGCCTCTGTCATTTTCCGAATTTGAGCAGAAAATTAACCAGCTGCTCTTCGTTTCCGCTACTCCGGGAGAATACGAAGCCGAACACGAGATGCTGCGCGCCGAGCAGATCATCCGCCCGACCGGACTGCTCGACCCGAACGTTGAAGTGCGGCCGGTCGAAGGACAGATCGATGATCTGATCGGAGAGATACGCAAGGAGGTAAAGCAGCATAACAAGATCCTCGTCACCACTCTGACAAAACGCATGGCCGAGGACCTGACCGATTATATGAAAGAAGCAGGAATCCGCGTTCAGTACCTGCACTCCGATATCGATGCACTTGAACGTACAAAAATCATCCGCGACATGCGTCTGGATGTTTTTGATGTACTCGTCGGAATCAATCTGCTCCGGGAAGGGCTCGACATACCGGAAATCACGCTCGTGGCGATTCTCGACGCGGACAAGGAAGGGTTCCTCCGATCCGAGACCTCCCTTGTTCAGACGATCGGGCGCGCTGCCAGAAATGCGGAAGGGCATGTCATCATGTACGCGGATTCCATCACAGATTCCATGAAAGGCGCGATGGAGGAAACAGCGAGAAGGCGCGCGATCCAGGAAGCGTACAACAAGGAGCACGGCATCACCCCGAAAACAATTCAGAAGGCGGTCCGCGACCTGATCAGCATCTCGAAGGAAACCGCCAGGAAAGAAGACCGTTTCGCCAAGGATCCGGAATCCATGTCCGCCGACGAGCTTCAGGAGCTGATCAGTCAGGTCGAAAAAGAAATGAAAGCCGCTGCGGCGGAACTCAATTTCGAGATGGCCGCCTCCCTGCGCGACCGCATGATCGAGCTCAAAAAAAATCTTCAGAATCTCACGTAACCCCTTCCGTTCCTGACACCTTCTCACGAAAATAAGGCGGCGCCGCAATACGGCACCGCCTCATCCGATCTTCATCCTATCAGTTCTTTCGCCTTGTCAAGCTGCGGATCGCTCCCGTCGTCCGCCGCGTCGACCGTGACGTCCGGCTCGATTCCCTTTCCGTGTATATCATTGCCGTCCGGCGTGTAGTAGTGTCGGACGGTGAGTTTCAGATACGATCCATCTGAGAGACGGAAATCGTTCTGGACAATTCCTTTCCCGAATGTCGTTTTTCCGACAATTGTAGCGATGCCGTCATCCTTGATCGCTCCTGCCAGGATTTCCGCGGCACTTGCGGTGTTCTCATTGACCAGAACAACCATCGGCATCGAAAATCCGTTGTCCTCATCATTTTTCTCGTAGATGCGGTTTCCGTCTTTATTCTCTTCGTAGACAATGATGCCCTCCGGAAGAATCTGTCTTCCGATTTCACAGGCGCTGGAAACCAGTCCTCCCCCGTTGTCCCGAAGATCGAGGATCATTTTCTGCATTCCCTGATCCGAGAGCGATTTCATCGTATCTTCAAACTGATCGACCGTGATTTTCGCGAATTGTGTGATGTGAATATATCCGATTCCTCCGTCGAGCATACTGCCCGTCACCGTCTCCGTCTCCATCTGCTCCGGAGTAACATTCACAGTGAACCGATCGCCCTCTTCGCCGCGCTGCAGCTCCATTGAAATCTCTGTCCCGACATATTTTTCGATCAGATCCGAGAGCTCACTGCTCGAATACCCGGTCACATCCTCTCCGTTGATCCGGCAGATCCGGTCCCCTTTCTGAATGCCGGCATTTTCCGCCGGCGTACCGTCCCCGACGGAGACAATTTCCAGCGTTTTATCATCCTCGCTCCGGGCGATCGTGACACCGATTCCGATATAGTTTCCGTTTCGTTCCTTCTGGATCTCCTCATACTGCTCCGCCGTATAATACGTGGAATAGCGGTCTCCGAGTCCTGTGACCTGTCCGAGGAACATCGTGTCAGTCTCAGCCTGCTCATCTGCATCGTCAAGGTAATTCCGGTCAATAATCCGCTGGATCTCCTTCGCTTTTTTGATCGTCTGAATCGAATCCGGCCGGGACGCACCTCCTCCGGCAGGCACGATCATATAAATAAAGTAAAGCAGTGCGACTGCCAGCAAAGTGGCAATCACACCGCTAAAGAACGATTTCCTTTTTATCTTTTTCGCGGATTTTTCATCCATCGCAAGATCTCCTTCGTCTGTCAATCCGCCGTGTGCTCCGCGGGATCAGGATCCCCTGCAAAAGGTCACACCTTCAGGTGTTTGCGGATCGTGACCATACTGCCGAGCAGTCCGATACCGATTCCAAGGATCAGACCGACCGGAAGCAGGTATACAAATACCTGGTTGACATTCATCAGTCCGTTCATGAAATCCTGCAGGATACTGAACTTGCTGAGAAGATACTGAATTGCTCTGTTATAAACAAAATACCAGATCACAAGCGGAATCGCCGCGCCGATCAGTCCGACGATGATACCTTCCATGACAAACGGAAGCCGGATGAACGAGTTCGTCGCTCCGATCAGCTTCATGATCGCGATCTCTTCCCGACGGGCCGAGACACCTACGGATACCATGTTGCTGATCAGGAATACCGATACTGCCAGAAGGATCAGAAGGATTACACCGGATACGATCATGATCATACGGTTCAGCGAAGTCAGCGTCTTTGTCGCCTGCTGTGACTGATTGACCGAACGGACACCGTCAAGCCCTTTGACGTAGCTGACAAGGCTGTCCTGCTGCTCGATGCGGTTGACATAGACCTCATAATGCGCCGAATTTGCGAGCGGATTGTCCTGACTGTTTCGGAATCCCGCCGCGGCATCTTCGTTGCCCTCAAAGTATTCTTTCGAGAAGGAATCCCAGGCCTCATCCGCAGATACATATTTGCACTGTTTCACCGCCGGCTGAGCCTCGATCTCGAGACCGATCTTGTTCATCGAAGCCTGATCCAGGCCTTCATCAAAGAACACCGTGATACCGACGTTTGTCTCGACACTTCTGAGCATGAAGTTGATGTTCAGAATGATCGAGAAGAAAAGACTGAATATAAAGATACTGGCAGCCATTGTGGCAATCGAGGCGATCGAAAACATCTTGTTTCTTCCGATGTTCTTGAACCCCTGCCTGGTGCCGTATCCGATCGAACTAATCTTCAACGTATACACCCTCCTTCTCGTCGCTTATGATGACACCCTTGCGAAGTCGGATGACACGTTTCTTCATCTGGTTTACGATCTCCCGGTTATGTGTGACCACAAGAACCGTGGTTCCGCGTGCATTGATCTCTTCCAGAAGTTTCATGATTTCCTGCGAGTTTTTCGGATCGAGGTTTCCGGTCGGCTCATCCGCGAGCAGGATCGCCGGACGGTTCACAAGCGCTCTCGCAAGAGCGACACGCTGCTGCTCTCCTCCGGAAAGCTCGCGCGGACGGGACCGGTACTTGTCCGCAAGACCGACCAGTGTCAGAACCTCCGGCACATTTTTCTTGATGACATGATTCGGTTTTTCGATGACGCGCTGCGCAAACGCCACGTTTTCAAAAACATTCCGGTCCTTCAGAAGCCGGAAATCCTGGAATACGACGCCCACGCCGCGGCGGTACTTCGGAACCCTGCTTCTGCGCATCTTCGTAAGATTTTTCCCGTTGACCACGATTTTGCCGGACGACGCGTCTATCTCCTTGAGCAGAAGCCGAACCAGTGTCGTTTTTCCGGATCCGCTGTTTCCGACGACGAATACAAATTCCCCCTTGTCAATGTGTAAGGATATATTATCAATCGCCGGTTTCTGGCTCTTGTCATAATACTTACTTACATTGGTAAGTGTAATCATTCATTATCCTCCCTGCTTTTGCCGGAGTCAGCGGACGCCCCTCATCTTCAGTTCGTCGACTCCATGTATTTCATATATTTGACAACCATCAGCGCGATCTTAAACGTGATGGCGTCTTCAAACACGCGCAGATCCAGACCGGTACTCTTCTGAAGCTTATCCAGCCTGTACACGAGCGTATTCCTGTGAATATAGAGCTGGCGCGACGTCTCGGAGACATTGAGATTGTTCTCAAAAAACTTGTTGATCGTCGTCAGCGTCTCCTCATCAAAATCATCCGGTGACTTGGCCGCGAAGATCTCCCTGATAAACATCTTACAGAGCGGAATCGGGAGCTGGTAGATCAGCCTGCCGATTCCGAGCGAACTGTACGCGATGATCTGCTTGTCCTCGAAAAAGATCTTTCCGACGTCCATCGCCATCTTCGCTTCTTTATAGGAGCGCGAGACCTCCTTGAGTTCTCCGACGATTGTGCCGTAGGCGATATGCGTCAGCTCATCAATATCCCGTCCCGCAGCGTCAAGGATCTCGGCCGCGGCACGTTCCGCCTCGGCCGCCCCGGACTCACCGTCCAGCTCTTTTACGACAATAATGCTCTTCTCATCCACAGCTGTGATAAAGTCTTCCGACTTCGATCCGAAAAGCGCGCGGATATTCTCGCTCGCGGACTGACTCCGCTCAGGACTGCACTCTACGATATAGACGAGGCGGCGGACATTCGGCTCGATATGCAGCTTCTTCGCGCGATTGTAAATATCGACGAGAAGAAGGTTATCCAGAAGAAGGTTCTTGATAAAGTTATCCTTATCAAACCGTTCCTTGTAAGCAGTCAGGAGCCCCTGCAGCTGAAACGCCGCCATCTTGCCGAGGAGGAGGTTCTCATCATCCCCGCCGCCGGCGATCAGGATGTACTCCAGCTGATGCTCATCATACACCTTGAAAAACTGGTAATCACGAATCGTCTGTGCATCCGCCTGCGAATCCGCGAACGCAAGCAGCTCGGATTTGCTTACCTCCAGGTTCTGGAAGGTGGACACCAGATGCTTGCCCTCCACATCGGAAATGGCAAAATCCATCTTTGTAATGTTTTTCAAGCCGTCGATCGTATTCTGTAATACCTGATTCGAAATCATCTGCTTTCCCTCTCTGTCCTCTCTGCACCCGGCAGCACGGCTGCCTTATCAATAACGTCGATGCATTCACAGCATACTACCGTTAGTTTAATACAAAATGCACAAAATGAAAAGCATATTTATTCGTTTTCAACAAAAATATCACTGAAATATCGTTTAATTCTTCGCCGCGTCAGCCAGCTCTCCTTCAGATCGACCGCTTCCAGAAGGTGCGGGCTCTGCCCCAGGTTCACCCAGATCTTTCCCAGAACCTTGTTCTGATTCTGAATCATGAACAGATTCTGCCGGTTCCCGTTCAGTCCCGTGATGATAATCTCCGGATTTACACTGTTGATCAGGTTCAGCAGATGGTCCGAATCGACGCCGCTGCCCTCAGTCTGCCCCGTGTGTCCGACAATACGGATACCGGGAAATGTTTCGCCCAGATAATTCTTCAGGCGGGCACAGGACGGCTCATCCTCGCACAGAAGGAAAACTCCAAGACCGTCTCTGACGATCCGCCAGAAGATCCGCTCGAAATAATCATGTCCCACCGTCTCCTCAAATACGCGCCCTCCGGTAATCCCGGCCGCTTCAAGAATTTCCGTCTCGGTCATCACGCCGGCGTCAAGACGCCGGAGATAATCCGAGAGATGCGGATCTTCCGACGCTGTGATCAGGGTGTTTCTCGAAACAAAGGCAAACGTATTCAAGTGATCATTCTGCAGAAATTCAGAGAGACGTTCCATGACCTGATCAAGATCCATGCAGTCAAAAGTAAAACGTCCGAGCCGGATTCTCTCCTGTGCATTCTCCAGCGGCGATATTGCTTTATGATCATTCATTCTATCAATACCTGCCAGACTGTAATTTCTGTCATGTTGTAACATTTTTGAAACAAATCTCGTAAAGTATAGCAGATACACCCAAAAAATGCAACTCCCGGGCTCTTACGTCCCGGGAGCTGCATTCGTCACTTTTCCTAAACGGCTCAGACTTCAAACATCATATCGCCATAGGACGGCATCGGCCAATCCTTCTTGTCAACCATTCGTTCCAGCTCATCCACCGGTCTGCGCAGAGCCGCCATCGCCGGCACGACTTTTTCGTAATAATAACGCGCCTGTTTTTCTCCTTCCGGCATGGAGGTTGCGTACTCATCCGCATCGATCAGCTTCTTGAGCGCACCACTCGTCTCCGCAAGCAGGCTGCTGCACTTTTCAAGCAGTTCGCGCTCCACCGAGGTGGCCTTCACTCCCGCGGCCTCGACGGAATTGATCGTGTCCGCAAGACCTCGGATGTACTTGATGACAGCCGGGATGATCTGCTTATTCGCGATATTGATCATCGCCTTCGCCTCGATATTGATGGTCTTCGAGTAATTCTCATACTTGACTTCCGATCTGGACTCCAGCTCGGATCTGTTGAAGATGTGGAACCGCTCAAACATCTTCACATTCTCCGGCCTTGTCAGCTCCGGAATCGCGTCCACCGTGGATTTGATGTTCGGAAGACCCCGTCTTTCTGCCTCGGCGACCCACTCATCCGAGTAACCGTTCTCGTTGAAGATCACTCGCTGGTGATCGCTGAAATTGCGCTTGATCAGATCATGAACCGCGATGTCAAAATCCTCTGCTTTCTCCAGCTCGTCGCACGCATCAGCAAAGGCCTCGGCCATGATCGCGTTCAGAACGACATTCGGCGGCGCCACAGAATCTCTCGACCCGAGCATACGGAACTCAAATTTATTACCGGTAAACGCAAACGGCGAGGTCCGGTTGCGGTCCGTTGCGTCCTTGCGGATCTCAGGCAGACTTCTCACGCCGGTATCAAGTTTGGAACCGGACTTGCTGCTTGAAACCGTTCCTGTGTCGATCAGCTGTGTCACGACATCCTCAAGCTGATTTCCGAGGAAAATCGAAACGATCGCCGGCGGAGCCTCATTCGCTCCGAGTCTGTGATCATTGCCCGGATCTGCCGCGGACTCCCGAAGCAGTCCGGCATGTTCATCCACCGCCTTCACGATGCACGAAAGAATCAGCAGGAACTGAATATTCTCATGCGGAGTCGAACCCGGATCCAGAAGATTGATCCCGTCGTCAGTAGCGAGCGACCAGTTGTTATGCTTTCCGGAGCCGTTTACTCCGTCAAACGGTTTCTCATGGAGCAGGCATTTCATACCGTGTTTGGAAGCGATGCGGCGCAGGGTGTGCATGACGATCTGGTTCATGTCAACCGCCTGGTTCGCGTTGCTGTAAATGCATGCCAGCTCGTGCTGTGCGGGAGCGACCTCATTGTGCTGCGTTTTCGACGTAACTCCCATCTTCCAGAGCTCGATATTGACATCCTTCATAAAGGAGGCAATTTTCTGGCGGATCGTTCCGAAATAATGATCATCCAGTTCCTGCCCCTTCGCAGGACTGGATCCGAACAAAGTCCTGCCCGTATAGATCAGATCTTTTCTCTTGTAGAAATTATCTGAGCTGATCAGGAAGTACTCCTGCTCCGCTCCTACCTGCGGTACGACCTTCTTCGAAGTTGTATTGCCGAACAGTCTCAGCAGGCGAAGCGCCTGATCGTTGATCGCATCCATCGAACGCAGAAGCGGTGTCTTCTGATCCAGCGCCTCACCGTTGTAAGAATAGAATGCGGTCGGAATGCAGAGCGTAGCACCACCGTCATCCTGACGGACAAACGCAGGAGATGTGCAGTCCCACGCCGTATACCCTCTCGCCTCAAATGTCGCGCGCAGTCCGCCAGACGGGAATGACGATGCATCCGGCTCACCCTTGATCAGTTCTTTTCCCGAGAAGCTCATGAGAACCTTGCCGTTTGGAAGCGGTGAAGTGATGAAGGAATCATGCTTCTCCGCCGTGACGCCTGTGAGCGGCTGGAACCAGTGTGTAAAATGTGTTGCGCCCTTCTCGATCGCCCACTCCTTCATCTCATGTGCGATGACATCTGCGGTCTCCAGGTCAAGTTCTCCGCCTTCTTCGATGATCTTCTTCAGCTTGTTGTAGATCTTCTTCGGCAGTCTCTCCTGCATGACTGTGTCGTTGAATACATTCTCGCCAAATATTTCCGCTGCATTTACGTACCCATCCATTGACGGCACCCTCCTTTGTTTTGCGCTAAAATCCGATCAGACCGGCGGCGCGGCACGCTGCCCTTTTTGTTCCGCATGATCCGCAGCATACAAAAAGGGCGCTCTACAGATATGTGCAGAACGCCCTTGTCCAATCAAACTCTCTTGAATTGATAAGAGGATAGCACAAATGAAACCATTTTTCAAGTTCAATTTCACGTCATTTACGATACACGATTTGATAACGGATTACAAGCTCCACATCCGCTCAGCCCGGAAAGTTATCCTGATGGAGCAGGATATGAAGCGCCTGTTTCTGATTTGTGATATCGACCACATGGTATGTGCCTCCGTATTCTCCGTCCAGAGTCCAGGCAACATCCTCATCGCTCTCAATATGAAGCGCGTGGGTTTTGAACGTCTCCACGAGCGGTGAATTCTGCTTCGGATTGAGCAGTGTGCCGATCACCTCGCTCAGTTCAATCGGATTGCCCGGCGGATAGACCAGACGCACCTCGAACAAACCGTCGGAGAGATCCACATTTTCTCCCGGCAGATTTCTCATACCACCTACCGACCGCGAATTTGTAATCATTCCATACACAAAATCATGATCCAGTGTACGGTCATCCGCCGTCACTTTCAGATGATAATTCGGAACCTTGAAAATACGCTTTCCGGCCTCGATCAGATAAGCCCCGTATCCGAGCGTATTCTTCAGTGTCTGATCCGTCTGATACGCGACATCCGTAAAAAGCCCGAAAGCAGCGATGTAGACAAAACTTTTATAATTGAACGAGCCGACATCACATGGAAAAATCTTACCCTCTGCGATATCCTCCGCAGCACGGAGCGGATCGGTCGAGATCCCGAGGCTCGCCCCGAAGTCATTCGTGCTTCCGGTCGGTATGTATCCGATCGGCAGCTGAGGACGAACCTTCATCAGGCCGTCGACGACTTCATCGAGTGTTCCGTCTCCGCCGCTGGCGACCACAAGGTCGATCGAATCCGCATATTCCATCACCGTGCGGCCTGCATCCAGAGCCTCCTGCGTCGGATGTACGATCACCTCAAATCCGGCCTTTGTAAAAATGTCAATGATTTCCGACAGCTTATAACGGATCATGCCCCTGCCGGATCTCGGATTGTATATAAATAGCAGCTTTCTTTTCACAGCACTTCTCCCTGGCAATTTTACTATTATCTTACAATGTGTGTTTCATCCCCGCAAGCATGAATTCAGGCCTCGCTCCCTGCCGGGATGAATCCCGACATCGCGTTGTGTTTTTCGGTCCGCTGCGCTATCATGATTCTGCCGGCTGCATCTCCGGCAATTCTATTATATGTGAGGTTTGAGATGGATAAAAAGCTGCAGATTCTTGTAACCGGCGCTTCTCATGGAATCGGGAAAGCGATCACACAAAAACTGACGGAAGCTGGCCATGATGTAACCGCTGTCGCAAGGGGAAACGATGCTCTTGACGCACTTCACGCGGAGACCGGATGCCGCTGCGCCGCCGGGGATATCGGAGACGAAGCCTTCGTCCGCGGTCTGTTTGATTCGCTCCGAAAAAACGGAGGCCCGGATGTTCTGATTAATAATGCGGGAATTTCCTACATCGGTCTCCTGCAGGACATGAGTCTTGAAGAATGGAACGGAATCTTCCGGACCAATATTACCAGCATGTTCCTGACGTGCCGCGAGGCGATTCCGATTTTTCTCGCGAAGGGAGGCGGTTCCATCGTCAATGTATCATCGGTCTGGGGAAATGTCGGAGCATCCTGCGAGGTGGCATATTCGGCGACGAAGGGCGCGGTCAATTCATTTACCCGCGCGCTTGCAAAAGAGCTGGCGCCGAGTCATATACGCGTCAACGCAGCCGCGTTCGGCACGATCGACACCTCGATGAACCGTTTTCTTTCCGAAGAGGAGCGCCGCTGCCTTGAAAATGAAATTGCGATGGGCCGTTTCGGAACCCCCGGAGAAGCCGCGGATCTTGTCATCGATCTCGCGCTCCGCAACCCGTATCTGACCGGAGAGATCGTCACGATGGACGGAGGATGGATATAAGCGTACATCATCCGGTAAAATCGGGTAAAAAAAACTGCTGCCACCCGCCGCAAAGGGCGCTTGAAACAGCGCCCCGCGCGAAGGATAGCAACAGTTCTCTTTCTGCCTAAAATCCGGTCACTCAGGCTTTATTCTCGGATCCGAGAACGTCTTTGATCTTGTGAGTCACAACATCTTTGACGTACTGTCTGGAGACTTTCAGGTATCCGCGCGGATCAAACATATCCGGGTTTGCCTTCAGAGTCTGACGAACGCCTGCTGTAAACGCAAGTCTCAGATCGGAATCGATGTTGATCTTGCAGACCGCGGATCTTGCCGCCTGACGAAGCTGATCTTCCGGAACACCGATGGCGTCTTTCAGCGCTCCGCCGTTCTCATTGATGATCTTGACGTATTCCTGCGGAACGGAAGAAGATCCGTGCAGAACAATCGGGAAGCCCGGGATTCTCTTGACGACCTCATCGAGGATGTCGAAACGAAGCTGCGGTTTCGTTCCCGGTTTAAATTTGTAAGCACCGTGGGAAGTACCGATCGCGATCGCGAGGGAGTCAACACCTGTTCTGCTGACAAACTCCTCAACCTCTTCCGGTCTGGTGTAAGAAGAGTCTTCCGCAGAAACTTTGACGTCATCCTCGATACCTGCGAGGGAACCGAGCTCAGCCTCTACTACTACGCCGTGAGCATGTGCATACTCAACGACTTCCTTTGTGATCGCGATATTCTCATCAAACGGCTTGCTGGAAGCATCGATCATAACGGAGGTGAATCCCTTATCGACGCATGCCTTGCAGGTCTCAAAATCCGGGCCATGATCCAGATGCATAACAATCGGGATATCCGGGCAGTTGTTGACAGCCGCCTCTACCATCTTCTGAAGATACTCCGGGTTCGCATATTTACGCGCACCTGCGGATGCCTGCAGGATAACCGGGCTGTGAAGCTCCGCCGCTGCCTCTGTGATCGCCTGAACGATCTCCATGTTGTTCACATTGAAAGCGCCGATCGCGTATCCGCCGTCATAAGCTTTCTTAAACATCTCCGTACTTGTAACCAGTGCCATAATACGTCTCCTTTCGCCTTTTACAGCTCTTAATAACTTCCCGTACGGGCACATATACCCGTCCGACAACTTATTTTATCATAGGATAAATCAGAAAGGGTGTCAAGGATTTCACAGGGCGCGGCGTTTTTTTCTCCGATGATCGGCCGCTGCGAATAGCACAAACGCGGCAAGTGAGGCGAGACTCACTTTGACACCCGCAGACAATCCGGGAGTTGTATATCGGAAGGCGATGGTGTGATTTCCGGCGGGAACGCAGATCATCATCATTCCCCCGGAATCGATGATCTCCGTCTCTTTCCCGTCGACGAGCGCTGTCCAGCCTTCGTCATCCGGCACCGAAAAATAGACGAGTTTATCGGAGGAATAATCACTTTCGCACACAAAGCCGTCCGGCTTCCGCTCAAAATTTTTCACCTCCTGCCCGGCATCGTAAGCCGTGCGCAGTGCCGCAGTGTATTGAAGCGCGTCTTCATCAAGACCGGCCTTCTTCCCCGGTTTGCTTTTTGACAAATTATCGCTGCTGCGTCCGGAGGGACTGTACCCCTCCTGATCACTGTCGAAAACAAGCCCCGCATTGTTTTTCGGATCCGGTAAGCCGGTTCCCACGGAAGATTCCGCAGCCTTGTCCGCGTCCCTGCGGATCGACTCAAGCGCCCGGCTCCAGGATATGCAGGGCGCAAAACCGCTCACCTTGCCGGCATCTTCCTCCCGGATCGCTGCGGCGCGAAGAAGGGTAAGGCCTCTCTGACTGACGTCGATCCTCTTCAGATCCTCTTCCGTGATCACCTCATCCACCGCAAAGCCGATCGGACAGGCGTTCCTCGCAACCACATAATGCTTCGTTCCATCAACTGCATAGGTGCGCAGCACCTCCGCGCCTTTCGGATCCTCCGTAACATCATATTTTCCGCCGAACAATTCGGCAAGCCCCGCATAGGACGTCTTGTCCAGCCGCCTCGCCTGTTTGTAGAACCCGAACAGACTGTCAAAATGAACGATCGAATCGGATACCGTCGAGCTGAAGATGCGAAGTCCGGATGCTCCCCTTGAATACAGCATCATGTTCTCATCAATATACCGGTACTGATCGTCAATCGGATCCAACTGTCTGTACAGCCGGATCTTCGCGGTGTAGGTTTCAGGAACTCCGTCGGCGAACCGGTAGTAACCGAGCACATATCCGGTCGTCAGGACGGCGAACACCGTGATCCAGACCGTGACGGCCCGGCAGAACCTGCGGGCATTTGAAACGAGACGGTACAAGATGAACAGCCCTGCCAGCGATGCAGCCGTAATCAGAAGAAAAAAGCCTCTGTGATACACAAGACTCTTCTCCTGATCATCCCATTTCATCAGGTTCAGCACCGCGAAAAAACCGGCGACAAGTCCGGCGTTGAGGCGCACTGCGCGTTTCAGCTCCTCCCCGGCAGAAGATTGTGCGGATCTCTCAAGAACAACCGTGGAAGCTGCTGCCATCATCAGGATCAACATATAGAACCATCGCTGATTGTCCTCGGTGAACAGCAGAAACGCCGACGTAAGAAGCGGCGATACTGCCATCACAAGCAGGACCTTAAGCATACGTGACAGCCAGTCCCTCCGACCGCTTCTCAGGTAAGTGATCACGCCCGCCATCCCGATCATCGGAAGATACGCAGACGTCGATGTCCATCTCCGGTTGTACACGACACTGCTGTCGTACATCGCCTCACCCGGGAACAGAAAGCCGCGAATCAGGTACAGGAGTTTCCGCGGTTCCGGAAAGAGTCTTGACAGAAGAAGCTGGACGCTGCTTCTCTCGTTTCCGGAGATAAAGAGAATATTCGGAATAAGAAGAACCCCGGCGATCATCACGCCCCAGAGGCCCGCCAGGGCACAGAGACTGAGATTTTTCAACGTGAGTCTGATCTCCCTCTGACCGTAGCGGATGAAGAAATACAGAATCAGAAAAACCGCCTGACCCACAAAAAAGAAATAGCTGTTCAGGCAGGAAAGCGCCGTAGCCGCGATAAAAAGTTTTCCGTCCCGGATACGGCATGCTCCGGACTGCATCATCCGGTCGAATCCGAGCAGAAGAATGGGAAACAGGATCGTGACATCGTGAAATGTGTAAAACAGCAGGTTTACCGCCTGAAATCCGGAGAACGCATAAAGGACGGATCCGATTACCGCATAGTTTTCATCTCTCGTGAAAGTGCGGATATACAGGAACGAGGTGATTCCGGCAGCGACGTACTTCAAAATATACAGCCACCCCATCACGCACGGCACCGCAGCCGACGGAACAAGCATTGTGAGCCAGAAGGCGATGCTCCCGAGTCCGTAAAAACTGTATGCTCCGATCGTCTGCGTTCCAAGATCCGTTCCCCAGGACCACGACGCACCGTCCAGAATTGCTCTTCGCATACCGGCAGTAAACGGAACCGCCTGTGCGTTATAATCACCGCAAAGCGTAAACGTGCCGCCATTCAGAATCATGATCCAGACAAAAGAAATAAAGGCAGCGAAAAAGCTGATAAAAATGCATTTCGCAAGTGCCCGGTTCCGGCCGGTGATCTTCGTTATCTTTTTGATCATTCGATTCTCCTGCCATCTTCATTGTTCAGAAGATTCAACTAAAAAAACGCAGCACACCACCTGAACCGGTGACGCGCCGCGTCGTCTTTCATCAATTAGCCAATATCAGACAAGCTCGAGAAGAACTTCCATCGCAGCATCGCCCTTACGCTGGCCGATCCGGATGATTCTCGTGTAACCACCGTTTCTTCCCTCGTATTTCGGTGCGATCTCGTCGAACATCTTTGCGACCATGTCGACTTTCTTCTTGTTTTTCTTGCCCTTCGCATCCGACGGAATCTCAGAGATGCCATAGAATACCTTCATCATCTGACGGCGGGCATGCAGTCTGGACGGCTGATCTTTTTTGATTTCCTTGGAAACCTCGTCGTAAACAGTTACCTTCTTGCCGTCTTTTACCTCTTTTACGCGCTTGCCGTCCGCATCTTTGCGGGCGACCTTAGCGGTTACGGTGACGGTATCGAAGTGATCATGCTCACGAATTGCAAGAGCGATCATGCTCTCTGCGATTTTCCGGACCTCTTTCGCCCGGGTCTCAGTCGTGCGGATCTTTCCGTTGTAGAGAAGATTCGTGACCTGGTTTCTTAAAATTGCTTTTCTCTGAGCAGAGGTTCTGCCCAGCTTACGGTACTTTGCCATTGAAACATTCCTCCATGACGTGTGACGACGGCACATGCTTCTTCGGTCTTACTGAGCCGCCGCTGTTTCATTACACGAAAAAACGGTCCCGCCGTTTTCTCACTGCTCCTCGCTCGGCTTCAGCGAAAGCCCGAGTTCGCTCAGCTTCGCAAGTACTTCCTCAAGCGACTTGCGGCCCAGATTGCGGACCTTCATCATATCTTCGGAAGTCTTATTGCACAACTCTTCTACGGTATTGATGCCGGCGCGCTTCAGACAGTTGTAGGAACGCACAGAAAGTTCGAGCTCATCGATGTTCATCTCAAGAGCCTTTTCCTTCTCATCATTTTCCTTCTCGATCATGACCTCGGCTGTCTTTGCATTTTCGGAAAGATCGATGAAGAGTTTCAGATGCTCGCTCAGAACCTTTGCTGCGAGACTGACTGCCTCGTCCGGTCCGAGCGTCCCATTTGTATACACATCAAGCGTCAGCTTGTCATAGTCGGTAACCTGACCGACACGCGTATTTTCGACGGTCATATTGACACGGGAGACGGGCGTGTAGATCGAGTCGATCGCAATCACTCCGATCGGCATATCCTCGGTCTTATTTTTGTCCGAACCGACATAGCCTCTGCCGTTTGTGATGGTCAGCTCCATGTAAAGCTTGCAATCCGCCCCGCCGTTGAGCGTGGCAATTACATGATCCGGATTGATGATCTCGATATCCTGGTCTGCCTGAATATCCGATCCGCGGACGATTCCTTCCCCTTCGTACTCAATGTACGCGACCTTCGGCTCGTCGCTCTCGCTGTTATTCCGGATCGCGAGACCCTTCAGATTCATGATGATCTCCGTGACGTCTTCTTTTACGCCCGGAATCGAACTGAACTCATGAAGAACACCTTCGATTTTGACCTGGCTGATCGCTGTGCCCGGCAGAGAAGAAAGCATGATCCGGCGGAGAGAGTTTCCGAGAGTCGTTCCATATCCTCTCTCAAGCGGCTCGACTACGAATCTGCCGAACTTCTTGTCCTCTGAAATCTCGGTGATCTCAATTTTCGGTTTGTTAAAATCAAACACGCGCAAGCTCCTCCTTTGGGTGTGAAACTGATAATTCTTCTGCCGCACTTGGCGGATAAGGGAATCCGCTCACTGCGCGGATTATTTGGAGTACAGCTCGACGATCAGCATCTCGTCAACCGGAACATCGATCAGTTCACGGCTCGGGACTTCATTGATCGTTCCTTTGAGGTTCTCACCGTCTACATCCATCCAGGACGGAACGGTGCGTCCGCCCGTCACCTCGCGGATGTCCTTAAGGCGCTGCGAGTTCTTTCTGCTTTCCTTGATCTCGATCACGTCGCCGGCCTTCGTCTGGTAGGACGGGATGTTTACAACTTTGCCATTGACTGTGACAAACTTGTGATCGACCATCTGTCTCGCCTCACGTCTTGTTCTGGCGAATCCCATACGGAAAATCACGCTGTCCAGGCGAAGCTCCAGAAGAGACATCAGGTTCTCACCGGTCTGACCCTTCATGCGGTCCGCTCTCTTGTAATAGTTGCGGAACGGCTTCTCCAGAACACCATAAATGAATTTTGCTTTCTGCTTTTCTCTCAGCTGAAGAGCGTACTCAGACTCTTTTCTGTTGGAGCGTTTCAGTCTGCGGTTGGACTTTTTGTCCACACCGAGATAAGCAGGCTCCAGGCCGAGTGCTCTGCATCTCTTCAGTACCGGTACTCTATTTACTGCCATTTATATGACCTCCTGAATTCGATTAGACTCTTCTGCGTTTCGGCGG
>CADBRN010000082.1 GCA_902797025.1 uncultured Lachnospiraceae bacterium
GATCGAAGAGTACGTTGAGAATTGCCGTTATCAGCCGCTCTCAACTACGAAAATTGTCGTCAATAAGGAAGAACTGGAAGAGCTGCTCCGGGAACTCCGGCTGAAAACCCCCGATGAGATCAAGCGATATCAGAAGATTATCGGCAACAAAGACGCCATCCTCGCGGATGCGCAGGAGAAGGCGGATCAGATCGTACGTGAGGCGCAGGAGCGTGCTTCCCAGCTGATCTCCCAGACCGAGATCATGAAGCAGGCATACGGTCAGGCGAATGAGACGATCAACGATGCGAATAAACAGGCGCAGGACATCGTGGACGCAGCGGATCGGGATGCCGAGAATATCCGCATGAGTGCGATCTCCTACACGGATGAGCTTCTCACGAATCTTTCCACGATCATGGGCAATTCGCTCTCCGAAGCGACCGAGACATTCAATTCGTTCTCAGGCGTTCTGAAGAATTATTATGATGTGGTGAATGAGAATAAACGTCAGCTCGCTCCGATGGAGAAGCAGGCAGCGTCCGCTGACGCGGGAGATGCGGCGGATACAGAGGAGCAGGAGGCGCCGGAGGCCGACGTGCCGGAGGAAGTTCCGGAGGACGATGAGGAATAATTTCAGATGATATGGCTCATCCGCAGATCCTGCGGATGGGCTTTTTTCTGTAAGGGGTGAATATGAAGAAAACAAAGCCTGAAAAGGGATGCTACGGATATATCCGGTATCAGAAAAGAATCCGACTCCTTAGGACTGTGCTCTGCTTTGCAGCAGCGTTCGCGATCTATCTGATCGGATATCTTCTGAATGACGGGGATAAGAAGAATATCTATACGATCATCGCGATGCTCGGTATTATTCCCGCGAGTCTTTCCTGCGTCGGAGCGATCATGATGGGTCTGCGTAAACCGATGGACGAGGTACTCTACCGCGACGTGAAGGAGGCGGCAGGTTCGCTGAATGTCGCGTATGAGCTGTACTTTACGACACATGACACGAATCTGTTCGTGGACGCTGCGGCGGTCGCGGACGGAACCGTCGCTGCATTTACACATGAGGATGTGAAGCAGGATGTCATCCGCTTCATGGAAGACCATATTGAGAAATCGCTGCGTGCCTCCGGCCACAGGCGGAAAGTGAAGATTTTCCAGAACGAAAAGCAGTTTCTGGAACGGCTCCGCCAGATGGATGCGAAGGGCGGAGAGAACGGGGAGGATCTTGCGGCGCGCAGGGCTATGCTCGCGCTCGTGCTGTGATCACGCCGGCGGGGGAAGATTTTCCTTTGACACAGGGTGAGTGAGGATCGGGTTTGAGAGAAATCGGGATTTGTGAGGAACAGGCCGGCCAGAGACTCGATAAATTTCTGCGCCGTTATTTGCCCGGGGCGGGCAGCGGATTCCTGTATAAGATGCTGAGAAAAAAGAATATTGTTCTGAACGGAGGCAGGGCTTCAGGAAATGAGCTTCTCCGGCCGGGCGATGTGATTCGTATCTATTTTTCGGATGAGACGCTCCGTACGTTTCGCAAAGGAGACGCGGCGGCTCCTGCCGCCGGCGGTTATCCGAAACTGGAATCTTCATGGATTCTGTTTGAGGATGCTCATCTGATCGCAATTGACAAGCCGGCGGGAGTTCTTTCCCAGAAGAGCCGACCGGAGGATGTCTCGCTCGTCGAGTGTCTGCGGGGATATCTGGACGATTCCGGAAACGGATTCTTTACCGCCGGCGTCGCGAACCGGCTGGATCGGAATACGAGCGGAATCGTTCTTGCGGGGAAGGACAATGCTTCCGCGAGGGAGCTGGCCCGGTCGATCCGTGAGCGGTCGATCCGGAAATTTTATCTTGCCGCGTGTGTGGGTGAGATCACAAGACCGGCGCGAATCTGCGGCTTTCAGATCAAAGACAGCAGGACGAATACGGTCCGGATCCTTCCGGATGGAGCCGGGAGCGGGAATGCCGCCCGCATCGAGACGGCATACCGTCCGCTTGCGGTATTCACGTTTCAGGAGCGGTTTATCACGCTGCTGGAGGTTGAACTGATTACCGGACGTACCCATCAGATCCGTGCACATCTAGCATCGGAGGGCCATCCGCTCATCGGGGATCCCAGGTATGGAGATCCGCGGATGAACCGGTTCTTTCGGCGGCAGTTTCATTTGAATCGCCAGTTTCTGCACGCGGCGAGGATGGAGTTTCCGCAATGGGACGGAATATTGGAACAGGAGTCCGGAAGGGTGATCCGGTCGCCGCTTCCGGACAGTCTCAGAGTCGTCCTCTCCGGCGGAACCCTCCGGAGATGTTTTGACAGGGAATGGGAAATTTATGGAAAAGAATGAAAATACTGAAACGAAGGAAACGAAGAAATCGTTCCGCAGGGAACTTTTGAATAATCTGATTCTGATCGGATGCGTCGTTCTGGCGGTTGTTTTTCTCGAGCGGTTCGTCTTTGTCAATGCGACGATTCCGTCCCAGTCGATGGAAAATACGATTATGGTCGGAGACCGGGTCTTTGGAAACCGGCTCGCGTATGTAAAAAGCAGCCCGAAGCGCTACGATATTATCATCTTCCGTTACCCGGACGATGAGTCACAGCTTTTCATCAAACGTGTAATCGGTCTTCCGGGCGATTCGATTGATATCCGGGACGGAGAGGTCTTCGTCAACGGGGCGGAAACTCCGCTGACCGACAGCTTCTGCCCGCAGCAGGGCGTCACGGAGGCGGGAAATATGGAGGTACCGTTCACCGTGCCGGAGGGATGTTATTTTGTACTCGGGGACAATCGCCTGAATTCCCGTGATTCCAGGTACTGGACCAACCATTTCGTCACAGAGGATGAGATCGCCGCGAAGGCGGTATTCCGTTACTGGCCGCTGAACAAGATGAAGGTGCTCGGCAAAACGAACGATACGTATTATAATCCTGCTTCCGGAGATTCGGCGGCAGATACTTCCGGAGGAGAGTCCTGAGATGGGTACGTGGGGAACGCGGGGACTTCGCGGTTCGCTTCTGGAGGAGATGATCAACCTTACCAATGAGACGTACCGGTCACGCGGTCTCGCTCTGATTCAGAAGGTGCCCACACCGATTACCCCGATCCGGATCGACAAGGAAACGCGGCATATTACGCTTGCGTATTTCGATCAGAAAAGCACGGTGGATTATATCGGCGCGGTACAGGGGGTACCGGTCTGTTTTGACGCGAAGGAGTGCAGGACCGATACATTCCCGCTTGCGAATATCCATGCGCATCAGGTCCGGTTTATGCGGGAATTCGAAAAGCAGCAGGGCGTCGCGTTTCTTCTGCTGTTCTTTTCGTCCGCGGATGTCTTTTATTATCTCCGGTACTGTGAGATGATGAAATTTATCGATCGCGCGGAGAACGGCGGCGGCAAACATTTTCACAGAGGTGAGCTGGATCCCCGCTATTATCTCAACCGTTCCGGCGGCGCGTTTGTTCCGTATCTGGAGGGGCTTCAGAAAGATCTGCTCTCGCGCAGATGAAATCCGGTTGACAAAATGATTTGATGTGGTAACATGGTAGCGAACTAAAGCAACAGCAATCAGGATAAGGGGATGCAATGAAACATCTGATTCATACGCCGGAGGGATTCCGGGACATTTTCGGAAGAGAATGTGACAAGAAACGATTTATCGGGCGGAAAATCGAAAAAAAGTTCCGCTCATTCGGATATCAGTCGATCGAGACGCCTTCGCTCGAATTCTTCGAGGCCTTCTCGCGGGAGGTCGGTACGACGCCGGCCAACGAGATGTACCGTTTCTTTGACCGGGACGGAAATATGCTTGTACTCCGTCCTGACTTCACCCCTTCGGTGGCGCGCGCGGTCTCGATGTATTATATGGAAGAAAACGAGCCGCTGCGCCTTTGCTATTCCGGCAGCGTTTTTCAGAACAATAACCGCTACCAGGGGCGGCTTCATGAATCGACACAGATGGGTGTCGAGCTGATCGGAGAGGACAGCCCGGAGGCGGATGCGGAAATCATCGCCCTTGTTGTCGAGTCGATGCGCGAGGCGGGGCTTGAAAATTTCCAGGTTTCGCTTGGACATGTCGATTATTTCCAGTCCCTCGCGGATGAGGCGGGACTCGACGAGGAGACGCAGGCGGATCTGAGAGGACTGCTGCTGACGCAGAACCGGTTCGGCGCGGAGGAGCAGATCGCAAGACTCCGGCTCCGCAGTGATCTGCAGGAAGCGTTCGAGGCGATACCGGAGCTCTTCGGCGACGTCAGCGTTCTCAAAAGAGCGCGTGAGTTGACCCGGAACAGGAGAGCGGCTGCCGCGTGTGAACGGCTGCAGAAAATTTACGAGACGCTTGCCGCATACGGGTGTGAGGATTACGTCACGTTTGATATGGGGATGCTTTCCGTGTATCGCTATTATACCGGGATTATTTTCCAGGCATTCACATACGGAACCGGAGACGCCCTGATCAAGGGGGGCCGTTATGACACGCTGCTTGAGCGTTATGGGAAAAAGTCCCCGGCGATCGGTTTCACAACCGAGATCGATGCACTGCTGACTGCGCTCGACCGGCAGGGCATTGAAATTCCGATCCGGGATGTGAAGACGATGATCCTCTATCCGTCGAGGATGGAGGCACAGTGTGTCCGTTATGCTTCGCGGCAGAGGGCACGCGGAATTGACTGTGCGTGCGTGCGTTTCGAGCCCGGGCGTGTGCTCGATGATTACCGCGCATACGGGGCGAGAAATCAGTTCGGCGGCATTATTTACTTTAAATCGGAGACAGAGGTATACGCGATCAATATCGGGACCGGTGAGGTTGAACAGATCGGCGCGGACGAAGGAGAGAAACGGTTATGAGATATCTGACATTTGCACTTACGAAGGGAAGACTTGCGGAAAAGACACTTTCTCTTCTCGAGCGTGTCGGTGTCACCTGTGAAGAGATGAGGGACAAGGATTCCCGCCGGCTGATTTTTGTGAATGAGGAGCAGAAACTGCGCTTTTTCCTGGCGAAGGGACCGGACGTCCCGACGTATGTCGAATACGGCGCGGCAGATATCGGCATTGTCGGAAAAGACACGATCATGGAGGAGAACCGGAAAATCTTTGAGGTTCTTGACCTCGGGTTCGGAAAATGCCGGATGTGTGTGTGCGGACCGGAGTCGGCGCGCCAGTACCTCCGGCACAATCAGCTGATCCGGGTCGCGACGAAATATCCGAATATTGCGAAAGATTATTTCTACAACCGGAAAAACCAGACGGTCGAGCTGATCAAGCTGAACGGATCGATCGAGCTCGCACCGATCGTCGGGCTGTCTGAGGTGATCGTCGATATCGTTGAGACCGGAAGCACACTGCGTGAGAACGGACTTTCTGTCCTGGAGGAAGTATGTCCGCTGTCGGCGCGGATGGTCGTAAATCCGGTCAGTATGCGGATGGATAACGAGCGGATCACGGGACTGATCAATGCGCTGCGCGGGTGTCTCACAGACGGAGCAGCGAACTGACCGGCGCACGGTCATGCAGGAAATGGTGAACCCCATGCCGCCTTTCGGGACGGGGATGAACAGGATCAGAATGGAGTGAATGACAGGATGAAGATTGTCCAGCTGACAGATGAGACGAGGGCGGATATTCAGAGCCGCCTGCTGAAAAGAAATCCGGCAAATTATAAAGAGCAGCAGGGTGCGGTCGATGCGATCCTCAAGGAGATCCGGGAGCGCGGCGATGAGGCGCTTTTCGGATATACCGAAAAATTTGATCACATCCGCCTGACGCGGGATACGATACAGGTTACAGAGGAAGAAATCAAGGAGGCGTATGATCTGGCTGATCCGGATCTGATCGATGTGATCCGCAAGGCGCTCGTCAATATCCGGAACTTCCACGAGAAGCAGGTGCGTCAAAGCTGGTTCACGGAGACGCCGGCAGGAACGATTCTCGGACAGCGCGTCACGCCCCTCTCCCGGGTCGGCGTGTACGTTCCGGGAGGCAAGGCGGTTTACCCGTCTTCGGTCCTGATGAATATTGTACCGGCGAAGGTCGCCGGTGTCGGCGAGATTATCATGACGACCCCGTGCGGGCGGGACGGAAAGGTGAATCCGGCCGTGCTTGTCGCGGCGAATGAAGCGGGCGCGGACCGTATCTTCAAGGCCGGCGGCGCGCAGGCGATCGCGGCGATGGCTTACGGGACATGCTGTATCCCGAAGGTGGATAAGATCGTAGGCCCCGGAAATATTTTCGTAGCCCTCGCGAAAAGGGCAGTCTATGGAAATGTGAGCATCGATTCGGTCGCAGGACCAAGCGAGATCCTTGTTCTCGCGGATGAGACGGCCAATCCGCGTTTTGTGGCGGCGGACCTCCTGTCCCAGGCGGAGCATGACGAGCTGGCTTCCGCGGTGCTCGTCACTACAAGCAGAGATCTCGCGGAGGCAGTTGAAAAAGAGATCGACGGTTTCCTGAAGGTACTCGGACGCGCAGAAATCATCAAAAAGTCGCTGGATCAATTCGGGTTCATGCTCATCGCGGATACGATGAATGATGCGGTCGATGCAGTCAATCAGATCGCTTCCGAGCATCTGGAGATCGTGACGGCAAATCCGTTCGAGACGATGACGAAGGTGAAAAACGCGGGGGCGATTTTCCTCGGCTCCTACAGCAGCGAGCCGCTGGGCGATTATTTTGCGGGACCAAACCATATTCTTCCGACGAACGGGACGGCGAAATTTTTTTCCCCGCTTTCGGTTGACGATTTTATCAAAAAATCCAGTGTGATCCATTATTCGGAGGAGGCACTCCGTGCGGTTCATGAAGACATCGAACGGTTCGCGAAATGCGAGGGGCTGACCGCCCATGCAAATTCGATCGCGGTACGTTTCGAAGATGAAAAACCGGAGGATATGAGATGAGCCGGACTTCGCTGATTACACGGAAAACGAATGAGACAGAGATCAGGGTTTCCCTGAATCTGGATGGAAGCGGCAAAGCGGAGATCTCCACGGGTGTGGGATTTTTCGATCATATGCTGAATGGATTTGCGCGGCACGGGTTATTTGATCTGACCGTATCGGTCACGGGGGATCTTGAGGTCGATGATCATCACACGATTGAGGACACCGGCATCGTCATCGGACAGGCGATCCGGGAGGCAGTCGGTGATAAAAAGGGAATCCGCCGCTACGGCAGCAGCATCCTTCCGATGGATGAGACGCTGGTCATGACGGCCTGTGATCTCTGCGGAAGGCCGTATTTTGTGTTTGACGGTTCATTCACATCGGATAAGATGGGAGATATGTCGACGCAGATGGTGCGCGAGTTCTTTTACGCAATTTCGTACGCGGCCGAGATGAATCTCCATATGAGGGTGATCACCGGGATCAATGATCACCATAAGGCCGAGGCACTGTTCAAGTCCTTTGCGAAGACACTCGACGCTGCGGTTTCATTCGACCCGAGAATCACGGATGTGCTTTCTACGAAGGGAAGTCTCTGATTCATGCATTCACGCATTTACATGGAGGAAAGGATCACATGGATAAAAATAAAATTCCCTGCATCTATCTGAAAAACGGACTTCCGATGCAGGGGTTCTACGGAGTACGCGAAAGAAAGGGACTGGATAAAGAGGCGGTCTCCTGTGCCGTGGATTTTCGTGACGCGGGGGCCGGAAGCCTGGTCGTGTTCGATTTTTCGGATGGAGATGCGGAACATGACGCGAACCTCGAGGCACTTCGTCTGATCTGCCGCGATGCGGTGATTCCGGTCATCGGCGCCGGCAACGTGAAGCGCGTCGAGGATGTGAAGAAGCTGATCTACGCGGGATGTGACCGTGCCGTCCTGAATTTTTCAAAGCAGGCGGATATTGAGATGCTCGAAGAGGTCTCGAAGCGGTTCGGAAAAAACCGTATCGCGGTTTTTGTTCCGGACGCGGGGACATACAGGACCTATGAAAAACCGATCAACACCTGGGCGTCACTGTTACTCTGCGATAAAATGATCGCAGAAGAGCTGCGGACGATCACGAAGATGGCGATTCTTTCACACGATGATGAGGAGATGAATTGCACCGCGATCGGATATACGCAGGGGTTCGTGCCTCTGTTCACCTGGGATGAGATGAAGAAAGACGCACATGGTCTCGTTCCGTGTGTTGTCCAGGATGTCATGACGGATGAAGTTCTCATGGTTGCGTACATGAACGAAGAATCGTTTGGCGCCACGATGGAAACCGGAAGAATGACGTACTGGAGCAGAAGCCGGAAGGAACTCTGGCAGAAGGGCGCTACAAGCGGTCATTATCAGTTTCTGAAAGAGATGAAGATTGACTGTGACATGGATACGCTTCTCGCCAAGGTCGTTCAGATCGGAGCGGCATGTCATACGGGCAACCGCAGCTGCTTCTACCGCAGCATGATCGATGCGGACGCGTCGAAAAAGAATCTCTCCGCAGTTCTGGAGGAAGTGTACGGTGTGATTACGGACCGGAAGATTCATCCGAAGGAGGGATCGTACACCAACTACCTGTTCGACAAGGGAATTGACAAAATCCTGAAGAAGGTCGGAGAGGAAGCGACTGAGATCGTGATTGCCGCGAAAAACCCGGATAAGCAGGAATCCGTGTATGAGATGTCGGATTTTCTTTATCACATGATGGTGCTGATGGCGGAAAAAGGAATCACCTGGGAGGACGTCGCGGGTGAGCTTGCAAACCGGTAACGATAAAAGGGGTTTCATTGAAGGGAAAAAGAGTTTCGGTCGGGAGCATTGAAGGGGAGCTTCAGGATGTGAGAAACGGAATCCTGACCGGTTATCTGAGGGAAACGAGGCCGGATCTGGAGATTGTCACGATCTCGATCCGCACGACAGAGAAGAACGAGTCGACCGGAGAGGCCGGTGTAAAGAGTGAAAATGCACTGGAAGATGCGCTCAGGAGCGGACTGACGGATCTGACCTTCCGGGATCTGACGGAAATCCCGTATTCGATTCCGGATGAACTGCCGATCGTAGCATATACGAGACGGGGTGACCCGCGTGACGCGATGGTTCTCCCGGAGGGGCGGAAAAATCCGGATCCGGCGCGGCCGATGGCGACGACGACCAGGATGAAGGCCTTTCAGCTGAAGTGCCTTTTTCCGGGGGTCCGCTTCGCGATCGCGAAGGGAACGATTCCGGAGTTGGTGGAACGTGTCGACTGCGGCCATTACAGCGGAATCGTTCTGCCGGCGCAAAATCTGATTCTGTCCGGATTTGAAAAGAGAATCACCCGGTATTTTACCGAGCAGGAACTGATGCCCGAGCCGGGGCAGGGAATTCTCGCGGCACAGGGACGTGCGGAGGAAGATTATTCCTATCTTGCGGGTCTCTCTGATCAGGCATCCGCCTGCGAAGCGGTCGCAGAGCGGGTGTTTGCGGATATGGTCACGCGCGGACGCGCGGCAGACGCGTCGGCAAATGCGAAGATCAGCGGAGATCAGCTGATTCTTCGGGGAATCTGCTATGACCGGAGGCAGAAAAAGATGACACGGGGCGCGGTCAGCGGGCATGCGGTCGAGGCCGGCGCGCTCGGAGCCGCGCTTGCGTCGCGGCTTCGCGCCGGGTGCGACAGGTAGAGAAAAACTGCGAAGCCACAGAGAAAACGGAGACATTACGAATCGATGAATCATAAGCATGTTGAGATCTACACAGACGGAGCCGCACGGGGAAATCCGGACGGCCCGGGCGGTTACGGCGCGGTTCTTCTTTATACGGATACGGAAGGAGCGCAGCACAGAAAAGAGCTTTCTGCAGGATATAAAAAGACGACAAATAACCGGATGGAGCTGATGGCGGCGATCGCCGCGCTGGAGGAGCTGCGGATTCCCTGCGATGTGACACTGCATTCGGACTCCCAGTATCTCGTAAATGCCTTTAATCAGCACTGGATCGACGGATGGATCCGGAAAGGCTGGAAGCGGGGAAAAAATGAACCGGTCAAAAATATTGATCTGTGGAAGCGGCTGTTGGAAGCGAAAAAACCGCATGACGTCCGTTTTGTCTGGGTGCGCGGCCACGACGGCGACGAGCTGAATGAGCGGTGCGACGCCCTTGCCACGGGTGCGGCGGACGGAGAGAATCTTCTTACCGACCCGGGAGTCTGATTTTTGACGGATCCGTCGATCCGGGATTGACATCCCGGAGGGCAGCGGATATACTATTTGCAATAACGGCGAAGAAGGGAACAAGTAGCTGGTGCGTAATTCTTCAAAAGAGAGCAGCCGGATGGTGAGAGGCGCGGAAGAAACCGGCAGTGAATACATCCCGGAGCCCCGGTTCGAACGCGGTCACGAGAGAAGTACCGACAAGTAGGTGCCGGCGCAGCGGCGTGCGTTAAAAGCGCCGGAGTTGTGTATGCAACTCCATGAGGCCGGCCTTTGCGAGAAGGCGGCGAAGATAGGTGGTAACACGGAGCTTCAGGCTTTCGTCCTATACGATACGTACGGGACGGGAGCTTTTTTTACGGGCGGAATTTCACCGCGGATCGCCGCTCTGCCGCCCTGATGGGAGCGGTGTTTATTTCAAATGGAGGAAGACGATGAAGATTTACGAAGAACTGATCAAAAGAAACCTGATCGCGCAGGTCACAGACGAAAACGAAGTCCGCGATCTCGTCAATAACGGCAATGCCGTTTTTTATATCGGATTTGATCCGACGGCGGACAGCCTTCACGTCGGCCATTTCATGGCGCTCTGCCTGATGAAGAGGCTCCAGATGGCGGGAAACAAACCGATCGCGCTTCTTGGCGGCGGCACCGGCATGATCGGCGATCCGTCCGGCCGGTCTGACATGAGAAAAATGCTCACACCGGAGACGATCCAGCACAACATCGACTGCTTCAAGGTGCAGATGAGCCGTTTCATCGATTTTTCTGACGGAAAAGCGCTGATGGTCAACAACGCGGACTGGCTGATGAATCTGAATTATATCGATTTTATCCGTGAGATCGGACCGCATTTTTCTGTCAATAATATGCTGCGCGCAAAATGCTATGAGCAGCGTATGGAAAAGGGACTTTCCTTCCTGGAGTTCAACTACATGCCGATGCAGAGCTACGATTTTTACATGCTGTACAAAAAATACGGCTGCAATATGCAGTTCGGCGGCGACGATCAGTGGTCGAATATGCTTGGAGGTACGGAACTGATCCGCCGCATTCTTCACAAGGATGCGTACGCGATGACGATCACCCTTCTTTTGAATTCGGAGGGAAAGAAGATGGGCAAGACCCAGTCCGGAGCGGTCTGGCTGGATCCGGACAAGACTTCGCCCTACGATTTCTACCAGTACTGGAGAAATGTAGCGGATGCGGATGTTCTGAAATGTCTGCGTATGCTCACATTTCTTCCGCTGGAGCAGATCGACGAGATGGACAGCTGGGAGGGCAGCCGCCTGAACGAGGCGAAGGAGATCCTTGCTTACCAGCTGACGGAACTCGTGCACGGCGAGGAAGAGGCGAAGAAGGCAGAAGCCGGCGCAAAAGCGCTATTTGCGGGCGGCGCGGCAGATTCCGCCGATATGCCGACGACGGAGCTTTCCGATGAGGATTTCACGGATGGAACGATCGATCTGATCTCCCTTCTGATCCGGGCGGATCTGGTGAAGACCCGTTCCGAGGGGCGGCGCGCGATTCAGCAGGGCGGCGTATCCGTAGACGGGGAAAAGATTTCCGACTTTAAATACGAGGTCTCGAAGGATTCGATCGGAAAAGACGGGATTCTTCTGAAGAAGGGGAAAAAGAGCTTCCGGAAGATCTGTCTGAAATGAAGGATGATGCACATCTGAAAAAAATTTGCCTGACAAGATCACGTGTGCTAAGATTAAATTTGCTTGACTGATATTATACGGGCGCTGCCCGTCATCAAAAGGAGTAGATTGTTTATGGAAAAGTATGGCTTGAATGAGCTGAGGGAAATGTTCCTGAAATTTTTCGAGAGCAAGGGACATTTAAGGCTCCCCAGCTTTTCGCTCATTCCGCACAATGACAACAGCCTGCTGCTGATCAATTCCGGCATGGCTCCGCTGAAGCCGTATTTCACCGGCGCGGAGATTCCGCCGAGAACGCGCGTCACCACATGCCAGAAGTGCATCCGCACAGGCGATATCGAGAATGTCGGGAAAACGTCACGCCACGGGACGTTTTTTGAGATGCTCGGAAACTTCTCGTTCGGTGATTATTTCAAACACGAGGCGATTCCGTGGGCATGGGAATTTCTGACTGAGGTCGTGGGACTGGATCCGGATCGTCTGTACCCGTCGGTCTACGTCGATGACGACGAGGCATTTGCGATCTGGCGCGACGAGATCGGGATCGCACCGGAGCGGATTTTCAAATTCGGAAAAGAGGATAATTTCTGGGAGCACGGCAGCGGCCCGTGCGGCCCCTGTTCCGAGATTTACTATGACCGCGGAGAAAAGTATGGCTGCGGCAAACCAACCTGCACGGTCGGATGTGACTGCGACCGCTACATGGAGGTCTGGAATGTCGTATTCAGCCAGTTCAATAACGACGGAAAGGGACATTACACCGAACTCGAGCACAAGAACATCGATACGGGAATGGGTCTGGAACGTCTCGCAGTCGTCGTTCAGGATGTCGATTCGATCTTCGATGTCGATACGATCCGTTCTCTCAGGGACGAGGTATGCCGCATCGCGGGCGTCGAGTACGGCAAAAAGCACGAGACCGACGTCTCGGTCCGTGTGATTACCGATCATATCCGCTCCGCGACGTTTATGATCTCGGACGGAATCATGCCGACAAATGAAGGACGCGGCTATGTTCTCCGGCGTCTGATCCGCCGGGCTGCGCGTCATGGAAGACTGCTCGGCATCGACCGGCGTTTCCTCGCGGAGCTGGCGCTGAAAGTCATGGATGACAGCAAGAGTGCCTATCCGGAGCTTGAGGACCGGCGGGATTTCATTGTGAAGGTTCTCACGAACGAAGAGGAGCAGTTCAACCGCACGATCGATCAGGGGCTCGGGATCCTGCGCGATATGGAAGAAAAACTCGCCGCTTCCGGCAAGACGGTTCTTTCCGGCGCGGACGCGTTCAAGCTGTACGATACGTTCGGATTTCCGTCGGATCTGACAAGAGAGATTCTCGCGGAAAAGGGATTCACATACGATGAAGAAGAATTCGCGTCCTGCATGAAGGTTCAGCAGGAGACGGCGCGCTCCGCGAGAGCGACGACGAACTATATGGGCGCGGATGCGACGGTATACGATCTGATTGATCCGTCGGTCACATCCGAATTCGTCGGGTATTTTGATCATCTGGAAGAAACCTCGGAGATCAGCGTGATCGCGGGAGAAAAAGAACTGAAGGATTCGCTTGCGGAAGGAGAGCGCGGCACGATCATCGTCGACCGGACGCCGTTCTACGGAACCATGGGCGGCCAGACCGGCGACGTCGGCACGATCACTTCAAAGAACGGGACGTTCAGGGTGGAGGATACGATCCATCTCCGCGGCGGCCGGATCGGACATATCGGAACAATGGTATCCGGTATGCTGGAGAAGGGTGAGACCGTGACGCTTTCGGTCGACCGGGAGGCGCGGATGGCGACGGCGCGCAACCACAGCGCGACGCATCTTCTGCAGAAGGCTCTGAAGACCGTCATCGGATCTCACGTCGAGCAGAAGGGATCCTTCGTATCGCCGACAAGGCTTCGTTTTGACTTCGCTCATTTCCAGGCGATGACACCGGAGGAGATCCGGAAGGTCGAAGATCTGGTCAATGACGAAATCCGTGCGGCTCTTCCGGTGAAGACGGAACTGATGCCGATCGCCGAGGCACGGGCGACCGGAGCGATGGCACTGTTCGATGAAAAATATGGAGACGTGGTACGCGTCGTTTCGATGGGAGATTTCTCGAAGGAGCTCTGCGGCGGAACGCACGTGTCCAACACTTCTGAGATCCAGTTTTTCAAAATCCTTTCGGATTCCGGAATTTCCTCCGGCGTCCGCAGAATCGAGGCATTGACCGGGAATAACCTGATCCGTCATTACGAGGAGCAGGAGAAGATGCTTTTCGAGGCAGCTCATGTATTGAAAACGGAGCCTTCTGAAGTATCCGCCCGCATCAGCCATCTGCTTTCGGAGATCAAAGATCTCCAGAGCGAGAACGAAAAACTTAAAAACAAACTGGCAAATGAGTCGCTCGGCGACGTGACCGACCGCGTTCAGGAGGTCGGCGGCGTGAAGCTGCTTGCCGCTGCGATACCGGATGTCGACGGAGGCGAGCTCCGCAGTCTGGGAGACCAGCTGAAGGAAAAGATCGGGGAGGGCGTCGTCCTTCTTGCCTCCGCAAAGGGCGGAAAGGTGTCGCTTGTCGCCATGGTCACCGATGCGGCGCAGAAGAAGGGAGCACACGCAGGGAACCTGGTCCGCGCTGCGGCGAAGATCGTCGGAGGAGGAGGCGGCGGCCGTCCGAACATGGCGCAGGCCGGAGGAAAGAATCCGGATGCCATCCCGGAACTGATCGAAAAAGTTCCGGAGCTTCTCGCGGAGCAGCTTAAATAAATGGTTGACGTTTCAGCGGAAAACTGTTATATTGATGTAAGTGCAAAAATACCCAAACAGTTGTATTTAGCACAATCCGTAATCGGAGGGAGGTCAGGTTTGGGGTTATGGCTAATGTAATCGTAAAAGAAAACGAGACATTGGACAGCGCTTTACGCAGATTTAAGCGTAGCTGTGCAAAAGCGGGGATTCAGCAGGAGATCCGTAAGAGAGAGCATTACGAGAAACCAAGCGTTCGTCGTAAGAAGAAATCCGAAGCAGCCAGAAAGCGCAAATACAACTAATCAATGAATAAAAGAGCTCTGACAGATTGTCAGAGCTCTTTGTGTGTCTACCGGCAGGAATTGGATACCTATGAAGAAATTGATCATCAACAGACAGCGCATCGTCATCCGCAGAGCCGATATCCCGGAGGGAAGATTCCGGGCGGCATTTCTGACGGATCTTCATAATGCGTGCAATCCGGACGAGACGCGGCGGATCATGGGCGCGCTCCGTCATGTGAAGCCGGATCTGATCCTGTGCGGCGGCGATATGCTGACTGCGCATCCCGGGGAGACGGCAGTTCCCGCGCGTGACTTTATGGCGGGTCTGGCGGAAGAATATACGGTGATCGCTGCTTATGGCAATCATGAGTACCGGGCGTTTGTCTATCCGGAAGTGTACGGCTCCCTGTACGACGATTATACGGAGCCGCTGAAGGCTGCCGGCGTTCGTTTTCTCGACAACGCGGATGTCCGTCTTCATCCGGGAGGTGTACCGCTTCGCGTCATCGGTTACTCGGCTCCCAGAAAATATTACCGGCGGTTTCATCATACCGCGATGCGGACGTCCGAGCTTTCCGGACGTTTCGGCGCGGTCAGGAGCGATGAAGTCACCGTGCTTCTGGCCCACAATCCGTATTATTACCGGACGTATGAACGGTACGGAGCGGATCTGACACTCTGCGGTCATTATCACGGCGGCGTGATGCAGATCGGAAGAAACCACGGGCTGATCTCACCGGATTTCCGGCTGTTTCCGGAAAACGCACACGGTATGCTCAGGGAAAAAGAAAACAGTGGCGCGCACGTCTTCGTGGGAGCGGGGATGGGAGAACATACGATTCCGTTCCGGGTGTTCAATCCCAGAGAGATCGCTGTTTTTGATTTTGTAACGGGAAAAGATGCGAAGATACCCAGGGGATTTTCTGAAACAATGTGAGGTATTATGGCAGAAATCGATGTAAAACTTCAGGTTTTTGAAGGCCCGCTGGACCTTCTCCTGCACCTGATCGATAAAAACAAGATCGACATCTACGATATTCCGATCTCCGAGATCACGGACCAGTATCTGGAATACGTCGCCGCGATGGAGACGGAAGATATGGACACGACGAGTGAGTTTATGGTCATGGCTGCGACGCTGATCGATATCAAATGCCGCATGCTTCTCCCGAAAGAGGAGGAGAAGGAAGATGAGGAAGAGGATCCGCGTTCGGAGCTGGTCCGCGCACTCCTTCTTTACAAGCAGTACAAGTACATGGCCGGGAAGCTGCGCGACCGGATGGAGCGGACCGGAGAGCTGATCCCGCGGATTCCGTCTGTTCCGGATGAAGTGAAGGCGTACCGCCCGCCGGTCGATACCGAGGAGCTGCTCCTTGATGTGACCCTGGAAAAACTTCAAAAGGTATTTGAGTTTGTGATGAGGCGGCGTCAGGATAAAATCGATCCGATCCGGAGCCGGTTTGGCGAGATCGAGAAGGAAGATGTCACCCTTCCCGAGACGTTGACGTATGTCCGGAAGTATGCGAAGAAAAACCGTCGCTTTTCGTTCAAAAAGCTTCTTATGAAGCAGCACTCGAAGATGCAGACGATCGTGACATTTCTCGCTGTGCTGGAGCTGATGAAAACCGGTGATATCCGGATTTCTCAGGAGGAGACATTCGGGGAGATCGAGATCGAATCGGTGGATAAAGATGAGAGGAGAGCGGGCTGACATGATTCGATGAGAGGAAGGCGGACGATATTTGGAGACAAAAGCGATGCATTATGAGCAGATGACCCTCGATGAGTCGGACAATTCGGTCGATTTCGAGGGGAAAAACGAAACAGATGAAATGAATAAAAGGGGAGCGCTCGAAGCAGTCCTTTTTACGATGGGGGATCCGGTCCCGGTCGGTGTTCTCTCGGACGCGGTCGGGATTTCAGGGAACGAGGCGGTACAGATTCTCCGGAAAATGGAGGAGGAATATCAGTCCGACGCCCACGGAATCCGGCTGATTGAGCTGGACGGAGCGTGGCAGTTCGTGACGAAGAAGCAATATTACGATGTGCTGATCCGCGTCGCGAGTCATCCGCAGAAGCCGAGGCTGACGGACGTCCTGATGGAGACACTTTCAATCATCGCCTACCGGCAGCCGGTCACAAAAGCTGAGATCGAGCGGATCCGCGGAGTGAAATCGGACCATGCGGTCAACCGGCTTGTCGAGTACGAGCTTGTAAAAGAGGTCGGCAGACTGGATGCGCCGGGACGGCCGATCCTGTTCGGGACGACGGAGCGGTTTCTGAGAAATTTCGGCCTCACATCGACGGAAGGGCTTCCGGAAATTTCCTCGGTGAAGCTGGAAGATTTCCGGGAAGAAGCGGAGGCGGAGGCCGACGAAGGTACGCTCACAGCAGATTCCGAAAAGATCCGCGTCTGATACGGCAAAAAATCGGGCCGTATTTTCGGTTAAAACCAAAAAGCAATTGAAAACCCTTCGGAAACACGCTAAAATAATGGTGAATTTTTAAACAATGTGTTTATGAAAGTTGCACAATTCAATAACGGAGGTAATACACATGAACAGCACGATGGAAAGTCCGGCCGGGGCGAGGATCACTTCGCTTCTGGATCCGGGCAGCTTCGTTGAAATCGGTGCACGCGTCACGGCGCGCGGAACAGATTTCAATCTGTCTGAGAAGAAGCAGCCTTCCGACGGTGTGATCACGGGTTACGGCCTCATCAACGATAACCTTGTCTACGTCTACAGTCAGGATTATTCAGTGATGAACGGCACGATCGGTGAGATGCACGCGAAGAAGATCGTCCGCCTCTTTGAGATGGCCGTGAAGATGGGTGCACCCGTGATCGGCTTTGCGGACTGCGCCGGCATGAGGCTTGAGGAGGCGACCGATGCGCTGAACGCGTTCGGAATGATCTACAAGGCGATGAGCGACGCATCCGGCGTTGTTCCGATGATCACAGCCGTATTCGGTACATGCGGCGGAGGAATGGCGCTGATACCGGCTCTTTCCGATTTTACATTTATGGAAACCGAAAACGCAAAGCTTTTCATCAATTCTCCGAATGCACTCGCCGGCAATCATGAGTCAAAATGCGACACCTCATCCGCAAAATTCGCGGCGGAGCAGAGCGGCATGGCGGACATGACAGGAACCGGCGAAGAGATTCTCGCATCGATCCGTGATCTCGTCACGCTCCTTCCGAAGAACAATCAGGATGATATGTATTACATGGAGGCTCAGGATGACCTGAACCGCCTGATTCCGGATGCGGAGAACTGCAAAGACGATCCGGCGCTTCTGCTTCAGCGGATCACGGACGGCGGCAGATACTTTGAGGTCCGGCCGGATTACGGCGCAGATATGGTGACGGCGTTCATCTGCCTCGGCGGCACGACGGTTGGAGCGGTCGCGAACCGCACGGTCCGCTTCAATGAAGACGGAACGGCCGGCGAGTCGTTTGACGGAACGATGAGCACGAAGGGCGCGAAGAAAGCGGCTTCCTTCGTGAAGTTCTGCGACGCGTTCTCGATCCCGGTCGTCACATTCACGAATGTCGAGGGATTCCGCGCGACGAAATGCGCCGAGACGCATATCGCGAAGGCGGCAGCGGATCTGGCTTACACCTTTACGAATGCGACATCTCCGAAGATCAACGTGATCACCGGCAAAGCATTCGGCACGGCGGGACTGATCATGAACAGCCGGTCGACGGGAGCGGATCTTGTCTATGCGTGGACGGGAGCGAAGGTCGGCATGATGGATGCAAAGCAGGCGGCCAGAGTCATGTATGATACGGCGGACGCATCGGTTCTGAGGGAAAAGGCGAAGGAATACGACGCGCTGCAGAACAGCGTGGAGTCCGCGGCGGCGAGAGGATATGTCGACACGGTAATCGAGCCGGAAGAGACGAGAAAGTACCTGATCGGCGCGGTCGAGATGCTTTTCACAAAGAGAGAATTCCGCCCGGAGAAGAAGCACGGAACGATTTAATCAGGAGGCGCAATGAAAACCATTATCAAAAGAACCAGAGCGCTTTTCGTACTTGCTCTTTGCGCAGTCATGCTGATGGCAGGTTCGGTCACGGTCTTTGCTGCGGCGGACACCGGCCTCTCCGATGATATGAAGACGGCGGTCGGGCAGTATGCCGGGTCATTGATCGAGCAGCTGTACAGCGCGGATGACGAGACACTGGAATCCTACCGCTCCGAGGGCAATTTTGCCCAGGTCGCGGTCGACGCGGTAAAGGACACGAAGAGCGAACTTGGCGCATTTCAGAAAGTCGGAGATACGAAGATCTCAAAATCCGACGATCAGATTGTCACCAGCACCAGGGTGTCATTTGAACATTACGACGCGGATATTGAGATTTATTATAATCAGGACGATCAGCTGACACCGGTCAATTTCGTTGTCAACCCGGATTATCCGCTCGGTATCAAGATGGGGCAGGCAGGAGAAAATGTGCTTGCCGGATTCATCATCGTCGTTATCGTGCTGATTTTCCTGGCGTTCGTCATCTCGCTGTTCAAATACATCGGCGGGAAGAAAAAAGAGGAAAAACCGGAACAGGCCCCGGCCGCAGCGATTCCGGCTGCCGCAGCCGCAGAGCCGGCTGTTGAAACGGCGCAGAATTCCGGAGACGAGGAGATCGCTGCAGCGATCGCAGCCGCAATCGCAGCGGCTGAGGAAGAGCAGCCTTCCGCCGGCGGTTATTACGTCCGTTCGATCCACAGAAACAATTCGGGAAGAAAATGGAAAAGAGCATAGGAGGAACTTCCATGAAAACCTATAAAATCACCGTAAATGGCAATGTTTATGATGTAACGGTCGAGGAGGGCGGCGTATCCGCAGCTCCGGCTTCCGGTGCGGCGCCGGCGGCTCCGAAGGCAGCTCCGGCTCCGGCGAAAAAGGCGGCTCCGGCGGGAAATGCGGGATCTGTTGAGATCACAGCGTCCGTTCCGGGAAAGGTCGTGAAAATCGACGCCGCGGCGGGAACCTCTGTGAAAGCAGGCGACGCGGTCATCACACTTGAGGCGATGAAGATGGAGATTCCGGTCGTCGCACCGCAGGATGGAACCGTTGCTTCCATCAACGTCAGCACAGGTGACGCGATCGAAGCAGGAGATGTCCTCGCAACAATGGACTGATAACCTTCGGAGGTAAAACATGTCAGGTATTTCAGAAACATTGACAAATCTGTTTCATCAGACCGCGTTTTACAACCTGAGCTGGGGCAACTACCTTATGATTATCGTTGCCTTCGTTCTGCTCTACCTCGCGATCAAACATGATTTTGAACCCCTGCTGCTGATCCCGATTGCGTTCGGCATGCTGCTGGTCAATATCTATCCGGATATTATCGCAGCGCCGTATACCGACGCGGCCGGCATCAGTCACGCGGGCGGATTACTTTACTATTTCTTCCAGCTGGATGAGTGGAGCATCCTGCCGTCGCTGATTTTCATGGGCGTCGGAGCGATGACGGACTTCGGTCCGCTGATCGCGAATCCGATCAGCTTTACGATGGGCGCGGCTGCGCAGCTGGGCATTTACGTCGCGTATTTCCTTGCGATTCTGCTCGGATTCAACGGAAAGGCCGCGGCAGCCATCTCGATCATCGGCGGCGCGGACGGACCGACTTCCATCTTCCTCTGCGGAAAGCTGGGACAGACTTCACTGATGGGACCGATTGCGGTCGCAGCGTACTCCTATATGTCGCTCGTACCGATCATTCAGCCGCCGATCATGAAACTCTTCACGACCGAGAAGGAGCGGAAGATCAAGATGGAACAGCTCCGTCCGGTGTCGAAGCTTGAGAAAATTCTGTTCCCGATCATCATCACTCTCGTTGTATGCTTGATCCTCCCGACGACGGCACCGCTTGTCGGAATGCTGATGCTCGGCAACCTGTTCCGCGAGAGCGGCGTTGTTCATCAGCTGCAGGAGACGGCTTCGAATGCGATGATGTACATCGTCGTCATTCTTCTCGGCACATCCGTCGGAGCGACGACGAGTGCGGAGAATTTCCTGAATATCACGACGCTGAAAATCGTCTTTCTCGGGCTGGTCGCGTTCGCATTCGGAACGGCCGGTGGTGTATGGCTCGGCAAGCTGCTTTGCAAGCTGACCCACGGCAGGATCAATCCGCTGATCGGTTCGGCGGGCGTCTCGGCTGTTCCGATGGCCGCCCGTGTATCCCAGAAGGTCGGCGCTGAGGCGGATCCGACGAACTTCCTGCTGATGCACGCGATGGGACCGAATGTGGCGGGCGTTATCGGCACGGCTGTCGCTGCCGGTACGTTTATGGCAATCTTTGGCGTTTAATTCGCTATTTCGAGGAGGATCTTTCAATGGCCAAAGCAGAAAAAAAACCTGTAAAAATCATGGAAACGGTTCTTCGTGATGCGCATCAGTCGCTGATTGCGACGAGAATGCCGACGGAGGAGATGCTTCCGATCGTAGATAAGATGGATAAAATCGGTTATCATGCCGTGGAGTGCTGGGGCGGCGCGACGTTCGACGCGTGCCTGCGTTTCCTGCATGAGTATCCGTGGGAGAGGCTGAGAAAGCTTCGCGACGGATTCAAGAACACGAAACTTCAGATGCTGTTCCGCGGACAGAACATCCTCGGCTACAAGCCGTATCCGGATGATGTGGTCGAGTATTTCGTTCAGAAATCAGTCGCGAACGGAATCGATATCATCCGTATCTTCGACTGCATGAATGATCTCCGGAATCTGGAGACCTGCGTCAAGGCGGCGAATAAAGAAAAGGCGCACGCGCAGGTCGCGCTTTCCTACACGCTGGGCGACGCGTACACCCTGGATTACTGGACTGAGAAAGCAAAGAAAATCGAAGAGATGGGAGCCGATTCCATCTGCATCAAGGATATGGCCGGGCTGCTTGTTCCCGGCAGGGCGACGGAGCTTGTGAAGGCGCTCAAGGAGGTCACAGACCTTCCGATCGAGCTTCATACTCATTACACCTCAGGTGTCGCTTCTATGACGTATATGAAAGCGGTTGAGGCGGGTGTTGACATTATCGACACCGCGATGTCGCCGTTCGCGCTGGGAACTTCCCAGCCGGCGACGGAGGTGATGGTCGAGGCATTTAAGGGAACCCCGTATGACACGGGACTTGATCTGAATGCCCTGGCGGAGATCGCGGATTACTTCCGCCCGTACCGTGAGGAGTGCCTCGAGAACGGACTGATGAATCCGAAGAACCTCGGCGTCAATATCAAGACACTGCAGTATCAGGTACCGGGCGGAATGCTCTCCAACCTGACCAGCCAGCTGAAAGAGCAGCACGCGGAGGATAAGTTTTACGATGTACTCGAAGAAGTTCCGCGGGTCCGCAAGGATCTCGGCGAGCCGCCGCTTGTAACCCCGTCCTCACAGATCGTAGGAACCCAGGCGGTCTTCAATGTCATCCTCGGCAGATATAAGATGCTGACGCAGGAGACAAAAGATGTACTCCTCGGCAAATACGGCCAGACGACGAAGCCGGTCAGCAAAGAACTTCAGGACCGCGTTGTGAAGGAGACCGGCGAGAAGCCGATCACATACCGCTACGCAGATGATCTGGAGCCGGCTCTTCCGAAGTACGAGAAAGAACTCGGCGCTTATAAGCAGCAGGAAGAGGATGTGCTGAGTTATGCGCTGTTCCCGCAGGTCGCGATGGATTTCTTCAAATATCGCGAGGCCCAGCAGACGGGAATCGATGCGGCGAAGGCAGATAAAGAGAATAAAGCATATCCGGTCTGATTGAGAATCGATGCGAAAGGGGCTGCCGCACTAAGACAATTCGTTGCGGCAGCCCCACTTTTTTATGGCAGTCAATTCAAGAAATTAATTTCTGGCGGCGCGGTGCCGTTTCAATTTTCCGCGGATCCGTTTTACGGAGATCGTCGCCCAGTTGAAGAATCGCGTCAGGTAACGGAACACCGGTTCACAGACGATCGAGAACATGACGAACAGCATGACGCACCGCATGGACATGCCTGTGATTCCGAAAAGGTTTCGTAAGAATATCAGGCTGAAAAGCAGGGCGAGAACGCATCCGATCCAGATCGCCCATTTGTATTTATCCATCGGCTTACTGATCTGATAGAGGATCATGAAACCGACGATTCCGAGCAGAATCGTGGAGGCGGTCGAAATATCGATCGTACTCACGTTGAAAGCTTCGCCGAATATGACCATCGATCCGACGACGAATGCGTCGGTCAGTCCCGCGGGCAGTGCCTTCAGAAGGATGTTCGTGATAAAGTGACCGTGAATCAGATTCCGGTTCGGAACCTGTGAGAGGAAAAACGCCGGAATTCCGATGGTGAACATACTGATCAGCGAGATCTGGGAGGGCTGCAGCGGGTAGCTGAGCGCGTACCGGATCGAAAGGAGAGCGATCAGCAGCGAAAAAATATTCTTTACGAGAAACAGGCTTCCGGAGCGCTCCATGTTATTCACGACCTGGCGGCCTTCCATGACAACCTCCGGCATCCTTGCAAAATCAGACTCCAGAAGAACGAGCTGGGATGCCTGCGCCGCCGCATCGCTGCCGGAAGCCATGGCGACCGAACAGTCGGCGTCCTTGAGCGCGAGCACATCGTTTACACCGTCGCCGGTCATCGCCACCGTGCGCCCGGCCTTTTTCAGACAGCGCACGAACTGTCGTTTCTGGTTCGGAGTGACCCGCCCGAATACGGTATATTCCTGCACGGCACGGTAGATATCTTCCTCTGTTTTCAGAGTGGAGGCGTCGATATAGTGATCGGCGTTTTTGATATTGGCCTGTTTTGCCACCTCGGATACGGTGACCGGATTGTCTCCCGAGATCACCTTGATGTCAACGCCCTGATCGGCAAAGAACCGGAAGGTCTCCGGCGCATCTTTGCGGATCGGGTTCGAAAGCAGAACGAGACAGAGCGGATCAACCGCGGCAGTTAACGGCCCGCCGTCCGGGATGCCCTGGTATTTCCCGAAGACGAGCACACGGTAGCCTTTTTTGCTCTGTTCCTCGATATCATTCTGATACGTCCCGTAGCCGGAGCGGAGGACAAATTCCGGCGCGCCAAGCACATAAGCCCCGTCGGGGAATGTCACGCTGCTGTATTTATTGGCGGAGGAGAATCCGGTCACTGAGACCGCACTCCGGCCGCCGGACTTGCTGAAGTGTTCCTGCAGGGCCGCCATCGTGATATTATCCTTCGACTGTGCCGCCGCAAAATCGCCGAGCAGTTCATCGATCGGAACCATCGTCGTCTCGTCGCCGCCCCGGAGTGATACGACTCCGGAAACCTTCATCGTGTTCTCCGTGATCGTACCGGTCTTGTCGACACAGAGCACATCGACGCGGGCCAGTGTCTCGATGCACTTCATATCGTGGACGAGGACTTTTTTCATGGCGAGCTTCACAGCGCTTACGGCCAGCGTTACGCTCGAGAGGAGGAACAGACCCTCCGGAATCATGCCGATAACGGCGGCGACCATGGATGTGACGGAGTCCCGAAGCGTCGATTTGTTGACATAGTACCCCTGATAAAAGAGGATGATGCCGATCGGGATGATAATAATACCGAGCACAATGACGAGACGGTTCAGCGAGCGGACCATCTCGGACTGTTCTCCCTCCTTGCTGGCCTTTGCCTGAATGGTCAGCTTCGAGATATAGGAATCCGGACCGACTTTTTCAAGACGCGCGTAACAGCTTCCCGACACGATGTAACTTCCGGACATCAGATGATCCCCCGGCTTCTTGATGATTTCATCGGATTCACCGGTCAGAAGGGATTCATTGACGGCGACCTCTCCTTCCGCGACAACTGCATCCGCCGAAATCTGGTTGCCGGCGGAAAAGAGGACAATGTCATCCAGAACCAGACGTTCCGAAGGAACGGATTTGACCCGTCCGTCACGGATGACACGGCATTTCGGCGCGTTCATGACGGACAGATCATCCAGTATTTTTTTTGCGTTCAGCTCCTGTATGATTCCGATCAGTGTATTTGCGATGATGACCGGAAGAAACGTCAGATCTTTGAAGGATCCGACGATTATGAGCAGAATCGAGAGAAACAGGAAGAGAAAGTTGAAGTAGGTAAGCAAATTCTCCCGGACGATTTCCCGGGCCGTTTTTGAGGGCGGTTCGACCGAATAGTTATCCCATCCGTTCCTGCGGTATTCGCGGACCTGCTCCTGCGTCAGACCGACATGGACGTCCGGAGAGTACCGTTTCATCGGCCGCCGGATTCGTTCTTCCACTTCGTTATGTTTTTTCATGAATCGTGTACCCCTTATTGTCGCGCTGCGTCCGGAAGCGCCGGACGAAATCCGGACCGGTCAGTCCGCTTCTGCCTCGCGGATTCCGGTGATATCCGGCTCTGCCATCAGTGAATAGTTTGTGTGGTAGATGACAAATCCGGGATTTGCTCCGGCCGGCTTTTTCAGATTTCTTCTTCTTGTGTAGTCGATCTCTACCTTCGGAGCGGTGCGCCCCTTTGAGTAATAGGCGGCGAGCCTTCCCGCCTCTTCGAAAACCGCATCCGGAAGCTCATCGTTTCCGCACTTGACGATCACATGAGATCCCGGCATTTTTTTCGCGTGGAACCACCAGTCGTTTGCGGAACCGATCGAGAAGGTGACCGCTTCGTTCTGGAGATTGTTTTTTCCGACGTAGATATCATAGCCGCCGGAGGAGATGAAGTGAAGCGGCGGCGCTGAAACGGAGCGCTTCTTTTTCCCGCCGTTATGCTTCGCTTTCACATAACCCGCGGCCTCGAGTTCCTCACGGATCTGCAGCAGATCCTCCTCGGATTCCGCCAGGTCAAGCGCGGTCTGGATGCTCTCGAGATGTTCCGCATCCGCCCGGGTCTGCAGGATCCGTTTTTCCAGATCTTCAGCCGTGCGCTTCATTTTCGTATATTTTGCGAAGTAATGCTGTGCGTTCTCAGACGCGGTCTTCGTCGGATCCAGGGGGATTTTGACCGGTTTATTCGTATAATAATTGACCGCATCCAGAACGTTCGCTCCCTCAGGAAGTCCGTAGCCGAATGTATTGATCAGTTCGCCGCGGATACGATATTTCTCGCGGCCTTCCGTGTCGCGGAGCTGTCGCTCCTGGAGATTCAGCTTTTTCGACTCACGTTCAGTCAGGATCGACACGATTTTCCGGAGATCCGTGGATCGCTGGTGAATCCGAGTCTGCCGCTCCTTCTCGGCGTAATAGGTGCGGAGCATCGGCGACGCCGATTCGAATGAAGCAAAGCGCATCCCGCGGTATGAGGTAAGTTCCACCGCGGAAAATTCACAGGGGATCTTTCCTTTATAGTAGATGACCGGCGAAAAACACCCGGACTTCACCTCATCCATCAGAAGTTCGAATGTGTGGAACAGATGGAAAGCGCCGGTTTCGGATAATCCGTTCGCAGCTTCGGCCGGTGAAATCGAAGCCCGTGCACAGATCTCATCCGCCATCACCGGAGAAATGCCGGTGAGGGATGTGTAGATCGCCCGGGAAAGGGGCGCGTCTTTTGAAAGAACCGCCGCGCGGAACGAGTCCCATCCGACGGTCAGAGGATCGAGTTTATGCTGCGTCTCCGGAATGAAATAGGGACGGCCGGGAAGTACCTCACGCACGGAACTGACGTGGGACGGGATCCGCTTGATCGAATCGATGACGGTCTCCTCCTGATTTAACAGAATGATATTGCTGTATTTTCCCATCAGCTCGATCAGCAGTGTTCTCGTGACGAGATCGCCGAGCTCATCCCGGTGCAGGATGCCGATGCGGATAATCCGTTCAAGTCCCGGCTGTGTGATCGACTGAATCGTTCCGCCTCCCGCGTGTTTGCGCAGGAGCATACAAAAGTTCGGCGCCGCGTCGGGCGCCGGACGGTTTTCGTCGGTGGAATAGATCAGCGGGAGAGAAGCATTTGCGGACATGAGCAGACGGTGCGTCTCACCGCGGCTCTTGATCGTCAGCAGAAGCTCGTCACTCTCGGGTTGGATAATTTTTGCGATTTTTCCGCCGGTCAGGCTGTCGTCCAGTTCCTTCCGGACCGCAGCGACCGTGATGCCATCGAATGCCATATGAATACTCCCTTCTTAACCAGTCAATTATAACCAAACCTGCGCCATTTTACCAGACCGCGGTCCGATCAGTCACAGAGAAAACACAAAGGGAGCAGAAACGGGGCGGATTCGTCCTGACGGTCACATGCGATGGAGTTCGTATGCGCGTGTTCCGAGGCCGATTTTTTCGGCGTGCTCCAGAGTCTCCTTCCAGCAGATGTTCGGGTTGGAGTCGAGAAAATGATCGTGGTGACTGTGCCAGCCGGGCTTTGCAAGATTGTCTCCGAGCTGGCTGTTGCGGACCGGTTCCGCCGCGAGACACAGATCCGCGCATGCCTGATCGAGTGCGACCGGATCGAAGGAGGCGAGCATACCGATGTCCGGAAGAATCGGAGCGTCATTTTCCGCGTGACAGTCGCAGTTCGGCGAGACGTCCGTGATCAGGCTGATGTGGAAGCAGGGTCTGCCGTCACAGACGGCCTGGGAGTATTCGGCGATCCGCCGGTCCAGGAGCTGGTTCGCATCCCAGCTGTCGTTTTCGATCGCGTCGAAGGAACATGCACCGATGCAGCGTCCGCAGCCCTTGCAGAGTTCCGGATCGATGAAGGCTTTCCCGGAGTCATAGGAGATTGCGTCGGATCCGCACTCCCTGGCACATCTTCTGCAGCTTCGGCATAATTCTTCATTTACGTGCGGTTTCCCGCTCATGTGCTGCTGCATCTTTCCTGCGCGGGATCCGCATCCCATACCGATATTTTTCAGGGCGCCGCCGAAACCGGTCGCCTCATGTCCTTTGAAATGTGTCAGCGACAGGAAGACATCCGCGTCCATGACAGCCCGGCCGATGTATGCGGTCTCACAGTATTCAAAGTTGCGCACCGGGACTTCGATGTCGTCCGTGCCGCGGAGGCCGTCCGCGATGATCACGGGACATCCGGTCGTCATGAAATTGAATCCGTTCACCTCCGCGTTGTACAGGTGATCGATCGCATTTTTCCGGTAACCCGGGTAAAGCGTGTTGCAGTCCGTCAGAAACGGCTTGCCGCCGAGTTCCTTCACGACATCGGCCACCGCTTTCGCATAGTTCGGACGAAGATAGGCGAGATTGCCGAGCTCTCCGAAATGCATCTTAATCGCCACAAGCTTCCCTTCCATGTCGATTCTGCCGATGCCCGCTTTCCGGATCAGTTTCTGAAGTTTCTTGGGAAGAGGCACATCATGCGTGCGAAAGTCGGTGAAATATACGTTTGCTTTCTCCATTCAAAGTCCTCCGTTTTTCGTTGTTTTTCTGAAGTTTGACGGTACTATTATATCATACGGACGGTGCGGCCGCGTATGCGGATTCATTCATCCCGTGGGGAAGCGTGGGCGCATCTTTTCGTTTGACGCATTATTCCGGATGGCTTATAATATCTGTGCTGTATGCAGATTGGAGAATGGTATGATCTTTAGTATGACTGGCTTCGGCCGCGGGGAGGCTGCCGAAGCTGACCATAAGATTTCTGTGGAATTAAAATCCGTGAACCACAGGTATCTCGATTTTAATATCAAGATGCCGAAGCATTTCAATCATCTCGACCCGTTTATCCGGAATGTGCTGAAGAGCTACGCAGCCCGCGGCAAGATCGACGTATTTATCGCGGAGGAGGACAGTTCGGACGACGCGGCGCTTTTGAAATATAACCGCGGACTCGCGAAGCAGTACCACGATTACGCGCAGCAGATCGCAGATGAGTTCGGCATGGACAATGATCTGACGGTTTCACGCCTGATGCAGTTTCCGGATCTGTTCCGGGCGGAGGAAGGTTCCTTCGATGAGGAGCATCTGAAAAAACTGCTTGAAGCGTCGCTGCGTCAGGCTGGCGAGCAGTTCCGTGCGGCGAGAAACCGCGAGGGTGAAACCCTTCGCGATGACATCGTGAAAAAGCTGGATCATATGGACAGAAATGTCACGGCGATCGAGAAGAGAGAGCCGGAGCTTCTGAACGATTACAAGACGCGGATCACGGAGAAGGTCGGAGAACTGCTCGGCGACACGCAGATCGATGAAGGCAGGATTGCGGCGGAGGTCGTGATTTATGCGGATAAGATCTGTACCGACGAAGAGACGGTGCGGCTGCACAGCCACATCGACAATATGAAAAAAGAGCTGACGCGGGGCGGGGCGATCGGGAGAAAACTGGATTTTCTCGCTCAGGAGATGAACCGGGAAGCGAATACGATCCTTTCGAAATCGAGTGACCTTGACACGTCCAACATGGCGATCGATCTGAAGACGGAAATCGAGAAGATCCGCGAACAGATCCAGAATATTGAATGATGAGGTGTGCGATTGGCCTTATTGATTAACATCGGATTCGGTAACTGCGTGAACGCGGACAGGGTTCTGGCGGTCGTAAATCCCCTCGGGGCGCCGGTCAAACGGCTTGTCGCCGCGGGACGCGACGAAGGTCTTCTGATCGATGCGTCACAGGGGAGGAAGACGAAGGCGGTCATCATCATGACGGATGGACGCGTCGTACTCTCGGCGCTGCAGCCGGAGACGATTATGAAGCGGTTCAATTCATTCGGAACGGACGAGGAGGCAGAAGGAAAATGACAAAAGGAGTGCTGACCATCGTGTCCGGTTTTGCCGGTTCCGGCAAGGGGACCGTCATGAAGCAGCTGCTTTCCCGTCACGGGGAGTATGCACTTTCGATCTCCGCGACGACGAGGAAGCCGCGGAAGGGCGAACGCGACGGAGTCGAGTATTTCTTCAAGACGAAGGAAGAGTTTGAAAAAATGATCGGGGAGCACGCGTTCCTCGAGTATGCAAATTATGTGGGCAATTACTACGGTACCCCGGCGTCCTACGTCGATGAGCAGCTGAATCTCGGAAAAGATGTGATCCTCGAGATTGAGGTGCAGGGTGCCCTGCAGGTGAAGAAACTGCGCAGCGACGCGCTGCTCGTATTTCTGACGCCGCCCTCCGGAGCGGAGCTTGAGCGGAGACTGCGGGGCCGTGGAACCGAGACGGATGAGGTGATCCGCTCCCGTATGAGACGTGCGGGGGAGGAGTCGGAGCTGATGAGTTCCTACGACTACATCCTGATCAACGATGATGTGGACCGTGCCACGGAGGAACTGCACAATCTGATCCGGTCGCAGCATCTGGCTGCTTCGAGAAATGAGGAGCTGATCGGACGGATCCGCCGCGAGCTTGGTGTCTGCCGGTAACAGAAGTTTATTTTAAGGAGGAACTTGCAATATGATGATTCATCCTTCCTACAAGGAAATGATCAGTAAAATCAATGAGGGCCAGGATATGGACGAGGCGCCCCTCGTAACAAGCCGCTATTCAATCGTAATCGCCGCGTCGAAGCGCGCGCGCCAGCTCATCGCCGGCGATGAGCCGCTCGTTCCGACAGAGCCTTCCGAAAAGCCGCTCTCAACCGCGGTGCGCGAGCTCTACGAGGACAAGATCCACATTCTTCGGAAGGAAGAAGCGTAATTATATGAAGAAAATTCTGTTTGTCTCCCTCGGCTGTGATAAAAATCTCGTCGATACAGAACATATGCTCGGCGCGCTGCCGGAGGGAGAATTTGCCGCGACAGACGACGAGGCGGAAGCAGATGTGATCGTTGTGAATACGTGCTGCTTCATCGACGACGCGAAGGAGGAGAGCATCAACACGATCCTTGAACTCGCTCCGTACCGCACGGATGGAAAGTGCCGCGCCCTGATCGTCGCCGGGTGCATGGCCCAGCGATACCGCGAGGAGATCCTGAAGGAAATTCCGGAGGTAGACGCCATCGTCGGAACGGGAAGCTTCGGAAGTCTGAATGAGGCGATCCGCGCCGCGTTCGTCGGTGAAAACGGCGTTTTTCTGGATGATCCGGACGCAGAACCCGGTCCTGAGACAAAAGCAAAGAAAAAGCGGGTCATAACCACCGGCGGACATTACGAGTATCTGAAAATTGCGGAGGGATGCGACAAGCACTGCACCTACTGCGTCATACCGTCGCTTCGCGGTGCATACCGGAGCGTTCCGATCGAGGAGCTCGCAGAAGAGGCGGAGGGACTTGCAGATGAGGGCGTTGCGGAGCTGATCCTGATCGCGGAAGAGACGACGCGCTACGGCATCGACCTGTACGGAAAGAAATCCCTGCATACGCTTCTTGACCGGCTCTGTGAGATCGACGGTCTCCGGTGGATCCGGATTCTCTACTGTTATCCGGAGGAAATCTATCCGGAGCTGATCGAAACGATCCGGCGCCAGCCGAAGGTGTGTCATTATCTTGATCTTCCGATTCAGCATTCGGACGACGAAATATTGAGGAGAATGGGGCGAAAAACATCCCACGACGATCTTGTGAGGATCATCGGGACGCTTCGTGACGAGATTCCGGATATCGCGCTTCGGACGACCCTGATCACAGGGTTTCCGGGTGAGACGGAGGAACAGCACAGGAATCTCCTGGCATTTGTGCGGGAGGTGAAGTTTGACCGTCTCGGCGTGTTTACCTATTCACGCGAGGAGGGTACACCTGCGGCGGAGATGGACGGTCAAATTTCCGATGATGTGAAAGAGCGCCGCCGGGGCGAGATCATGGAGGCTCAGCAGAAGGTATCAAAAGAGAACGGGAAGAAGCGGATCGGTACGAGTATGGAGGTCGAGATCGAGGGATACATGGCGGCCGACGAGGTATACGCGGGACGGACGTACGCGGATACACCGGGCGTCGACGGGTATTGCTTCGTGAAGTCTGACGATCCGCTCGAATCCGGGGATTTTGTAACTGTGAGGATCACCGGCGCGACGGAGTACGACCTCGTCGGTGAAGCACAATACGATGAAGGAGAAGAGTTATGAATCTGCCGAACAAGCTCACGATGCTCCGTATGATCATGATTCCGTTTTTTGTACTTTTCATGGCGGCGCCCTTTGCCGCCGGAAGGTATATCGCTCTCGTCATCTTTATCGCCGCGAGCCTGACCGATACGGCGGACGGCTACATCGCGAGGAAATACAATCTGATCACGGATTTCGGAAAATTCATGGATCCTCTGGCGGATAAGCTTCTTGTCTGTTCTGCGATGATCTGCCTCGTCCATACGAACGAGATCCCGTACTGGATCGTGATCATCATTATCGCCAGGGAATTTATCATCAGCGGCTTCCGTCTCGTGGCCGCGGACAACGGTATCGTCATCGCCGCGAGCTGGTGGGGAAAGAGCAAAACCATCTGCCAGATGGCGATGATCATCGTGGTTCTGTTGAATTTCAATTTTGTATTCTGGCATGTTCTCGAGACAGTTCTGATTTACGCCGCGCTCGTTCTGACCGTGGTCTCACTGGCCGATTATATCATCAAAAACAAGCAGGTACTCGGTACAGACCGGTAAGTTAAGAGGAAGTTATGACAGAAGAAGAACAACTGGTCGGCCTCCTTCGGGAGCGCGGGATCGTCATTACAACGGTGGAGTCGCTCACAGGCGGAATGATCGCAGCGACGATTGTCAATGTTCCCGGAGCGTCGGATGTATTTCATCAGGGATATATCACGTATTGCGACAAGGCGAAACACGATCTCGTCGGGGTGTCGGAAGTGACGCTCGAAAAGCATACCGCCGTGAGCGCAGAGACCGCGAAGGAGATGGCGGAGGGCGGTGCCAGGACTGCAGGATGCGCTGCCGCACTGTCTGCCACAGGAATTGCCGGACCGGACGGCGGAACAGCTGAAAAACCGGTGGGACTTGTCTACATCGGATTTTCGTATAAGAACCGGACAACAGTAAAAAGGCTTCTTCTTTCCGGATCCCGGTCAGAGATCCGGAGAGAAACCGTGCGAAGAGCCCTTGCGCTTGCGGTGCAGGAGCTTTCGGCAGGATCCTGACAGTTTCGGGAGTCTTGCGCGGATCGCAGAGCCGGAAAAAGGAAAAGGGGAATCATTTATGGTAAAGGCAAATGAGAATTATCTGAGACTGCAGGGAAGCTATCTGTTCTCGACGATTGCGCGCAAAGTCGATGAGTTCAGTGAGGCTCACAAGGATCTGGCCGGCAACATCATCCGGCTCGGGATCGGCGATGTGACACAGCCGCTTGCACCGAAGATCATAGAGACACTCCACGGTGCCGTCGACGAGATGGCAGATGCGGCGACATTTCACGGATATGCACCGGATCTCGGCTACGGATTCCTCCGCGAGGCGATTGCGAACGAATACAAGGAGAGGGGTTGCGATATCCGGCCGGATGAAATCTTTGTGTCGGACGGAGCGAAGAGCGACTCCGGCAATATTCAGGAGATCTTCAGCGATGACGCGAAGGTCGCCGTATGCGACCCGGTCTATCCCGTGTATGTGGATTCCAATGTGATGGCGGGACGTTCCGGCGAGTGGGACAAAGAAAAGAACTGCTATAAGAACTTCATCTATATGCCCTGCACGGAAGAAAATGGATTTATCGCGGAGATCCCGAAGGAAGAGCCGGATATCATTTATCTGTGCTTCCCGAACAATCCGACCGGCGCGGCGATCACAAAAGACCGGCTGCAGGAGTGGGTTGATTATGCGAATAAGATCGGTGCCGTCATCCTTTATGATGCGGCGTATGAGGCTTATATTTCCGAGCCGTCCATGCCGCATTCGATCTATGAGTGTGACGGGGCAAGGACCTGTGCGATCGAGATCCGCAGCTTTTCCAAGAACGCCGGATTCACGGGTGTCCGTCTCGGATTCACCGTTATTCCGACCGATCTGAAGGCGGAGGGCGGCGTTTCTCTGCATGATCTGTGGGCGAGACGGCACGGAACGAAATATAACGGCGCTCCGTACATTGTTCAGAAGGCAGGAGCGGCTGTCTATACGCCGGAAGGCCAGAAGCAGATCAAAGAACAGGTCGCATATTATATGCGAAACGCAAAATATATCTATGACGGTCTGAAGAGCGCGGGCTACACAGTTTACGGCGGGGTCAACGCGCCGTATATCTGGCTGAAGACGCCGGGAAAGATGACATCCTGGGAGTTTTTTGATTATCTTCTCGGTGAACTGAACATCGTCGGCACTCCGGGCTCCGGATTCGGACCCTGCGGAGAAGGATATTTCCGACTGACCGCGTTCGGCTCGTACGAAAATACGAAGAAGGCGGTCGACCGCATCGTGTCGAAGGGCTGATCATTTGTACAAAAGGAGTTTTTCCCAATGCAGAAAATTGAAATGAAAACACCGCTCGTGGAGATGGACGGAGATGAGATGACGCGGATCATCTGGCAGATCCTGAAGGAAGAGCTGATCACCCCGTTCATCGATCTGAAGAGTGAATATTACGATCTCGGGCTGAAGCACAGGGACGAGACGAAGGATCAGGTGACCATCGACGCGGCGAATGCGACGAAAAAATACAAGGTCGCCGTCAAATGTGCGACGATCACGCCGAATGCGGCGCGCGTCAAGGAGTACGACCTGAAGGAGATGTGGAAGAGCCCGAACGGGACGATCCGCGCGATGCTGGACGGAACCGTCTTCCGCACACCGATTACGGTGAAGGGAATTGAACCGACCGTCAGCTGCTGGAAAAAGCCGATCACGATTGCACGTCATGCGTACGGCGATGTCTACCGGAATGTTGAAATGCGGATTGACCGGCCGGGTCGTGTGGTGATGCAGTTCATCCCGGACGACGGAAGCAGTCCGGACGAGGTCGTGGTGCATGATTTCAAAGGCCCCGGCGTCGTTCAGGCACAGCACAATCTGGATGATTCGATCACGAGTTTCGCGAAGAGCTGTTTTGAGTACGCACTCTCTGAGAAGAAGGATCTCTGGTTCGCTTCAAAGGACACGATCTCGAAGAAGTATGACCACCGATTCAAGGATATCTTCAACGAGCTGTATGAGAATTCCTATAAACCGTATTTTGAAGAGGCGGGTCTTACCTATTTTTATACGTTGATCGATGATGCAGTTGCCCGCATCATGAAATCGGAAGGCGGCTTCATCTGGGCGTGCAAGAATTATGACGGCGACGTCATGAGTGATATGATCTCTTCCGCGAACGGATCGCTCGCGATGATGACGTCGGTTCTCGTCTCCCCGCACGGATACTACGAATACGAGGCGGCCCACGGTACGGTGCAGCGTCATTATTACAAGTACCTGAAGGGCGAGGAGACTTCGACGAACTCCGTCGCTACGATCTTTGCCTGGAGCGGGGCCCTCCGCAAGAGAGGCGAGCTCGACCGGATTCCGGCTCTGATGGATTACGCGGATGCGCTGGAAAAAGCGACGATCGATACGATCGAAGCCGGAGAGATGACGAAGGATCTGATCCGGATCACGACGCTGAAAAATCCGACTCCGCTCAACACGCGCGATTTCATCGTCGCGGTGCGCGGACGCCTGGAAAAACTTCTTTGATCAAAAAAACCATACCCCAAGCGGTATGGTTTTTTTTACTGCGGTTATTCCGCGCCCGCGACCTCTTCCCAGTGGGCGTACAGCGCATCGAGTTCCGTACTTGCGGCTTCCCGCTCCTTTGAGAGCTCCTGACATCTTGCAAGGTTCGTTCCGGTTTCCGGAAGCTCGAACTCGGCGTCGATCGCCCGGATCCGGTCTTCCAGCTTTGCGATCTTTTCCTCGGTTCCGCGGATCTCATTTTCAATCTTGCGTTTTTCTGCCTGGATCTGCTTTTGATTCTGCCAGGCTGCCTTTGATGAGGAGATCTTTTCATCTTCTGCATCCTCCTGATGCAGGGCGGAAAGCTCCTCTTTCTTTTCCAGATAATAATCGTAATTTCCAATATAATTGACGAAGCGGCCTCCTGTCAGCTCAAGAATTCTTGTCGCTGTCCGGTTGATGAAATAACGGTCGTGACTGACGTACAGGATCGTGCCGGTGTAGCTCGTGAGCGCATCTTCAAGGATCTCCCGCGACTGGGCGTCCAGATGGTTCGTCGGCTCGTCGAGCAGCAGAAAATTTGCCTCGGAGAGCATCAGCTTTGCAAGGGAGACGCGCCCCTGCTCTCCGCCGCTGAGTGTTTTGATCGGCTGAAATACGTCGTCTCCGGTGAAGAGAAACGCGGCGAGCACGTTTCGGATCTCGGTATTCGTAAGAGTCGGGTATGCGTCGGAAATTTCCCCGAAGATCGTGTTTTCCATATTCAGCTGCTGATGCTCCTGATCGAAATATCCGATCTGGACCTTTGATCCATAGGAAAAACTACCGGTGTCGCAGGACTCCAGGTGATTGATCATCTTCAGAAGCGTCGTTTTTCCCGTTCCGTTTTTTCCGATCACTGCGATGCGTTCGCCGCGGCGGATCAGAAAGGACTGATCGGTAAACAAAGTGAGTTGATCAAAGGATTTTGAGATATGTTTTGCCTCAAGAACATCCTTTCCACTTTCAATGCGCGGGTGCAGAGAAAGCTGCATCTGCGCATCGGGACCCGCAGGTTTGTCGAGCCGTCCGATCTTGTCCAGGGCCTTCTCGCGGCTCTCGGCGCGCCGGATGGATTTCTCACGGTTGAATTGCTTCAGCTTTTTGATGACTTCCTCCTGATGGCGGATTTCATTCTGCTGCTTCTGATAAGCGAGAAGTTCCGCGTGGCGGACGAGCTCTTTTTTCTGGCTGAAGACCGTGTAATTACCTTCGTAGGAAAGCGCTTTTCCATTTTCGATTTCAATCACTTTCGTCACAACGCGGTCGAGAAAATAGCGGTCGTGGCTGACGACGAGAACGGCGCCGCGAAAAGCGGACAGATAGGATTCCAGCCATGCGATCGAATCCATATCCAGATGGTTTGTCGGCTCATCCAGAAGAAGAAGATCCGGGGATTCCAGAAGAATCCGGCCGAGCGCGACGCGCGTCTTCTGACCGCCGGAGAGGGTCGAAAGCTGCCGGTCTCTGTCTGCGTCCGCGAAGCCGAGTCCGCGGAATACTCCTTCAATTTCGCTTCGCGCGGCATACCCGTCATGGAGTTCAAACTGATGGGTCAGGGCCGTATAGTCCTCCATCAGACGGTCGAGGTCCTCCCCCTGCGCGTGCTTCATCGCTTTTTCGAGCGAGCGGAGCCGTTCTTCCTCAAGAAAGAGATCCTTTTTTGCGGCCATCAGTGTGTCATAGATCGTCTCGTCTCCTGTGATCTCCTGAACCTGCGCGAGATAACCGACCGAAGTGTCCTTTGCCAGCGTGACAAGACCGGAATCGGCAGACTCCAGACCGGTGATGATTTTCATCAATGTCGATTTGCCGCAGCCGTTCAGGCCGGTCAGGGCGGCCTTCTCGCCCTTTTCCAGGTGCATCGATACACCCCGGAGAATCGGCTCTCCGGCAAAAGATTTTTCTATATTTTGACAGGATAAAATCATAGTGTCCTCCTCATAAACGAAAACATTATATCAGATGAAGTGAGGAAATGCATCTGCGATTGATTGTTAAGAATTCTACAATAAAACTTGAAATCAGTTTCATTCAAAGATATAATTGTATCAACGTTGGATCGTTTCGTGAAAGGAGACGAATGATTTTGAAAGAAAAGGGTATTTCGAAGGCTGTCATCAGCCGCCTGCCGCGGTATTACCGTTATCTCGGTGATCTTCTGGATTCCGGTGTCGAGAGGATTTCGTCGGGAGAACTGAGCGAGAGGATGAAGGTTACGGCATCCCAGATTCGCCAGGACCTGAACAATTTCGGCGGTTTTGGTCAGCAGGGATACGGTTATAACGCGCGTGTCCTGCGCGAGGAGATCGGGAAAATTCTGGGGCTCGACAAGGTGCATCCGATGATTATCATCGGTGCGGGGCACCTGGGGCAGGCTCTCGGAAACTATGGTTTTGACAAGAACGGATTTAAGGTCGTCGGGGCTTTTGACATCAATCCGGATCTGGCGGGTATGAAAATCCGTGATGTGAGCGTTCAGATGCTCGATGAGCTTCCGGAATTTCTGGATCAGCATGTCGTTGAGATCGCGACACTGACGATCCCGAAAGAAGCGGCTGTCGAAGTCGCGCAGATTCTTGTCCGGAACGGGATCCATGCGATCTGGAATTTTGCGCACACCGACCTGAATCTTCTTCTTCCGGAGGATGTTGTCGTTGAAAATGTTCATCTTTCGGAGAGTCTCATGCGGCTTTCCTACAATCTCACGAATATTGTCGGCGCCGAGGCAGACCGGAAGAAGAAAATCGGCGCAGAAAAGAGGTAAGGCCCGGTATGAGATGGATTTTGACATCAGAGGAGGCGGGGGATGCGGACCGCATGGCGCAGGAGAGCGGCATTCCTTCGATGGTTCTGATGGAACGCGCCGCACTTGCCGTGCTGCGCGTGATTGACACGGAACACCTTTCGACGGACCGTGTGCTGGTCGTCGCGGGTATGGGAAACAACGGCGGCGACGGGATCGCCGTCGCGAGACTTCTTTATGAGCGGGGTCAGAGACCGCTCATTTTCATGTCCGGAAACCGGGACAGGATGAGCACTCAGACGAAGGAAGAGCTGAAAATCCTGTCACAGTATCAGCCCGAGTTTACCGGAGAGATCCCGAATGACTGTACTCTGATCATCGATGCACTGTTCGGGACAGGATTACACCGACGGGTTGAAGGATCTGCCGCGGAACTGATCCGTGCGATCAACCGAAGCCGCGCGATCCGGCTCTCGGTCGATATCGCCTCCGGAATTTCTTCTGATACAGGAGAAGTACACGGGTGTGCCGTCCGGGCGGATTATACCGTCACGTTCTCATTTGCGAAACGGGGCCACTTTTTTTATCCGGGGAGCGATTATACAGGACATCTGGTCATCGCTCCGATCGGTATCACAACGCTACATATAAAAAAGAAGCAGCCGGTGCTTCGGGCGATTGAAGGAAAAGATCTCACGGGACTCTTTCCAAGAGATGAGAGCGGAAATAAGGGAACGTTCGGAAAACTGCTGGTGATCGCAGGCTCCCGCGATATCTGCGGCGCCGCCTATCTTTCCGCCGCGGCGGCCGCGAGGACCGGTGTCGGAATGGTGAAGATTTTCACAGAGGAGAGAAACCGCGCGCCGCTGGCATCCCTGCTTCCGGAGGCCCTGATCGCCACATATCGGGAATCTCCGCCGGATCCTGAAGATACGGAACCGCCGCTCATCGCTTCGATACACTGGGCGGACGCGGTTTTGATCGGACCGGGAATCGGCACGGGAGCGGCTGCTGAAAAGATTCTGCGGTGTGTACTGTCGGCATCGGATCTTCCTCTCGTGATGGACGCGGATGCGCTGAATCTTATGGCAGCCCATCCGGATTTGTGGGCACTTGTTCATGTACCCTGCATGATCACACCCCATGCTGCCGAGATGAGCCGGATCAGCGGCCGTACTCTGGAAGAGATCAAATCGGATCCGGTCGGTACGGCGAAACAGTTTGCCGCAGCCCATTCCGCCGTATGTGTGCTGAAGGATGCGCGGACCGTCATCGCGGGGCCGTCCGGATGCTCCTATCTGAACACTTCGGGGAACAGCGCCCTTGCCAAGGCGGGGAGCGGCGATGTACTGGCGGGAATCCTCGCCGGAATGGTGACGCGGAAGGCAAAATCAGGCGATGGATCCGATCCGGAGAAGCTCTCCTTTCTGGCAGCGGCTGCCTGCTTCATCCATGGCAGATGCGGGGAATTTCTCTCGGAGAAAACCTCGAAGGGAACCGCCATGATATCGGAACTGGCGGGTGAGCTCCGAAGGTTTTTCTGAAATACGCAGAGAATCGGAAGAATGCATCCGCATTATGTACACCTGCACTTTCTTGACTTATAAGTTGCGGGGTGCTATATTTTTTTAAGAACAAAAGCAAGGAGAAGATAAAACTATGTCCGGACATTCAAAATTTGCCAATATCAAGCATAAAAAAGAGAGAAACGACGCGAAGAAGGGAAAAATTTTCACGATCATCGGACGTGAAATCGTAATCGCCGTCAAAGAGGGCGGACCGGATCCGGCGAATAACAGCAAGCTTCGCGACGTCATCGCCAAGGCAAAAGCGGCAAATATGCCGAACGATACGATTGAAAGAGGAATCAAAAAAGCGGCGGGCGATCAGAACGCCGACAATTATGAGCGCATCACCTACGAGGGATACGGCCCGGGAGGTATTGCGATTATCGTTCAGACCCTGACCGACAACAAGAACCGCACGGCGGCTGACGTACGCAGCGCATTTTCAAAGGGAAACGGAAATATCGGAACCCCGGGCTGCGTTTCCTTTATGTTCGATGAGAAGGGACAGATCATCGTCGCGAAAGAGGACTGTGACCTTTCTGCAGACGATCTCATGATGATGGCGCTGGACGCGGGAGCCGAGGATTTCAGCGAGGATGACGACAGCTACGAGATTCTTACATCCCCGGACGATTTTTCAAAGGTCCGCGAGGCACTTGAAAAAGAGGGCGTGCCGATGGCGGAAGCGGATATTTCCATGATCCCGCAGACGAAGGTTGCGCTGACTGACGAGGGAATGCTCGGAAATCTTCAGAGAACACTCGATCTGCTCGATGAGAGCGACGATGTTCAGGATGTCTATACAAATCTTGACGAGTAAATTCAGCCAGGCTGCGGGGGAAGCTGCATGTACATTATAAAGGTTCTGATCACCGGTCTGGCGGCAGGCGCAGCGGCGTTCCTCCCGCTTTCGGGGACCGGTCTGTCCGTCCTCGCAAGCAGGATTCTCGGATTTGAAATCGATTATCGTCTGATGAAGATGTACCTGCTCGGTATTTTCGCGGCAGGCGCTGCCGCCTGTTATCCGGATCTTCTGAGACTTCTCGGTGCTCTGATCGGGATCATCCGGGATCTCCTGTCCAATCTGCGTACCTTCGTGCAATCGAGACGGGGTGACGCAGCTTACGGCTACAGGCGTATCCTGACCGGAAATTACCGGTGGATGCTGCTGATGATCGGAGTCGCGCTTGTTCCGGCGCTGCTTATCGGCGCGCTGATTCATGGGGCCGCGCGCTTTGCGTACGGAAATCTTCTCGCTGTCGCGATGGGATTTTTTGTGACAGCGCTGATTCTGATCGTTTCCTCCTATATGGCGGGGGCACAAAAGACACCGAAGAAAATGAAGATCCAGGACGGAGTGATCATCGGCCTGTTTGACGGATTTGCATTTTTACCGGGAATTTCGAAAATCGCGGCCACGTCCGGTGCGGGATTTATTCTGGGAGTATCCCGCAAAGCAACGGTACGGATCTCCTATGTGATGGTCCTGATTCTGACAGGGGTCATGGTTCTACGCGGAGTGTATACCCCGATGTTCCCGAATCGCGTACCTGCGGGACCGGGAGCTTGTATCGCCGCCTTTCTTGCGGCGCTTGTGTCGGGGTACGTTGTGATCCGCAGAAGCAGAAAGCTGATAGCGAGACGATACGGCCGTCTTTTTGCGATCGTAAATGCTGCGTTCGGAATCCTGGCGGTTATCGTTTATCTCTGATGAGAAGAAGGGGAGATTTTATTGGCCAGACAAAACGCGCGCGCGGGGAGCGCCTCAGGACGAAATACCCGATCGGGGAACGCGCGGAAGAATAACGGAAGCGCTGCAAAGGGCAGAAGCACATCCGCGGGCAGAAACGCCTCAAGAAGCAGAAGCACTGCAGCAAAAGGCAGGAGCACATCCGCGGGCAGAAGTACTTCCGTCAGAGCGAATCAAACTGGAAGAACCGCAAATCATCCGGGAGACAGCAGGATCAGGGATGAAGTCATATTTCTGATCGTGCTGGCTTTTTCGATTTTGCTTTTTTTAAGTAACTTCGGTATAAGCGCAAACTTCGGAACGATGATTGCACGGTTCTTTTTCGGTATGTTCGGACTGATGGAGTATGTGTTTCCCGTACTCCTCGTGCCGGGATTTTTATTCGTCCTTTCAAACAGAAGGAATCCGAAGATGAGGCGGAAGATGGCGGGGGCAGCGGGATTATTTCTGCTTCTCTGCGCATTCCTCCAGCTGGTCATCATGCATTATGACCGGCACACAAGGATCATGGATCTCTACTACGACAGCGCCTACGATAAGAGCGGCGGCGGACTGGCCGGTGGAGTGATCGTTCAGATTTTCGGCAATTTGTTCGGACAGGCGGGGGCGTATGTCTGCGTCCTGATCGGGCTGATTATTTTTGCAATCCTTATGACACAGGAGCCGCTTCTGGGCCACCTTCGGGTGAGAAGCGAAAAGGCTTATGAGAACGCGGTTGAAAATCGCGCGAAAAGGGCGGAGGGAAGAAAGAAACGAAAGGAAATGCGTGCGTTTGCGCGAAAATTCAAAATTGCCCGGCAGGACTCCTCTGACCTGACAGATGACACCGATGAATATGAGGAAGAGGACGAGACGGATCTCGGGTCCGTTGAAGAAATCGAGAAGCAGGAGAAGGCTGTTTCGTCTATAAACCCGGAACCGACGGAGATACCGTTTGAACCGTTTGAAATTCCGGAGACCGTTTCATTTCCGGAGGAGGACCGCATCGGGGATTCCGTTTCGGAATCCGGCTCGTTCGATTCGGTCAGGAGGAGCGGGCAGGCTCTGATGAACGCTCTTTCCGCAGGTACAAAATCGCGGAAAAACAAGGCGAAGAAAGCTGAAAAACGTGTTCCGGCGGATTCCGCGCCGGATACGGAAAGAACCGTTCCGGCGGACATCGTACCGGATACTGAAAAGACCGTTCCGGCGGACATCGTACCGGATACTGAAAAAAACGTTCCGGCGGATTCCGCGCCGGATACCGGGAATGCCGCGCCAGCGGGTCCCGCTCCGGTCCGGAAGATGCGCGGTCATGACGGTGAACGTTATGAATTTCCGCCGCTGTCGCTGATGAAGGCGCCTTCCGCTTCTGCGGGGGACGCGGTGGCGACGCGCGATGAGCTCCGCACGACTGCGGAAAAGCTGCAGCAGACTCTGAATGACTTCGGCGTCGGGGTGCAGGTGACAGACGTCAGCTGCGGGCCGACCGTGACGCGGTATGAGCTTCATCCGGAGCATGGTGTGAAGGTCAGCCGTATCCTGAATTTGCAGGATGACATCAAGCTGAATCTTGCTGCTGCAGATATCCGGATCGAGGCGCCGATCCCGGGAAAAGCGGCGGTCGGCATCGAGGTTCCGAATAAAACAAACAGTACGGTAATGCTGCGGGAACTGCTTCAGTCAGGGGCCTTCCGGAAGAGCAAGGCGAAGATTCCGTTTGCGGTCGGAAAAGACATCGCCGGGAAAACGGTCGTCGCGGATATTTCAAAAATGCCGCATCTGCTGATCGCGGGAGCGACCGGATCCGGAAAATCGGTCTGCATCAATACGCTGATTGTGAGTATCCTCTACCGGTGTCTGCCGGAAGAAGTGAAATTTATCATGATCGACCCGAAGATGGTAGAATTGTCCGTGTACAACGGGATCCCGCATCTTTATATCCCGGTCGTGACCGATCCGAAGAAGGCTGCGGGAGCGCTGAACTGGGCGGTCTCCGAGATGATCGACCGGTACAACCGCTTCGCGGGACTCGGTGTCCGCGATCTCGACGGCTATAACGCGAAGATCGCGGAGATGCCGGATCCGGAGGACGGTTCTGAAAAACCGAAACGAATGCCGCGGATTGTTATCATTGTCGATGAGCTGGCGGATCTCATGATGGTGGCACAGCATGAGGTGGAGGACGCGATCGTCCGGCTGTCCCAGCTCGCGCGTGCGGCGGGGATTCACCTCGTCATCGCGACGCAGAGACCTTCGGTCAATGTCATCACGGGTCTGATCAAGGCGAATATGCCTTCGCGGATCGCTCTCGCCGTCACATCCGGCGTGGATTCCAGAACGATTCTGGATATGAACGGAGCGGAGAAGCTGCTCGGAAAGGGCGATATGCTCTTTTATCCGCAGGGATACCAGAAACCTGCGCGCGTTCAGGGAGCTTTCGTCTCGGATGAGGAAATTGCATCCATCACGGCTTTTCTGAATGAGAAAAATGAGAAGTCCGAGTATGATGCGGATGCGGAAAAGAAGATCACGGAATCGGCAGCCGTCACGGGAGGCCCACAGGATGAGAACGAAGAGCAATCGAAAAATGACGTCTACTTCGAACGGGCCGGCCGTCTGATCATCGAGAAGGACAAGGCATCGATCGGTATGCTTCAGCGCGCGTTTAAAATCGGTTTTAACCGGGCGGCGCGAATTATGGATCAGCTCTGTGACGCAGGTGTCGTCGGAGAAGAGGAGGGGACGAAACCCCGCCATATCCTGATGACGATGGCGGAATTTCAGAATTTTATAGAAACTCATGATACCTGACATCGGAGGCAGATATGAGAATTTGTGAGAATTGCGGAGCAGAGATTCCGGACGGCGACCTGTTCTGTCCGAAGTGCGGCGCGGAGGTGCACCTCGTTCCGGATTATGAAACGATGGAAAGCCGGGTCCGCGAAAATCAGATGCACGAGGAAGAAGAACGTGCGAAAGAAGCGGAAAGAGAACGAATCGCCCGCGAGGAGGCGCTTCAGAAGAAGAATAAGCGAAGAAGGACGCGGACGATCCTCGCCGTCTGTATCCTTGCCGCTGTTGCGGCGGCCCTGGTCAGCGTGATTCTCGTCAACCGTCATCGGGAGAGTTCCTTCGAATATCAGTACAGTCAGGCGAAAGCTGCATACGATGAGAAGAACTACAGTCTGGCGCTTGATCACGTGGAAAAAGCCCTGCAACTGAAAAAAAAGGACAAGGATTCGGAGTATCTTCTCGGACTGATCTACGAGGGGCAGGGTGATACGACGAATGCGATCACGGCGTACGAGACGCTGATCAGCGATCATAATGATTTCGAAGAAGGTTATGACCATCTTGTTCCCCTGTATGTACAGGCGAAGGAATATGATTTGCTTCAGAAACTGATCGAAAACTGTCAGAGCAGCTCAATTCAGCAGAAGTTTGCCGACTATCGGACGTATGATCCGGAATTCAGCATAAAAGAAGGATCCTACAGTTCTGCGCAGACGATTAAGATCACCTGTGAAGGCGACGGGGACATTGTTTATACGACGGATGGATCGGATCCGAACGACTCTTCAGAGATTTACAAGAGTCCCATCAGTCTGTCCTCTTCCGGGACGACGACGGTCAAAGCCAGATATATCAGTAAAAAAGGGATACCGGGTAATATCGTCAAGGCAAAGTACACGATCAAGATCAATAAGGCGGACGCTCCGGTGATCTCACCGGTGTCCGGGACGTATTCTTCGACGGAAAGCATGAAGATCACGGTCGATGTCCCGACCGGGTATCGCGCCTATTATTCATTCGACACGCGGGCGACGAAAAACAGTACCCTGTATACATCGCCTGTCAATATGCCGACAGGAAGTCATATTTTCTACGCGGTCCTTGTGGACAGCGATGGGAATGAGAGCAGCGTCGCTTCTGCGACTTTCGTATATTCACAGGTGACCGCAACGCCGACACCGACGCAGAAACCGCAGAGTGCGATCGCGGTACAGACGCCGTCCGCGGCTACCGCGACACCGACGCCGACCGCGACGCCTGCGCCGACCGCGACGCCTGCGCCTACATCGGAGCCTGCCTCGGAAGACGGGGATGATGAATGGGATCCGGGCATGTGAATTTGAGCAGCAGCTGTTGAGTAGTTTCAGGAGGTAAAAACATGTATCCAATCCTACACGCGGACAAATTAGCCGCAAACATTTACCGGAAGGTCGTGCGCGCACCGCGCGTCGCAAGACATTGTGAGCCCGGTCAGTTCGTGATCGTGAAGATTGACGAGGAAGGTGAGCGGATTCCGCTCACGATCTGCGATTACGACCGCGACGAGGGGACGGTCACGATCGTATTTCAGCCGATCGGAGCGTCGACGCAGCGCATGAAGGATCTCAGCGAGGGCGATGCCTTTGAAGATTTCGTCGGACCGCTGGGAAAACCCTCGGATCTGATCGATATGGATCCGGAGGAGCTGAAGAAAAAGAAAATCATCTTCATCGCCGGCGGTGTCGGAACCGCCCCGGTTTATCCGCAGGTGAAATGGCTGCATGAGCACGGCATCACCGCCGATGCGATTATCGGCGCGAAGAATAAGGATCTTGTCATTCTCGAGAAAGAATTCCGTGAGGTGTGCAATCTGTACATCACGACGGACGACGGTTCCTACGGCCGTTCCGGCATGGTCACGAAATGTCTCGAAGACCTGATCGAAAAGGAAGGACACGAGTACAATCACTGCGTGGCGATCGGACCGATGATTATGATGAAATTTGTCTGCCTGCAGACCGCAAAGTACAGCCTTCCGACGGTCGTGTCCATGAACCCGATCATGGTCGACGGCACAGGCATGTGCGGCGCATGCCGCCTGTCGGTCGGCGGAGAAGTCCGTTTCGCCTGTGTCGACGGGCCGGAATTCGACGGTCATCAGGTTGATTTCGACCAGGCGATGAAACGTATGACGATGTACAAGACAGAAGAGGGCAGAGCGCTTCTGCGTCTGCAGGAGGGAGACACGCACCACGGCGGATGCGGAAATTGCGGAGGTGATAAGTAATGGCAGATCCTATGAAAAGAACACCGGTCAGGGAACAGAACCCGGAGGTTCGTGCGAAAAACTTCGACGAGGTATGCTTCGGATATGACAAAGATGAGGCTATGGACGAGGCGACACGGTGTCTGAACTGTAAAAATCCGAAATGCGTCCAGGGCTGCCCGGTCAGTATCAATATTCCGAAGTTTCTTCAGGAGCTGAAGGCGGGACAGGTTGAAGACGCATATAATACGATCAGCGAGTCCAGCGCATTGCCGGCGGTCTGCGGCCGCGTATGTCCGCAGGAGACCCAGTGCGAAGGACAGTGCATTCGCGGAATCAAGGGAGAGCCGGTTTCCATCGGAAAGATGGAGCGTTTCGTCGCGGACTGGGCGCGGGAAAACGGAATCCGTCCGAAGAGCGCAAAGGAGAGGAACGGCCACAAGGTTGCGGTGATCGGAGCCGGACCGGCAGGACTGACCTGTGCGGGGGATCTCGCAAGAGCCGGTTACGATGTGACGATTTTTGAGGCGCTTCACAAGGCCGGAGGAGTTCTTTCCTACGGCATCCCGGAATTCCGGCTTCCGAAGAGTGAGGTGGTCGATAAAGAGATTGAAAACGTAAAATCCCTGGGTGTCAGGATCGAGACGGATGTCATCATCGGAAAATCGGTCACCGTCGATGAGCTGATGGACGAGGAAGGATTCGAGGCTGCATTCATCGGATCCGGAGCCGGGCTTCCGATGTTTATGCATATTCCGGGAGAAAACGCGAACGGGGTGTTCTCCGCGAACGAGTTTCTCACAAGAAATAACCTGATGAAGGCCTATCTCGACGATTACGACACACCGATCCACCGCGGGAAGAAGGTCGCAGTCGTCGGAGGCGGAAACGTGGCGATGGACGCGGCGAGAACGGCCCTGCGTCTGGGCGCGGACGTTCATATCGTCTACCGCAGAAGCGAAGCGGAACTTCCGGCCAGAGCGGAGGAGGTTCATCACGCGAAGGAAGAGGGAATCATTTTCGATCTTCTCTGCAATCCGACCGAAATCCTTGTGAATGAGGACGGATGGGTCAGGGGAATGCGCTGCATCCGCATGGAACTCGGTGAGCCGGACGCGTCGGGAAGGAGAAGACCGGTTCCGGTCGAAGGCTCTGAGTTCGAGATCGATGTCGACACCGTGATTATGGCGTTGGGAACGAGTCCAAACCCGCTGATCTCTTCGACGACCGACGGACTCGAGACGAACCGGAGAAAATGCATCATTGCGAATGAAGAGACGGGACAGACCACACGCGAAGGGGTATTCGCGGGCGGCGACGCGGTGACGGGCGCGGCTACGGTCATCCTCGCGATGGGAGCCGGCAAGGCGGCCGCAAAGGGCATTCAGGAGTACATTCAGTCGAAGGAATAAAACGGCGTTACGCGGAGGAAGGCGTTTGGAACGGATCACGATCGTCTGTGTCGGTAAAATAAAAGAAAAATATCTGCGCGATGCCATCGCCGAGTATGCCAAGAGACTTGGCCGGTACTGCCGCCTGGAAATCCGGGAGTGTGCGGATGAACCGAACCGGGAAGGCGCTTCCGAACGCGGGGACGAGATGATCCGGAATACGGAGGGAGAGCGCATTTTGGCCGCAATCCCTCCGGAAGCATACGTAATAGCCCTTGATCTTCGCGGCAAGATGCTGGATTCGGTCGATTTTGCGAAAAAAATCGGCCGTCTCGCATCATCAGGGAGAAGTCATATCGTCTTCGTGATCGGCGGATCTCTCGGCCTCTCCGGTAAAGTTCTTTCCCGGGCGGATTTCCGACTCTGTTTTTCACTCATGACGTTTCCACATCAGCTGATGCGTGTGATCCTTTCCGAGCAGATTTACAGGGCCTTCCGCATACTCCGGAATGAGCCGTACCACAAATAACCGGCAGAGTTTATCATCACAGGTGTATCATTCATGCAGGACATACAATCGATCAGAAACCGAATAGACGCGGAGCTGGGGAAGTTTCCACTGTATCAGTATGCATTTCTGACACCGGATGAGATCCGGTTTGATCCTTCGCTCCGCAATTACTGTAAGCACATCTGCGGGAATTACAAGACGACGTGGGCATGTCCGCCTGCGGTCGGAAGGATCGATCAGTGTGTCGACCGATGTCTTTCTTATGAGGATGTTCTGATTTTTTCAACCGCGCGGAAAAAGCAGGGACCGGAAAAGAAGGCGGTTTACGCGAAAGACCGGCCATACCTCGATTTCCACGAGCAGACGACCTGTGAGATCGAGAGAATGTTTGAAAAAGAAGGGCTGCAGGTCTATACGCTGACGAGCAATGTCTGCAGGATGTGTAAAAAGTGCGTGTATCCGAAGGAGCGCTGCCGTTTTCCGGAAGTGCTTCATCCGTGCATCGAGGGGCACGGGATCCGTGTCGACGAAGTGGCGGAACAGATCGGAATCGATTATTATCTGAGCGGCTATTCTTTGAAATTTACTGTTTTGTTTTATAAACAGGTAACTGCGACGATTCAGAAGGAGTAACATGGCGGAATCAATTATTGAGGAACAGATGGAGATTCCCGCAGGGGACGCGCTGGATGTATTCGGTCAGTTCGATATGAACGCGAAGAAAATCGAGCGTGCATTTCACACGACGCTCGTGGAGCGGAACGGAATCCTCCGCATCGTCGGTCCGGAATCCGGCGTCCGTGCTTCGAAGGACTGCATCGCGCAGCTCGCCGCACTTGCGCAGCGCGGTGAGGAAATCAGTGAGCAGAAACTGAATTATATCATTTCCCTCGCGATGGAGGATCAATCCGATGTGATGACAGAACTGGACGGTGATCTTATCTGTCATACCATCAACGGGAAACCGGTGAAGCCCGCGACGCTGGGCCAGAAAAAATATGTCGACGCGATCCGGAGCAATATGATCACATTCGGACTCGGACCTGCCGGAACCGGAAAGACGTATCTCGCGATGGCGATGGCGATCACCGCATTCCGGGCGGATGAAGTCGGGAGGATTATTCTGACCCGCCCCGCCATCGAGGCGGGTGAGAAGCTCGGTTTTCTCCCCGGGGATCTGCAGAGCAAAATCGACCCGTATCTCCGTCCGCTGTACGATGCACTCTATCAGATCATGGGCGCTGACGCGTTTATGCGGAACATGGAGAAGGGACTGATCGAAGTCGCTCCGCTGGCGTATATGCGCGGAAGAACGCTGGACAATGCCTATATTATTCTTGATGAGGCACAGAACACGACGCCGGCGCAGATGAAGATGTTTCTGACCAGAATCGGCTACGGCTCAAAAGTCGTGGTAACCGGGGATATGACGCAGAAGGATATTCCGCAGGGAAGTGTGTCCGGCCTTGATATCGCATCCCGGGTCCTGCGGAAGATCGACGGGATCGCGTTCTGCACCCTTACCAGCCGGGACGTCGTCCGCCATCCGCTCGTCCAGAAGATCGTCGAGGCGTACGAGGCATATGAAAAGGCTGCATCCGGAAACAGGGGAGGCCGTTTGAATAATAAGGGGAAAAGGCGGGCAAAATCATGATGCTGCTGTTTGAAAATGAAACGGAAGCGGAGCTTTCCTTCGACGCGGAGAAAACCGCAAAAAAGGTGATCGGAGAGGTGCTTTCGCACGAGGGATGTCCCTATGAGTGCGAGGTTTCCCTCACGCTTGTGGACGCTGAGGAAATACAGGATCTGAACCGGCGGTTCAGAAATATCGATTCGGTGACCGACGTCCTGTCGTTTCCGCTGGTTCCCTTTGAAACGCCGTCGGAATTCGGCATGCTCGATGACATGGAGGACTGCTTCGATCCGGACACAGGCGATCTGATGCTCGGCGACATCGTAATCTGTGTGCCGAGGATGCGGGAACAGGCCGCGGAATACGGCCATTCGACGCTCCGGGAATTTTCGTTTCTTGCTGCCCACAGTATGTTTCACCTTCTCGGTTATGATCACATGACGAAAGAAGAGGCGGAGGATATGGAGCGGCGCCAGGAAGAAGTTCTCGATGTGCTGAATATCAGACGTGACGGATAAGAAAGAGGAAAAACGATGGAAACGAAGGAACAGCTGAGAAAATTAGTGCACGCACGGCGGGGCCAGGCTGCTTCGACGGATCTGACCCGCGACAGCGAAATTATTTTTCGAAAAATTCAATGTCTGGATGAATATATCATTTCCGGTTCAATCTATGCCTACATGGATTTTCAGAACGAGGTGATGACGCGGGCATTTCTCGCACGCGCGCTCGGCGACGGAAAGCGTGTCGCCATCCCGAAGGTGCGGGACGGCAGGATGGAGTTCCGTTATATCGACAGCCTCCGCCAGGTGGAAAAGGGGGCGCTCGGGATTATGGAGCCGACCGCTGAGACGGATCCGGCAGATTCTGAGACTGCGCTCATGATCGTTCCGGGCGTCGCGTTTGACCGGAAGTGTCACCGGGTCGGTTACGGCGGCGGATATTATGACCGGTATCTCAAAGAACACCCGAATCACATCACGATTGCGGTTGCCTTTGATTTTCAGGTCTTTGACGAAGTGCCGCATGAGGAGTATGATGTAACTCCGCTGTATCTGTTCACGGAATCGTGCCGGTACAAGAAAAAGTAAGTCGATCGGAGAGTATTGATGACGAAATTTAACAGGATGGAGGAAGCAGGAGCAGGCATTCCTCCGGTTACAGAGCCCGCGCGGCAGTATTATTTCATGGAGCGCGCGGCGGAAATAATCAGAAGAAAATCTGAGGAGGCGGGCCGCCCCCTCACTTTCTGCGTTCAGACATTCGGATGTCAGATGAACGCGCGGGACTCGGAGAAGCTCCGGGGCATTCTCGAACGTGTCGGATTTATAAAAAGTGAGGACGAATCGGCAGACTTCGTCCTTTACAATACCTGTACGGTCCGGGAAAATGCGAACCTGAAGGTCTACGGAAGGCTCGGCGCGCTCCGCGCAAAAAAACGGGAAAATCCGAATAAAATCATCGCGCTCTGCGGCTGCATGACGCAGGAAGAGGAAGTGGTGAATACGATCCGGAAAAGCTATCCTTTCGTCGATCTCGTATTCGGGACGCACAATGTCTACCAGCTGGCGGAGCTTCTGGTCCGTTCGCTGGAGGAAGACGGGATGGTCGTCGACGTTCCGGACGCGACGAAAGGATCCATCGTCGAGGAGCTACCGACGGACCGGAAGTATTCCTTCAAATCCGGCGTCAATATCATGTACGGATGCGACAATTTCTGTTCCTACTGTATCGTCCCGTATGTGCGCGGGCGTGAGCGCAGCAGACGACCGGAGGAAATCCTGGATGAGATCCGGCGTCTCACGAAGGACGGAGTCCGGGAAGTGATGCTGCTCGGGCAGAACGTCAATTCCTACGGGAAAGGGCTTGATGAGGACATCGATTTCGCGCGGCTTCTCGCGCGGGTCGCAGAGGTTCCGGGCGTTGACCGCGTCCGTTTCATGACTTCGCACCCGAAGGATCTTTCCGACGATCTGATTCACGTGATGGCGTCGTATCCGAATATCTGCCGCCATCTTCATCTGCCGCTTCAGTCCGGCAGCACACGGCTGCTGAAGATCATGAACCGGCGTTATACGAAGGAGTCGTATCTCGCGCTCACGGACCGGATCCGCGAGGCGATGCCGGATATCTCCCTGACGACCGATATTATCGTCGGTTTTCCGGGGGAGACGGAGGAAGACTTTGAGGATACACTGGACGTCGTCCGCCGTGTGCAGTACGACAGCGCCTTTACTTTTATTTACTCAAAGAGAAGCGGAACACCGGCCGCGGAGATGGAAAATCAGGTTCCGGACGAGGTGGTTCACAGACGGTTCCCGCATCTTTTGCGGCTTGTTCAGGAAATCGGCCGTGAGCGCACTGCGCGTTTCACCGGCCAGGTAAAGGATGTTCTCGTCGAGTCGCTGAATGAACAGAATCGCGATCTTGTGACGGGACGGATCATGGAAAATGCGGTCGTGCATTTCCCGGGAAGCGCGTCGCTCATCGGAAAGATCGTTCCGGTGCGGCTCGACGCCTGCAGAGGGTTTTATTACCTCGGCACGCCGGAATTCTGACCGGGTTTCCGGATGATAAATGGAGGTTGAACTGACTTGGCAGTATCACCGATGATGCAGCACTATCTGAAGACAAAAGAACAGTACCCGGATTGCATTTTATTTTATCGCCTCGGGGACTTCTATGAGATGTTCTTCGACGACGCGAAAACCGTATCCCGTGAGCTTGAGCTCACGCTGACGGGCAAAAGCTGCGGTCTTCCGGAACGCGCGCCGATGTGCGGCGTACCCTTTCACGCTGCGGACACGTATATCTCAAAGCTGATTGAAAAGGGATATAAAGTCGCCATCTGCGAGCAGATGGAGGATCCGAAACTCGCGAAGGGAATCGTGAAGCGTGAGGTGATCCGCATCGTGACCCCCGGCACCATGCTGGAGTCAGAGGGACTGGATGAGGCGAAAAATAATTATCTGATGAGTATCGTGTCGATGGATGATGTCTTCGGTGTTGCGGCTGCCGATATCTCGACCGGTCAGTGTCTTGTCACCCAGGTCGGGACGAAGGAGAAACTCGTCGATGAGATATTAAAATTTTCACCGGCGGAGATCATCTGCAATCAGTCGCTCTTTGTGTCCGGTATGGATCTTGATGATCTGAAAAGCCGGATCCACTTCAGCCTGTCGACGCCGGGCGAGTGGTATTTTGATGAGGCGACTGCCGTAAGAACGCTGAAAAAGCAGTTTCACGTCGGATCCCTGAAAGGGCTCGGCATCACGGACTTTCCCTACGGAACGATCGCGGCCGGGGCTCTTTTTACGTATCTTTACGAGACGCAGAAGTCCGACATGAAGCAGATGACATCGATCACTCCGTATTATGCCGATCACTATATGCTCGTGGACAGCGCGACGATGCGCAATCTCGAACTGATCGAGACGATGCGGGAGAAGCAGAAACGTGGTTCGCTGCTCTGGGTGCTCGACAAGACGAAAACGGCGATGGGCGCCCGGCTGCTCCGGACGTTCATCGAACAGCCGCTGATCGACCGGGACCGGATCGAGGACCGGCTCGACGCGGTAGCTGCTTTCTCGGACCGGCCGATGGTGCGTGAGGAGGTCCGGGTATCGCTTCAGCCGGTCTACGATCTTGAGCGGCTCTGCAGCCGCATCGTTTATCAGTCGGCAAACCCGCGGGATCTGATCGCTTTTCGCACCTCCCTTGAAATGCTTCCGGAGATCCGCAGTCAGATCGGAAATCTCCCCGGGGCAATTATGAAGAATTTGTACGAGGAGCTTGATCCTCTGGAGGATCTCTGTGACCTCATCCGCCGCGCGATCGATGACGACCCGCCGCTTGCGATGAAGGAGGGCGGAATCATCCGGGACGGATACAATGAGATGGTCGATTCTTACCGCGAAGCGCAGGTAAGCGGGAAGAAGTGGCTTCAGCAGCTCGAGGAACAGGAGCGGGAACGAACCGGAATCCGCACGCTGCGCATCCGCTTCAATAAGGTATTCGGCTACTGCATTGAGGTGACAAATTCGTTCCGTGACAAGGTTCCGGAAGATTATGTCCGGCGCCAGACGCTGACGAACGCGGAACGCTACACGACGCAGCAGCTCAAGGAAATCGAGGAAAAAATCCTCGGAGCGGAAGAAAAACTGGCCGGACTGGAGTACAAGCTGTTCACAGACGTCCGAGACAGGATCAGCGCGGAGGTTCTGCGGATTCAGAAAACCGCCCGCGCAGTCGCGGCGGTCGATGTATTCGCCTCACTTTCCTATGTGGCGGAGCATAATCAGTTTGTGCGTCCTGCGATCAACACAGAGGGAGTTCTGAAGATTCGTGAGGGGCGTCATCCGGTGGTTGAAAATATGATGCAGGACGGCCTGTTTATCCCGAATGACACGAAGCTCGATGAGAAAGAGAACCGGGTAGCGATTATCACCGGACCGAACATGGCAGGAAAATCCACCTATATGCGGCAGTGTGCGCTGATCGTCCTGATGGCGCAGATCGGTTCCTTCGTCCCGGCGGCGTCTGCGGATATCGGCATCGTCGACCGCATTTTTACCCGTGTCGGCGCATCCGATGACCTGGCGAGCGGAAAAAGTACCTTCATGATCGAGATGAATGAGGTCGCAAATATCCTTCGCAACGCGACATCACACAGTCTTTTGATTCTCGACGAGATCGGACGAGGAACGAGCACCTTCGACGGTCTATCCATCGCCTGGGCGGTGGTGGAATACGTGGCGAATCCGAATAAAATCGGCGCAAGGACTCTGTTTGCGACGCATTACCATGAACTCACGGAGCTGGAGGGCAAGATCCCCGGCGTAAACAATTACTGCATCGCCGTCAGGGAGCGCGGCGACGACATCGTTTTCCTCCGGAAAATTATAAGGGGAGGTGCGGACCGCAGCTACGGCATCCAGGTCGCGCGCCTTGCCGGAGTACCGGAAGAGGTGCTCCGCCGGGCAGATGAGCTGGCGGCACAGCTCGCCGGAAGCGATATCACTTCTGCGATCAAAGAAGTTGCGGGAGATGGTGAAGAAGATGGCGGACCCAATGGGAAAACGTGTCCGCCGAAGCCGGAGCCGGCTATTACGGAAGAAACCGGATCCGGGCAGTATGAATTGGAAAATCCGGGCATCGACGGGGACGGGCAGTTCTCCTTCTTCCGCCCGGATGGAGAAGCAAAGAAAGAAGAGGCGAAACGGGCGAAAGCAGAGAAGAAGAACGAGTCGGTTCTCAGAGAATTAAAGAATGCCGATCTCACACGGATCACGCCGATCGACGCGATGAATCTTCTTTACCGCCTTCAGAATAAGGTGCAGTAACACAGAGCGATGCAGGTGCAGAGATGGATACGATACAGGTATTGGATAAAACGACAATCGATAAAATAGCGGCCGGAGAGGTGGTAGAGCGGCCGGCTTCTGTCGTGAAGGAGCTGCTGGAAAACGCGATCGACGCAGGAGCGGGCGCGGTGACCGTGGAGATCCGGGACGGCGGAAAATCCATGATCCGGATCACCGACAACGGAGGGGGAATTCCGGGAGATCAGATCCGTCTCGCTTTTACGCGCCATGCGACGAGCAAGATCCGGAATATCGGCGACCTCGTGCAGATCGAATCCCTCGGATTCCGGGGCGAGGCGCTCTCAAGCATCGCCGCGGTGGCGCAGGTCGAGATGATCACGAAGACGCCGGACTCGCTTGCGGGCACGCGCTATTGTGTCGACGGCGGAAGCGAGGTCTCGTTTGAAGAGATCGGAGCTCCCTCCGGTACGACGATTATCGTTCGGAATCTATTCTACAATACGCCGGCAAGGGCGAAGTTTCTCCGCTCGGCCGCGGCGGAAGGCAGCCGTGCAGCGGCAGTGATCGAGGAGATTGCGCTTTCGCATCCGGATATCTCTTTTAAATTTCTGATGAACGGCCAGAACCGGCTTTTTACGAGCGGAAACGGAAATCTGAAGGAAATTATTTATCAGATTTTCGGGAAAGAAATTTCGGCGAAGCTGATACCGGTCGATCACAAGGGGGATTTTGTGCGGATGACCGGATTTATCGCCGCCCCGGAGATCGCCAGAGGAAACCGGAATTTTGAAAATTATTTTGTAAACGGACGTTTTGTGAAGAGCAGGATTGTCTCAAGAGCGATTGAGGACGGCTATCACGGGCATCTGATGCAGCACCGGTATCCTTTTACGCTTCTCTATCTGGATCTGAACAAGGATATGGTCGATGTGAATGTGCATCCCTCGAAAATGGAGGTACGGATCTCAGACGAGGATTCGGTCTATCATGAGCTGACCCTTGCGGTACAAAACGCACTGATGGAGCGGGAGAGGATTCCGGAAATCACATTTGCAAAGCCGAAACGGCAGGAAGGCGCCGCTTCGATGCTTCCGCATCTGGAGAAAAAAATACCGGAACCCTTTGAGACGGTGCGCAGGGAAAAAGAACGGGTGAATGCGGAGGGCATTTCCGCGTTACGGGAAGGTACCGGCGTTTACACCGGCCCTGCCGCGTCTGACGGAGTATCGACATCCGGAGCGGCGAAGGAGGAACAGCACGCGTCTATGAATGCGCCGCATGAGGCGCCGGATCCGGTGTCCGGGACAGAAAAACCGGAGAGCAGCGGCGCGAAAAAACCGGTAAGCGGATCACAGACCGCGCTGTTTGAGGACACGGTACTGTCGAAGGAAGCGCGGCCGCATCACCGCATGATCGGCCAGATCTTCGGGACGTACTGGCTTATCGAGTACGGCGATGCGCTCTATATCATCGATCAGCACGCGGCGCACGAGAAGGTACTCTACGAGCGGATGATGAAGAGCTACCGTGAGAAGACGGTCAATTCGCAGATACTCTTCCCCGCATCGGTCGTCACGCTGACGATCCGCGAGCAGCAGATTCTTGAGCAGAATCTCGGTCAGTTCCGCGCGCTCGGGTTCGGAATCGAGTCCTTCGGAGGCCGGTCCTACCAGATCACCGCGGTGCCGGACAATCTGTACGGGGTCGGCGTCGATCAGCTTTTCACGGAAATGATCGATGCACTGTCCGAGACAGGCGGACAGAAGGATCAGATCATTCTTGAGCGGATCGCCTCGATGTCATGTAAAGCTGCGGTCAAGGGAAAGCGCGAAATGAGTGTAGAAGAGGCGGATGCTCTTGTAGACGAGCTGCTCGGTCTGGAAAATCCATACCATTGCCCGCACGGGCGTCCGACGATTGTGCGGATGACACACAGCGAGCTGGACCGGAAATTCCGGCGGATAGTTTGAGGAAAAAAGATGGGTGACAGGAACGAAAAAAAACCATGCCTGGTGATCGCCGGACCGACGGCAACCGGAAAAAGTTCCCTTGCGGTCCGGATGTCAAAGGAGATCGGCGGTTCTGTGATCTCGGCGGATTCGATGCAGGTATATCGCCGCATGAATATCGGATCGGCGAAGATCACTCCGGAGGAAATGGCGGGAATTCCGCATTATCTGGTCGATCTCATCGAGCCGTCTTCTGAGTTCAATGTTTATCGCTTTTCTCAGCTCGGTCATGAGGCGATGCGGGATATCTATGCGAAGGGGCGGATCCCCGTGATCGCGGGCGGCACGGGATTTTATATTCAGGCATTGCTCCGGGATATTGATTTTTCCGAAACGGAGGGAGAATCGCCCTTCCGGAAGGAACTGGAGAGACGTGCGGAGGCCGGAGATGCCGGACGGATCTATGAGGAACTTGCAGAAGTAGATCCGGAATCGGCAAAAGCGATTCATCCGCACAATATCAGGCGGGTGATCCGTGCGCTTGAATATTATCACGAGACAGGAAGACCGATTTCCGTTCATAACCGCGAACAGCATGAGCGGACCTCGCCCTATCATGCTGTTTTTTTTGTGCTGACCGATGACCGCGCACATCTTTACCGGAAAATAGAGGCGCGCGTCGATCAGATGGTAGCCGCGGGGCTGTTCGACGAGGTCGAAGGTCTGATCCGCGAGGGCCTTTCCGAAAATTGCACATCGATGAAAGGCCTGGGATATCGTGAACTTTTCCCGTACTTCAGGGGGGAGATTTCAAAAGAAGAGGCGATCGAACAGATCAAGACCGATACGCGCCATTTTGCAAAACGGCAGCTGACCTGGTTTCGCCGTGAGAAGGATGCGGTCTGGATCGATACGTCAAAGTTTCATTACAGCGAGGATGCGATCCTCGGCGAGATGCTGCGCATCTGGAATGATAAGATGCAGGAGTCATAAGGGAGCAGGAAGGAATTCAGATATGGAGTTTGATGATTTTTATTCAGAGGATCTTAGAAAACAGCAGTACAAGGCTGCGGGAATCGACGCCGACGTGCTGGATTACTGCGACGCGGTCTGCGGATCGCTGCGGGATCGTTTCGGCCGGATCGATTCCATCGCAGAATTTAATCAGATCAAGGTTCTTCATGCGATGCAGGAAAATCAGGTCAGCGAGGCCTGTCTCGGTTCGACGACCGGCTACGGATACGATGACATCGGCCGCGACCGTCTTGAAAAAGTATATGCATCGACCTTCAAAACGGAGGATGCGCTCGTCCGGCCTCAGATCGTCTGCGGGACACACGCGCTCGGGCTCGCGTTGGCGGGAAATCTGCGTCCCGGAGACGAGCTGCTCTCCCCGGTCGGCAAACCGTACGATACCCTTGAGGAGGTGATCGGTATCCGCCCGTCGAAGGGCTCACTGGCGGAATACGGCGTCACTTACCGTCAGGTCGATCTTCTGCCGGATGATTCCTTCGATTTTGAGGGAATCCGCGCGGCGATCAGTGACCGGACAAAGCTCGTCTCGATTCAGCGCTCCAAAGGGTATCAGACGAGAAAATCCTTCTCGGTCTCCGAGATCGGTGAGTTGATCCGCTTCATCAAGGGCATCCGTCCGGACCTGACCGTGATGGTCGACAACTGTTACGGTGAATTTGTCGAATGTATGGAGCCCTCGGAGGTCGGCGCGGATATGATCGTCGGCTCACTCATCAAAAATCCGGGAGGCGGCCTTGCACCGAGCGGCGGTTACATCGCCGGCACGAAACAATGCGTCGAAAACGCTGCCTACCGGCTTACAACGCCGGGACTCGGAAAAGAAGTCGGTGCTTCGCTCGGCCTTTCCGAGAAGTTTTATCAGGGATTTTTTCTCGCCCCGACTGTCACGGCTTCGGCTCTGAAGGGCGCGATTTTCGCGGCAGCGATCTATGAATCTCTCGGGTTTCCGGTCGTTCCGGCGGCATCCGCTTCGCGGCACGATATTATTCAGTCCGTTGTATTCGGAAAGCCGGAGGGCGTCATCGCCTTCTGCGAGGGGATTCAGGCGGGATCGCCGGTCGATTCTCACGTACGCCCGGAGCCATGGGCGATGCCCGGCTACGACAGCGACGTCATCATGGCAGCCGGAACGTTCGTTCAGGGATCCTCGATTGAGCTTTCATCGGACGGTCCGATCCGGGATCCGTACGCCGTCTATTTTCAGGGAGGCCTGACCTGGCCCCACGCGAAATTCGGCATCATGATGAGCCTTCAGAAGGTGAAGGAGGCGGGCTTGTTCGACCCGGCAAGGCTGCGCTGAATGTTTGGATACAAAGTATCGGGATTCTCTTCGGACGATGTCCGGGCAATTACCAGATAAGGAGATCATTTTATGAACCAGTCCATCGTGATCATCGGCGCCGGAGCGTCCGGGCTGATATCCGCGATTTTCGCGGCGCGGCGCGGTGCCTCCGTGACGGTGCTCGAGGCGAATGACAAGCCGGGGCGGAAGCTTCTTGCGACCGGCAACGGGAAGTGCAATCTGACGAACCGGAACATGGATTCCAGCCATTACCACTGCGATGATCCCGCGTTCGTCCAGAACATACTGGATGCGTTTCAAAGCGACGATGCGATGGCGTTTTTTACCTCGCTCGGGCTCCTGCTGAAAAACCGCGACGGCTGGGTCTACCCGGTCACGGAACAGGCATGGTCCGTGCTGAATGTTCTCCTGTATGAGGCGGAGCATCTCGGCGTCCGGATTAAAACAAGAGAGCGCGTGACCAAAGTGGAGCAGGCAGGAACGCTGCGCTTTCGCGTCAATACGGCGACCTGGCAGTACGAATGTGACCGTGTGATCGTCGCGTGCGGAAGCCCGGCTTCTGCGGTCCGGGGTTCCTCGGATGATGGAATGCGCTTTGCGGAAGAAGCGGGGATTTCTGTCCGCCCCTTTCTTCCGGCTCTCGTTCCTCTGCGGGTTCGCGGAGATTCCTGCGGAAAATGGGCCGGCGTACGGGTGACCGGGGCGGTTTCTCTGTTGATCGACGGGCAGGTGAAAGCAGAAAGCAGCGGGATTCTTCAGCTGACGGATTATGGGATCTCCGGCATTCCGACGCTTCAGATCAGTCACGATGCGGTCTGTGCGCTTGATGAGGGCGGACATGAAGTCCTGGCGCGTCTGGATTTCTGTCCGGACATGACGCAGGAAGAACTGGAAGAGAAAATGCGGATGAGAGAACAGCTCTGTCCGTACAAATCACTGAAGCGTCAGCTGACCGGGATCGTTCCGGAACAGCTGATTCCGATTCTATGCAGAAAAAAAGATTCTGCCGCGGCGGTCTTGAAAAAGCTCAAGGCTTTCGATCTCATCCTGACCGGGCCGGCGCCGCTGCGCCACGCCCAGGTGTGTCAGGGCGGAGTCCGGACATCAGAGCTCACGTCGCATATGGAGGCAAAAAAATGTCCCGGTCTTTTCTTCATCGGGGA
>CADBRN010000083.1 GCA_902797025.1 uncultured Lachnospiraceae bacterium
GGTGGTATGGAAGGAGATTAAAATGGTCAGACAAAATGTGACGGTAAAATTGGCAGGGGATTTCGAGACGAGACCCATCGCAATGCTCGTCCAGCTTGCGAGCCAGTTTCAGAGTCAGATCCATCTGGAAAGCGAGAACAGAAGCGTCAACGCGAAAAGTATTATGGGAATGATGGCACTCGGTCTTTCAGACGGCGACGACGTCACGGTCGTGGCGGATGGAGCAGACGAGGCGGTCGCCATCGACAGGCTTGTCGGCGTGCTTACGGCGAAGATTTCAAAAATAGACTGATCGGTTTCGTGCTACGAAGCCTTCAATATAAAACAGGCTGGTGGGAACCAGCCTGTTTTTTGAGTATGATGTCTGTTCTGTATCAGGGATGGTGCGGCCGGGCTGCGGCATCCCGGGTCTGTCAGAGCCCGGCGAGTGTCTGCAGTGCATCCCCGGCGATCATAACGTCGCCGTGTTCCAGCATATGTGCCTCCAAAGCCGCGGAGATCGGACTCCCCGTTCCGAATTCGGTCAGAATGTTGCAGACCTTGTTGAAATTCGCCGGAGTCATATCGGACTGATGGAGAATCAGACTGTAACCGTGCCCGCTGCGAAACAGTGTGTTCTTTCCGCTGTAAAATCCGTTCAGACTTCTCGCCGCGCGGATCGCGGGCTCAAGACCTGTAAAAGAAAAGGCACGCAGCAGATTGACATCATCCGGTTCCTTCTCCTTCCGGGAGGCATCCGCTTCCTTTTCGGAATGCTCTTTTTCGGTCTTGCTGTCGGCTGCCGCCTGCTTTGCATCACGAATTTTCTGGAAGAGGTCGAGCACATCATCCGCCCCGGAGAAACGCTTTCCCCCGTCCTCCGTTTTATCCTGTCCGGATGGGGAAAATTTTGCGAAACGGTAATCCAGTTCTTCCGGTTCGTCGACCTTTGTGATCACGAGAACGATGGAATCCTTCGATACGGGAATCGCTTCGATCATCAGAGGCGAGCTGCCGGAATCAAAGCCGAAATTTGCCTGTGCCTGCTTCATCATATCATGGAAGAGCGCCTTGGCCTTTTCTGAACCGTAAGCCAGTTCACTGAGACGAATCCTTCGGCTTTCAAGGTCCTCGCTTGTCAGTGTGCATCGGATCTGATTGTCATTGATCTTTTCGATCTTCATCTCATCACTTCCTCTCTTTGCAGGCATTATATAACAGAGCGTTCCCGGTGTAAATGGAAAAATTGTAATAAAAGGGTTGAATTTTCCCGAATAATTTATATAATTAAAGCAACGGTGCCGACGGGGACTGTTTGAAAGGGGTGATTCCTTTGGACAGCTGAAGATCCGTTGAGGCGAGTATTCTGACTGCCGGGGCAACCGGCGATTCTCATTTCTGCGTTCGCAGAATTTATTCCATTTTTTTATTTTACAAAAGTGACAGGTGTTTTATGCCGTTTCACAGCTTCCGCGGAAACGAAGCGCATTCATCTGCGCCTGCGTGCGGAAAACGGCATGATCACATGATCAGAAGGTTCCTGGGAGGCGCCGTAATCACGACAACTTCGGAAGGGAGGATCAGGAAATTTTTTTCACAGATCCCGAACGGGAAGAGAAGCAATTTGATAGGATTCTGAAGGAGCTGGAAGAATACTCCACACGCGGGGCGAGAATCTCGCTGAACGGGGTGGAGTCCGCGCCGAGAACCATCGCGGATGTCGTCGCTGAAAACGGCAGGTACATGCGCGAGTATGAGTTTTCACGCGAGGGCCGCATCGAAGCGGTTGATTTTCGCTCTGTGAAGAATCACTGAGCATTTCACATCGGAAATGCAGATGCCCCTTTGTGCACGGCTGCCGGCTTTTCACGAACGCATGATCCCCCCGCGGTTCGGATGGTGACAGCCGTGTTTTTTTTGCGAATTCAATGGCATTTAATTGCTATCCGCGGCCTGTCATGCTACAATTAGGTCGATTTAAATATAGTAGGGGAAGTATATACAATAATGACAAAAAAGAAAAAAAGGGGAAGACGGAAGTCACCGGTACCGGTGCTGGTCTCGCTGATTGTAATCGTGCTGATCGTAATGGTGATCGCACTTTTTTTCAATAAATATTCCGGGACGGACAGGCAGATGTCCGCAGACGAATATTTCGGGGTCCGTTCAGATGACGAGGCTGCGCTGATCGTGAACGGCGAGAAGCTCGAGCAGAAGGGGATCGTATCGGACGGCAGAATTTACATCGACGTTTCGACGGCCTGGAACTATTTTTCCAGCGGGTTCTACTATGACAGCAGCAGCGGAACGCTGACGCTGACCCTCCCGGAGGGGACGAGTACCTGGACGGCGGATGACGGGTCCGGCACGCTGCTCGAGCAGAACGGAACCGTTTATGTCGCCAGCGACTGGCTGAAGGACAATTCCGACATCGATCTTACGACGGCGGAGAATCCACACCGTGTGATTGCGCGGAATCAGTGGAGCGGCGTGAAGACTGCCCGGGTCGACAGTGATACGCCTGTCCGTTACCGGGGCGGCCCGAAGAGCGCAGTGCTCACAGAGCTGAAGGCGGGAACGACCGTAGCCGTGACCGAAGCGTTCGACAACTGGATCGGCGTCACGACGGATGACGGCTTTACCGGTTATGTGCGTGCAAATGCCGTGACGGTTTCCGGTTCCGAGGGGATCGCGCACACAGAGGACGCAAGGTTCGTATTCCCGAAGGCGGACAAACCGGACGGAAAGATCTGTCTGGCCTGGCAGTACGTCGGTTCATCCGACGCAAACAGTCAGATGCAGCAGCTGATCGCGGGAGCGGACGGCCTCAACACGATCAGTCCGACCTGGTTTGCGGTGACGGACAACAGCGGAACACTCCGCTCCTATGCGGATAAATCGTATGTGGACGCGGCGCACGCGGCGGGTCTGAAAGTATGGGCGCATTTCGGCAACGTCGATGTACAGGGAGCCGATGCGGATACCGCGGCGTATTTTTCCGACAGCGGTGTGCGGGCGAATATCATCAGCCAGCTGATGAAGGCTGCGGATGACACCGGATTCGACGGGATCAATCTTGATTTCGAGTCGCTCAGTGAGAAGATGCTCCCGCAGTACCTTCAGTTTATCCGTGAGCTTTCCATAGCGGCACATGAAAAAAATCTGGTCGTATCCGTAGACAACTATGTCCCGGCTTATACGAAATATTATAAGCGTCAGGAACAGGCGAAAGCCGCGGATTATATTGTGATCATGGGTTATGATGAGCATACCTCCTCATCCGAAGAAGCCGGTCCGGTCGCATCGATTTCTTATGTGAAACAGGGAATCGAGGATACCCTTTCTGAGGTTTCGAAGGATCAGGTTATTAATGCGGTTCCGTTCTATACGAGGGGATGGACCGAGTCGTTCGGAAGCAGCGTACCGCAGTCTGAGGCACTTGGCATGGATGGCGCGGACCGGTTCGTACAGGAGCACGGGATCGAGCTGTCGTTCGATTCTGATGTCGGGGAGAACTATGGTACAGCTGAGACGGATGACGCACGTTATTCGATCTGGATGGAGGATGAGAAGGCGCTGGAGGAAAAGATGAAGCTGATCAAAGAGTACGATCTTGCCGGATGTGCGGCCTGGAGACTCGGGTATGAGCGTTCCTCCGTATGGAGCATCATAAAGTCTTATTTAAATTAATGAAGGGGAGCAGAAAATATGGCTGATGAAGAGATGTTCAAGACGCAGATTGCAGGAAATGACGGGAAAATGGTGGATTCGGTAGAACAGTCGGTCAAAAAGGCGATCCGACAGGAAAATGAGGACAGCGGAGCGATGGATGAATTAAGAGAGCAGATTAAAGAGAAAGATGCGGAGATCGGGCGTCTCCGGGAAAAACTGGACGAGAAGGACAATATTATCGAAGAACTGCGCCGCGACATCCGCGACAAGTACCAGTCCTATATCGATAACTACGAGAGCATCGGAAGCCTCGTATATGATTCCAAGGTCCGTTCCGACCAGATGATCCGCGATGCGGAGGTAAAACGCGACAAGATTATTGCGGACGCGGATGCGGAGGCAAAGCGGAAAATCGATGCGGTTCAGAACGAGATCGACCGCCGGATCGATGACGGCGAGCAGCGGTATAAGGCGGTCGAGGAAGAGCTGGAAAGCATCGTCGACACGGTCAATAAGGTACAGCGCAAATTTATGGATTCCTATCGTTCCATCCACAGAATTGTTCAGGACGTTCCGGGAATGGGCAGTTCTGAAGAGGAGGACGATTAAATTGACAAGGGCAAGAGTCGTCCGCATGACGGAAGATCATCTTGATGATAAGGCGCTTCGCGAAGCGGGAGAGATCCTGAAGCGGGGCGGCCTTGTTGCATTTCCGACCGAAACGGTATACGGGCTGGGCGGAAACGCGCTGGATCCGGAGGCTTCGAAAAAAATCTACGCGGCGAAGGGCCGTCCGTCGGATAACCCTCTGATTGTGCATATCGCGGAAATCGGCGCGCTGGACCGGATCGTAAAGAACGTGCCGGAGAAGGCGAAAAAGCTGGCGGATGCCTGGTGGCCGGGACCATTGACGATGATTTTCGATAAGACCGATGAAGTTCCGCTTGAGACGACGGGCGGTCTCGATACCGTTGCGGTCCGTTTTCCGAGCAACAAGATCGCGATGCACATGATCCGGTACGCCGGGGGGTATGTGGCCGCGCCGAGTGCCAATACATCCGGCAGACCAAGTCCGACGCTTGCAGAGCATGTGGAGGAAGATCTCGGCGGGGTGATCGACATGATCATCGACGGAGGGCAGGTCGATATCGGGCTGGAATCCACGATCATCGATTTTACGGTCGATCCGCCGGCGATTCTTCGTCCCGGTTACATCAACAGGGAGATGGCGCAGGAAGTGATCGGAGAGGTGACGGTCGATCCGGGCATTCTCCCGGCAAATTCGAATATCCGTCCGAAGGCACCGGGCATGAAATACCGGCACTATGCGCCGAAGGCAGACCTGACGATCATCGAGGGAGAGCCGGAGCAGGTTGAGGCTGCGATCCGGAAACTCGCGGATGAACAGACGAAAGCGGGGAAAAAGGTCGGAATTATCTGCACCGACGAATCCGCGGAGGCATATAAAACCGGAGATATTCATGATATCGGCAACCGGACCGAGGAGGAAACGATCGCGCGCCATCTGTACGAGATTCTGCGGGATTTCGACGATGAAAACGTCGATGTGATTTACTCGGAATCCTTCTATACGCCGAAGATCGGCCAGGCGATCATGAACCGGCTGATGAAGGCGGCCGGACATAAGGTCCGGGCTGCGGAGGACATTCTATCCGGACAGAATCAATAAAAACAATGAGGTGACTCATTTGAAAAACTATGATCGGATTATTTTTGTCGATTCCGATGATACGGCGCGCAGCGTCATGGCTGCCGCACTTATGAAAAAACAGGATCTTCTGTCGGAACCGCAGATATTTTCAAGAGGACTCGTCGCTCTGTTCCCGGCACCGGTCAATCAGAAGGTTGAGGCGATCATGAAAAGCCACGACCTGGATGTGAGCGATCATCGTGCGACACAGCTGTCCTTTTCGGATATCACACCCCGGACGCTGATCCTTGTGATGGAAGAGAGTCAGAGAAATAAAGTGTCGGAGCTGATCTCCGGCGATGCAGAATTGTATACAATCAGCGAATTTACAGGATTTTCGGGCGACATTGAGCCGCTGTTCGGGGCGGAGCTTTCCGAATACGGAAAATGTTATGAACTTCTGAATGAACTGGTAAAAATCGCTGCTGTGCGCATCAATGAGGAGGAAGAAAAGTGAGCAAGGTAATGGTTATGGATCATCCACTGATTCAGCATAAGATCGGTATTATCCGGGACAAGAATACGAGTTCGAAAGAATTCCGCGAGATGATCGGCGAGGTTGCGATGCTGATGTGTTACGAGGCGGCACGGGATCTTCCACTGGAGGATGTTGAGATCGAAACGCCGATCACGAAGACGACGGTGAAGAGACTTGCGGGACTGAAGATGGCGGTGGTTCCGATCCTCCGTGCAGGACTGGGAATGGTTGAAGGATTCAAGACGATCAACCCGGCGGCGAAGGTCGGACATATCGGTCTGTACCGGGATCCGAAAACGCTGGAGCCGGTTGAATACTACTGCAAGCTCCCGTCCGATATCGCGCACAGAGAAGTTTTTGTGACCGATCCGATGCTCGCTACCGGCGGATCTGCCACGGCGGCGATCACGATGCTGAAGGCGCACGGCGCGAAGAAGATTCATTTCATGTGCATCATCGCCGCGCCGGAGGGCGTGAAGAAGATGCAGGAAATCCATCCGGATGTGGATATGTATATCGGGGCTCTGGATGAGGGACTCAATGAGCACGGTTATATCGTACCCGGTCTTGGTGATGCGGGCGATCGTATCTTCGGAACAAAATAAAGGCGGAAGGTGTTTGCGTGAGTGATAAAAGGCAGGATTACATATCCTGGGATGAGTATTTTATGGCGGTCGCGAAGCTGGCGGGGATGCGTTCGAAGGATCCGAATTCGCAGGTCGGTTCCTGTATCGTGAGCCAGGACAACAAGATCCTTTCGATCGGATACAACGGCCTTCCGGTCGGCTGTTCGGATGATGATTTTCCGTGGAAGCGGGAGGACGACGATCCCCTGAAAACGAAGTACGTTTACGTCACACACAGCGAGCTCAACGCGATCCTGAACTACCGCGGGGGAAGTCTGGAGGGCACAAAAATCTATGTCTCACTGTTTCCGTGCAATGAATGCGCGAAGGCGATCATTCAGGCAGGAATCCGGACTGTGATTTACGACAGTGACAAATACAGCGGAACTGCGTCGAATACCGCCTCAAAGCTGATGTTTCACGCGGCAGGTGTGGAGATGATTCATTACCGGCCGACGAACCGTAAGATCGAAATCGATGTATGACGGATGTATGATCGGAAGGAGCGGGCGCTCTCCGGCCGCCGGACAGACGCCCGGCAAGTGTCCCGGCAAGTGTAAGGAAAGGAAACCGGTATGATTGATTATACGGAAGGAGAAGGGGTCCAGTACCATATCCAGCTGAAAAGCGGGGATGTCGGCCGGTACGTGATTCTCCCGGGAGATCCGGGGCGGTGCAGAAAGATCGCGTCGTTTCTGGACAACCCGGTTCATGTTGCGAGCAACCGCGAGTTCAACACGTACACGGGTTACCTCGAGGGCGGGCAGGTGACCGTGACTTCCACCGGAATCGGAGGGCCTTCCGCCGCGATCGCGCTCGAAGAACTCGTCCGATGCGGCGCGGACACCTTTATCCGTGTGGGGACGTGCGGCGGTATGCAGGAGGATGTGATCGGAGGGGATCTGATCATCGCGAACGGCGCGATCCGCATGGAAGGGACGAGCCGGGAGTACGCCCCGATCGAATTTCCGGCGGTGCCTGATTTTGAAGTCACATCCGCGCTCGTGAACGCGGCGGAATCTCTCGGATACCGCCATCACGTCGGAGTGGTGCAGAGCAAGGATTCCTTCTACGGTCAGCATGAGCCGGAACAGAAGCCGGTCAGTTACGAGCTGATGAATAAATGGGAAGCATGGCTTGCCTGCGGAGCCCTCGGTTCCGAGATGGAGTCGGCGGCGCTCTTTGTCGTGGCAAGCACGCTCCATGTACGGGCGGGAAGTATCCTGCTCGCACTCGCGAATCAGGAGCGGGCGAAAGAGGGACTCCCGAACCCGCAGAACCACGATCCGGACCGCGCGATCAACACTGCGGTTGAAGCGATCCGGAGGCTGATGCTCGACGAACGCTGAGGCGCATTCGATCGCGTGGGCAGAAAAAATCGGGCGGGCAGAAAAAGAGGAAATCATGACGGAACAGGAGTTATTTGAACTTGCCATCGGGGCGCGTGGGAGATCCTACGCGCCTTATTCTGAATTCACAGTCGGAGCGGCTCTCCTCTGTACGGACGGAACCGTCTTCACCGGCTGCAACATCGAAAACGCATCCTATCCGATGGGGATGTGTGCGGAAAGGACCGCTATCTTCAAGGCAGTGAGCGAGGGAAAACGATCCTTTCGCATGATCGCGGTCGCGGGCGGGCCGGCGGGGCAGAGCGCGCTTTCCTGCTGTCCGCCCTGCGGCGCGTGCCGCCAGGTGATGCGCGAATACGCGGATCCGGATTTTATCATCCTGTTCAGCGACGGCGAAGGAGATTTTGCGGAGCGCACGCTCGCCGATCTTCTTCCGGACAGCTTCGGACCGGAGGCACTTTCCGGAAGAAAGGGATTTTCCCATTGAATTGCACGCAATTATATGCAATAATGCAGTTGAACCGGCGTGGGTTCTACTATATAATAGCCGGTATGGAATTTTCCAATGCTTGGAGGGAATGATTTTATGGAAGATACATTAATGTACTGCAACCAGTGTCAGGAGGCTGCCGGAGGCAGTGCCTGCACGAGAGTCGGTATGTGTGGGATAGATCCGGAACTTGCGGCGATGCGCGATCTTCTGACATACGTTACACAGGGACTCGGCGCCGTCGCGGATACGATGCGCGGCAAGGGAACGGACGAGCAGCGCGCGAAGAGCACGGTGGTGCCGCACGACGTGAACCGGCTGATCGACGAGAATCTCGTCATGACGACGGTCAACGTCAACTTTGACCCGGCAGCGGTACGCGCACAGATCGCGAAAACGATCGCGAGAAAAGATGAGCTGATTGCGGCGGGTCAGGTTGATACCGGAGCGCTTCCGGAGGCCGCACTCTGGAGCGGAACCGATGCGGAATATGATGCAAGGGCGAAGAGCGCGGGGGTCATGGCGACAGAGGATGCGGATATCCGCGGCCTGCGTTCGATGCTTCTGATCGCACTGCGCGGTATCGCCGCTTATATGCTTGAAGCGGATAAACTCGGAGCGCAGGACGGCGAGATCGATATGTTTCTCGCGTCGACGCTTGCAAAAACCATTGATGATGAAGTCCGCGGAGGCGCGCTGATCGCAAATGTTCTCGAGAGCGGACGGTACGGAATAAAGGCGATGACGCTTCTGCGCGGCGCTCGGAATGACCGATTCGGCCGTCAGGAAGCGATCGAGGTTGATCTCGGCGTCAGAAGCAATCCGGGCATTCTTGTGGCGGGCGATTCTTACCTTGATCTGGAACAGCTGCTTCGTCAGACCGAGGGAACCGGAGTCGATGTTTATACCTATTCCGATATGATCTCCGCACACGCATTTCCGGAGCTTGCGAAATATCCGCATTTTGCCGGAAACTACGGCGGTGCGTGGTGGAGACAGAAAGAGGAGTTCGAGTCCTTCAACGGACCGGTTCTTATCACTTCGGATGAGTTTACCGTCCCGAGAAATTCTTATAAGAACCGGGTATTTACAACCGGAATGGCAGGATGCCCCGGCTGTCCGCACATCGAAGATGCGCCGGAAGGGGAAGAAAAGGATTTCAGCGCACTCATCGCGATGGCGAAGAGCAGCGAGCCGCCGAAGGAAATCCGGCGCGGTACGGTTGTGACCGGATATGGCAAAGAACAGCTGATCGGCTACAGCAGGCAGATGGCGGCGGCGCTGAAGAGCCATGACATCCGGAAAGTCGTCCTGATGCTCGGAAGCGACGGCCGTGCGAAGAGCCGCAGCTATTACACGGATTTTGTGAAGGCGCTGCCGGATGATACGGTCGTTCTCACGGCAGGATCCGTCAAATACCGTTTTAACGACCAGAATCTGGGCGAGATCAGCGGTATTCCGAGACTGCTTGACGCGGGCGACTGCGCAGACAGCTACTCTGTCGCCGAACTGATGCTGACACTGCTCGATGATATGAGCTACAACGACGTCGGCCTGCTTCCGATGTATGTCAACATCGCATGGTATGATCCGAAATCGGTGATCACGATTCTTGAGCTGCTTTTCATCGGCATGAAGAATCTTCATCTCGGACCGACTTCGCTCACCTTCCTCTCCCGGGGCATCCGCGATGTTTTCGTCAATTACTTCGGCCTGAAGGAGATCGGAGATGTGGACGAGGAGATCCGGGGATCGTTCGGAGAGCGCGGGGATGCGGTCACAGCCGACATGATCGTCGGCGACATTGTCGCAAAATTCCCGGAACTGATTCCGGTGATGATGGATGCGGGTCTTCACTGCCTCGGCTGCGGGGTTTCGCAGATGGAGACGCTCAAAGAGGCCTGCGAGGTGCACGGACTGGATCCGTATGACATCCTCGAGGTTCTGAACGACGAGCTCAAACATCCGGATGAAGCGCAGGGATAAGAAAACAGGTCAGAACGCAGTGCGGCGGAGAGAACCGGAACGGCAGTCTCCGCCGCATTTTATGCACAGCGGCCGGAAAATACTGCTTTTCCGCTGAAAAGACCGGCTTTGCGCTTTATTGACAAGAAAAAACGCAGTTGCTATAATAACAAAATTGCAGGCATTTTGTGCTTGCTTCTTGTGATATCACGATTTTCCGGGCGGCTTTTTGGAAAAGCGCCCTGTATGAAGGAAAGGGGTATAACATGGCGGGAAAGAGTATTGTCACCCGTGCGGGTCTTAAGAAACTTGAGGATGAGCTTTCTGATCTGAAGGTAAACAAGCGCAGAGAGGTCGCTGCGAAGATCAAAGAGGCGCGTGAGCAGGGTGATCTGTCCGAGAATGCGGAGTACGACGCAGCAAAAGACGAGCAGCGTGATATCGAGGCGCGGATCGAAGAACTCGAGCAGATCCTGAAGGGAATTGATCAGGTGATCGATGAGGACGAGGTCACTGCGGATCACATCAATATCGGCTGCCGTGTACGGGTCTTCAATATGAAGAGAGATAAAGAGATGGAGTTTTCCATCGTCGGATCGACCGAGGCAAACAGCCGCGAGAACAAGATTTCGAACGAAGCTCCGGTCGGAAGAGCGCTGATCGGCGCGAAGGTCGGCGACGTCGTCACAGTAGAGACGATGGTCGGAGAGGTACAGTATAAGGTGCTTTCCATCGCGCGCGATGTCGCATAATTGCGGGAGTTTCGAAGAAACGGAGCAGTTTGCGGCTTCATGGTGCGGGCAGAAGATCATCTGGCACGGCCTCCGGCATGATGGAAGGGTAGGGCAGAGAACACGGGTGATCCGGGGAAGTAGCAGGAGATTCAGAAGAGCGACAGGAGGAAGAAATGCCGGCAAAGCAGAATAACGCACAGAATACGGATACGAATCATCTGATTCAGATCAGACGCGACAAGCTCAGGGAGCTTCAGGAGGCGGGGAAGGATCCGTTTCAGATCACAAAATATGATGTGACACATCACAGCAGGGAGATCAGGGAAAACTACGATGCACTCGAAAACCAGACGGTTTCCATCGCTGGACGAATGATGAGCAAGCGCGTGATGGGCAAGGCGTCTTTCTGCAATGTACAGGATAAATTCGGCGGCATCCAGTGCTACGTATCAAGAGACGCACTCGGCGAGGAACCGTACAGAGAATTCAAGAAAATGGACATCGGCGACATCGTCGGTGTAAAGGGTTATGTTTTCCGGACGAAAACCGGCGAGATCAGCGTTCATGCGACGGAGCTTACTCTGCTTTCCAAGTCGCTCAAGCCGCTTCCGGAGAAGTTTCACGGCCTTCAGGATACGGATATCCGTTACAGACAGCGGTATACGGATCTGATCATGAACCCGGAGGTCAGGGAAACCTTCATCAAACGTTCTCAGATCATCAAGGAGATCCGCACGTTCCTCGACGGACGCGGATTCATGGAAGTCGAGACGCCGATCCTCGTTGACAACGCGGGCGGCGCTGCTGCGCGCCCGTTTGTGACGCACTACAATGCGCTGAATGAGGATAAAAAGCTCCGAATCTCGCTCGAACTTTACCTGAAGCGGCTGATCGTCGGAGGACTGGAGCGCGTTTACGAAATCGGCCGCGTATTCCGGAACGAGGGTCTTGACACCCGGCACAATCCGGAATTTACGCTGATGGAGCTCTATCAGGCATACACGGATTATTACGGGATGATGGAGCTGACGGAGAGTATGTTCCGCTATGTCGCGGCGAAGGTCTGCGGTTCCGCGGTGCTCAGCTATAATGGAACGCAGATTGATCTTTCAAAGCCGTTCCGGAGAATCACGATGATCGATGCGGTCCGGGAGTACTCCGGGGTGGATTTCAACGAGATTCACACGGATGAAGAGGCGAAGGCAGCCGCGAAAAAGCATCATGTTGAGTTTGAAGAGCGCCACAAACGCGGCGATATTATCAACCTGTTCTTCGATGAATTCTGCGAGGAGAAGATGATCCAGCCGACATTTGTCATGGATCATCCGATCGAAATTTCCCCGCTGACGAAGAAGAAACCGGACGATCCGTCGCTTGTCGAGCGTTTTGAGCTTTACATCAACGGGTGGGAGATGTGTAATGCTTACTCCGAGCTGAATGATCCGATTGATCAGCGCGAGCGTTTCGCCGCAGAGGAGGAACGTTTTGCCTCCGGTGATGAGGAGGCGAATCATACGGATGAAGATTTCCTGAATGCGCTTGATATCGGTATGCCGCCGACAGGAGGCATCGGCTACGGGATCGACCGCCTGGTCATGCTGCTGACCGACAGCGCAGCGATTCGAGATGTACTGCTGTTCCCGACATTAAAAACCCTCGGTAAGTAAAATGCCGTGTTTTCAAGGGTTTCCGGACTCCTTGCTGTACAACATACAACAAATGTA
>CADBRN010000084.1 GCA_902797025.1 uncultured Lachnospiraceae bacterium
AACCGGTGCGAGGGTTCGAATCCCTTGTCCTCCGCTGAAAAAACGGACGGCGCTTTCTTTCATGGCGCCGTCCGTTTTTTATTTCTGTGACAAATATATGGCGTTCAGCAGTGCCTTTCCCGTCCCGGTCCGGAAGACCTTTTCGCACATATTCCGGATGTTCTCCCTGCTGTATCCGGATTCATCGGCGTTGACGAGATAATCGGCCTCGATCAGAATCTGGTAGTCCGCTCCCTCAATTCCGGTCAGTGTGTGATGATGACCGACGAGCCAGGCAACGCGCTCCTTCATCTCCTCCGGAAGCTGAAGCGGCTGCAGAAAATCGCGTGCGAGAAGGATTCCCTCTTCTTCCTGATGCTTTCCGTCTGTGTTCCCGTACCTGCTCCGGCAAAGCGGACACGCGATGTCGTGCAGCACTGCCGCGATCTCAAGCGTCTTCTGCTCTGCCCCGGACAGGCCCTCACAGGTGCCGATCGTCCTCGCATACCCGTAAACTTTCATAAAATGATTGATATCATGAAGATTTCCATCCGAGTACTCAATCATTTTTACAATAATTTCCTCTGTACCGGTTTCCGTTCTCTCACACATTGTCTGCCCTCACAGTTTAAATCCGGTAAATACAAGTTCCGCGATATCCCGCCCGAGGTCGTCCGTAACGTCGACGTTATAGACCGCGGTCGTACGCCCGTCCTTCCTGCACACGGCTTTTGCGGTCAGTCTCGTCCCCCGCGAACCGGAAAGGAAATTGACGCTGACCTGCTGAGCCACCGTCTGCACATGCGTATTATTGGAAGCCGCCGCGAAGGCGAGATCCGCCAGTGTGAAGATCGCTCCTCCCATGACCCCGTGATTCGCGTTCCTGTGGCGCTCCTCTATCTCCATGCTGCACACGCTCCAGCCGTCCCCGATCTCATCGATCTTCATGCCGTTGTCCGTCGCGAAATGATCTTCACGAAAATATTCCTGCGCCTCTTCTGTTGATCGAAATGTACTCACTGTTCCCGCATCTCCATATACCACGATTTGAAATCATCCAGAGTGAACCGTTCTTCCAGATGATCGCCCGGTCTCCACGAACCTTCGATGATCTTCCGGTAAGAATGCTTTTTTTCGTAAAGCTGCTCGTACGACGGCCCGATCGGATCACCGTACTTCTGATTTGATTTATAATTCGTGTACTCTCGGATCAGAGGCGGCTCGCTCTTCCGATAATCCTTCGCAAGTTCACGGCGCTCATCATACAACGTACGTGCAATCTCCTCATCCGAAAAGCCGGTCTTTGCAAGCTCCTTCGCCCTGTCCTCAAGGCGGCTGATCTTTTTCACATATTCCCTTCGAAACGGATTCGCGGAAAAACCGTCCTTCTCAAGAAGTTTCAGCTCCCGTTCAAATTCTTCATCCATTCGGTCCAGATCATCCGCGGTAAAAATGATTGCCATAATCGTCACCCGCCTTCGTCTGCGGCGCTGCCTCCGTTACTACCGACAGTATAGCATGATTATGTGAAGAAGCTACGTATTTTTCCCGGCACGCCACGTTATTTTGTTGTCAATTGTGCACCCTTCAAAAGAATAGCGTATAATAGTAGAATCTTATTTTATCGGACGGAGGATTCTGATATGTTGATGAAACAGGCGAGAGATGAAATCGTCGAATATGGAAAAAAAATGATACAGGATGGGCTCGCCCAGGGCACATCAGGCAATCTGAGCGTCTACGATCCGGAACAGAAGCTGATGGCGATCAGTCCGTCGGGAATTCCGTACAATGAGACCCGTCCGGAGGACATCGTGATCATGCGTCTCTCGGGGGAGATCGTCGAGGGAACCGCCCGCCCCTCGAGCGAATATCTGCTTCACGGCGTTTTTTATAAAGTAAGAAAAGAAGCGCGCGCAGTCGTACACGCCCATGCAATGTACTGCACGACACTCGCGTGTCTCGGCACAAGGTTGAAGGCGATTCATTACGCGATCTCGGATGCCGGGACGAACGAGATCCCGCTCGTCCCCTATCACACCTTCGGAACGCAGGAATTGGCGGACGCGGTGGAAGAGAACATCGGCGAGAACAGCAACGGAATTCTTCTTGCCAACCACGGCATGGCCGCATGCGGATCTTCACTGAAAAATGCATACGGCATCGCCCTCGCGATGGAATGGTGCGCAGAGCTTCAGTGGCGCTGCATGTGCGCAGGCGCGCCTCACTATCTCAGCGCCAAGCAGATGGAAGGCGTCATGAAACGGTATGAGACATACGGGCAGATACGGCAGGACGGCACAAAGCCCCACGGATATTCCGGCTGAACAGACGGCATCCGAGCCCGCGGGTATTCCGCCTGAGCGTCCGGCATCCGCTCCCGCGGATTCTCCGGCCAGGCGGTCAGCCTGCCGCTTCCGCGCGCAGACCGCGGCGCCTTTCAATCAGGCCGTACAGTACCATCCCGATCAGAATCAGCAGGGAGCAGACCTGCGAAGTGGACAGGCTGCCCAGATAGCCGCGCACACGGTCCCCGCGGAGGAACTCATCCAGAAACCGGACGCAGGCGTACACAGCCAGATAGAGCCGGATG
>CADBRN010000085.1 GCA_902797025.1 uncultured Lachnospiraceae bacterium
CATCCGCGCGTGATGCACGCGCACGAGGATTTCGTCGAGATTCTGCTGATCTGCAGCGGAGAGAGTGATTATCTGATCCACGACAAACAGCACCACATCCGCACGGGAGATCTTCTGATCTACAACTCCGGCATCGTCCACGATGAAATCAGCGGTCCCGACAATGAGATCGGCAGCTACTGCATCGCCGTCGCCGGCCTTCACATGCCGGATCTCCGTGAGAACGCGCTGATCCGCGACGATGCCGGATACGTCTTCCCCAGCGGTGAGTCTTTCGGTGAACTCCGCGTCCTGATGGAAATGATGTTTAAAAGCCTCAGTCAGGAAGAGCCCCGCTGCGAGGCGTACGCGGACAGCCTGATGCACGCGGTTCTGATCCGGGCGCTTTCGATCGTAGCAAGATGTACGAAATCCGAGGACGACGCGGACCGCCCGGTCGAGGACGAACCGATCCTCGGACGCAGGATCAAAAAATACATCGACGATCATTACTGCGAGGATCTTTCTCTGCAGAAAATCGGGGAGGCACTTCATGTCAGCCCCTACTACGCGTCGCATGTGTTCAAGAACATGAGCGGATACTCACCGATGCAGTATCTTCTCCGGAGGCGGATCGGCGAGGCGCAGACCCTTCTGATCACCACGGATCTTCCGATCGCGGAAATCGCGGGGCGCGTCGGATACGACACGCAGAGTTACTTTAATCTCCAGTTCACCCGCCATGTCGGCATGCCGCCGAAACGTTTCCGCCAGAATTACATCTTCAAAAATGAAACGCCCGGCCCCGCAAAAAAGTGAGGCCGGGTATTTTTTGCATTTTTTTCTCCCGCGCTGTAATATAGATTTCGATATGCAATAAGATAAAAACAAACAGTGAGGGGAGAGATTCAATTGAACAATGGTAATGTAAGGAAACTTGTCGTCGCGGCGATGATGACCGCTCTGATCATCGCGCTTTCCGGATTGTATATCCCGGTCGGAGCTTCAAAATGTTTTCCGATCCAGCATATGATGAACATTCTTGCCGCGGTCCTTCTGGGACCGGGATGGGGTGTCGCCATCGCCTTCTGTGCGTCTCTGATCCGGAATCTGATCGGAACCGGAACACTGCTCGCTTTCCCGGGCAGCATGATCGGCGCCCTTCTGTGCGGACTCACCTACCGGTACACGAAGAGGCTGATTCCGACGTATGCGGCAGAAATAGCCGGAACAGGCATCCTCGGCGGTCTGGTTGCCTATCCGATCGCGCTGCTTATCCTGGAGAACCGCGCCGCGGCGCTTTTCACCTACGTGCTGCCCTTCCTGATCAGCACGGTCGGAGGCACGCTCATCGCAGCGATTCTCATAGCCGTCTTTGCCAAGACAAAAGCGCTTGCCTATATGCAGCGCCAGCTTCATACCCCGGCGAACCGGCGCTGACACCGGATTCCGCTGTCCGGCGCACCACCAAAAAAGGAACTTCCGCATATACGGAAGTTCCCTTTTTTACGTAAATCGTATGATCCGGATTATCCTTCGATCTCGGAAAGCTTAACCGGACGTCCCTCTGCGAGAGACTTTCCAGCTGCAATCGCGATACGAACCGGCTGCAGTCCGTCGTCGCCGTTTACCGGAACATCGGTATTGTTGATGACCGCGTTGATGAAGTCTTTCTCCTCAGCGATGAACGCATCGTTGTAGCGCTCAAGGAAGAACCAGGTCGGCTTCGCGGAAACGACGCCGTCTGCGGTGCTGACAAACGCTTCGTCGATCAGGTTGTTGTTATCCTGAGCGCAGCCCTTCTCGCAGTGAACCTCGACTCTCTGATCGTATCCGTACGGAGCGGTACGGCAGTTGTCGATCACGCCGATTGCGCCGTTCGCAAACTTCAGCGTAACGATCGCGGTATCAACATCGTTGTATTTCGCGTAATCCGGATCCGTCAGAACGGTTCCGACTGCGTTGACCTCGGTTACGTCGCTTCCGGAGAGGTAGCGAACCATATCGAAGTCATGGATCATCATGTCTTTGAAGATTCCTCCGGAAACCTCAACATAGGACATCGGCGGTCCCTCCGGGTCACGGGAAGTAACCTTGATGACGTACGGTTTTCCGAGCTTGCCGGAAGCGACGACATCATGAACTGCCTTGTGGCTCTTGTCGAAGCGGCGGACGAATCCGACCTGCAGCTTGACACCTGCCTTCTCAACAGCAGCAAGAGCCTCTTTGATCTTTGCGATGTCGGTGTGGATCGGCTTCTCGCAGAAGATGTCCTTGCCCGCAGCCGCAGCCTTCATGATGAACTCTGCATGGGTGTTTGTGGAAGAGCAGATGAAAACAGCGTCTACATCCGGATCAGCGAAAACCTCGTCTGCATTCTTCGTGCATTTCGGA
>CADBRN010000086.1 GCA_902797025.1 uncultured Lachnospiraceae bacterium
GGAAGGATTTTCATTCCGGATTCCAGGCGGCAATGCTGTGCTGGCGCTGTCTCTTCTGGCAACGACCGTGACGCCGAACCTCGTCCTAGGCTATTCTGCATTTTTGAGAAAAAAATACACCGCGGGAAAGTATGATGTCAGCCGGGAAATTCATCTGAATAACTTCGGTCTCGGGTTTAATATGGCAGTGAGTTTCCTGATCACCGCTTCCATTATTATCTGCTCGGGAACGCTTCTTCATCCGCAGGGAATCCAGATCAAATCCGCCGGCGAGATGGCACTGCAGCTCGTTCCAATTCTTGGAAAATTTGCCGGCGTATTCTTCTCGGTCGGTCTGTTTGCAGCGGCATTTTCATCGGTTATTTATCAGATTTCGCTTCATAATATGCTGCTTCCGAAAGCGCTTCATGTGAGCGAAGATCCGAAGGCAAAGCATAACCTGGGCATCACGCTTCTGGTGTTTATTGTTCCGCTGATCATCATCGCAGCGCTCGGATCCTCACCGACCCAGCTGATCATCACGGCACAGGCTTTGAACGGGATCGCTCTTCCGCTGGTGTTTATTCTCTGCTGGGTCCTCTGCAATAAGAAAGCATTCATGGGGAAGTATGTCAACACCAAAGTGCAGAATGTTATTTTTGGCGTTGTGACCGCGCTGACTGTTCTGTTCTCGCTGAATACGTTTATCAATTCGATCATCCCGAAACTGATGGCGTGATCGCCCTCTGCAGACAGGCGTGATCGATAACGGCAAATCATAATAGAAAAGGCAGGTAAGATAATGAATCAGGTATTAAAGTATGTCGATCAGAATACAGATGAAATGATCCACCTCCTGTCCCGTATGGTACAGATCGAAAGCGTGAGCGGGAATGAAAAACAGCTAGCGGACTTCCTGATGAAATACTGCACGGATCTGGGCTTGTCCTGTGAAATCGACCGGCACGGAAACTTTTTCGCTTATATCAGAGGAAACCGCCCGGGCAAGCGTCTGATTTTCAACAGTCATCTGGACACAGTAGAGCTGGGGGAGGGATGGGACGACGATCCGCTCTCCGGAAAAATCGACGGGGAGCGGGTATGGGGCCGCGGAAGTACGGACTGCAAAGCCGCGATTGCCGCACAGATTACAGCGGCAAGGTCGGTGAAAGAAGCGGGCAGCGATTTCGCCGGGGAAATTTGTCTGATGTATCCTGTCGAGGAGGAGGTTCAGAATGTCCGCCGGAAGGGGACATGGCTTGCGCTTCAGGATGGATTTACCGGTGATATGGCGGTAAATGGAGAGGATACGGATCTTCGGGTCTGTCTTGCGTGTGAGGGGATGCTGGAAGTTCTGATCACAACACATGGGGTCGGGGCACATGGCGCAACACCGGAAGAGGGGAAAAACGCAATTTTGATGATGACGCGTGTAGCGCAGGAACTGGAAAAAATCAAGCCGGGCGTAAATAAATGGACCGGCAGCGGATCCGTGAATCCGGGCGTGATTCAAGGAGGGGTTCGCTCGAGTGTCGTCCCGGATACCTGCACGCTGAAGTGTTCGCGTTTTATCGTACCGGGAGAAAATGCAGATCTTTTCCTGTCTCAGATTCATGAGATTTTTGAGCGGCTCAGGAAAGAAGATCCGGCGTTTTCAGCGGATGTGAAACTGACCTATGATTCCAACCCATCGATCGTGGACGAAGATGCGGAGATTGTTCGGTCGATTATCCGGGCTCATGAAAGGATCGGAAAAAAATGTCCCCTTTATGGAACGCCGCAGCACGATGACGCAGATTTCCTCACAAACATTGCACATATTCCGACGGTCCTGTACGGTCCCGGCACCGGCGTTCTTGCGCATATGCCGAACGAATCGGTTTTGATTTCGGAAGTGAAAGAGGCCTCGAAGGTTTATGCTCTGACCGTGATGGAAGCACTGAAATAGGAAGTGGCGGTGGTTTATGAAAAAGAAATTAAACGTTGGAATCGTCGGGTTCGGATACATGGGGAAAATGCACGCCATGTGCTATGAGGCGGTAAAATTTTACTATAGCACAGACGTGGAGGTCCATTTATACGCGGTTGCGACGACGAAGAAGCCGGAAGAACTGCCCGTGCGGTTCGACCGGTATTATTCGGAGGCGGAAGATCTGATCCGGGATCCCGCGGTGGATATCGTCGACATCTGTGGGCCGAATTTCCGGCACAAAGATCTTCTGATCCAGGCGATGAAGGAAAAGAAATATATCTATTGTGAGAAACCGTTGACGACGGATCTGTTTTCTGCACGGGAAGTGATCCGCTTTAAGGAAAGCAGCGGTTATAACCGGACAAACAGGGTTGCCTTTGAATACCGGTTTGTTCCTGCGGTAATGCGCGCGAAACAGCTGATCAGCGAAGGAGTTCTGGGAAAACTGATTCATTTCACATTCAAATATTATGGCTGTGAATTCCTTGATCCGAATCGATGCATCAGCTGGCAGTCCAAAAAGGAACTTGCGGGAGGCGGCGTTCTCTATGCGATGGGAACCCATTCGATCGATCTGATCCGATATCTGATCGGGGACGTCACAGAGGTGTTTGCACAGACCAGAACGCATTTTAAGGAGCGGCCGCTGAAGGAGAATCCGGAAAAGAAAGTTCCGGTTGAAATCGAAGATGTTGTAAACGCGCAGCTGACCTGCGGACAGGATGTGGTCGGAAATCTGCTTCTGTCTCAGGTTGCGGCAGGCTCAGGTATTGATTTCTCCTTTGAGATCTATGGGGAAAAAGGGGCCTTGAAGTTTAATCATGAAAACGCGAATGTGCTCTATTACTTCAATAATGAAGACACGAGAGAGCCGATCGGAGGATACGGAGGATTCAAGGCGATCGAGACGACGCAGAAGTACGGAGGAGAAGCGGTATTTCCGCCGCCCCGCGTGACCATTTCCTGGAGCAGATATCATATCGCCAGTCTGTATGAGTTTATCTGGGCTGCGGCAAATAATCAGCCGGCGTTTCCAGATCTTGAGGATGCTTGTCAGGTGCAGAAGATTACGGATGCAATCTATCGTTCCGCAGCGGAGCGAAAGATAGAATCGGTTATGGATTAAACGGAAGGAGGCTAGTTTGGAAGAGATCGAAATGCTTCACGGGGCCATTCGACTGGCCAGGATCAATGCCGGTCTGAAACCGGAGGAACGGGCTCTGATCGTCTGTGACACGGACAATCTGGCGCTTGCGAAAGTTCTCGCCTATGCAGTCAAGAGCATCGGAGCGGAATACAGCATCTGTATCATGGAACCAAGGACCACCCACGGAGAGAATCCGACGGATGCGATTGCCGCAGCGATGCAGGAGGCGGATGTCATTTTTGCGCCAACCCGGTTCTCACTGTCCCATTCAGAAGCGAGAATTCGCGCAAATGAAAACGGTGCCCGGTTTATCAGCATGCCGGATTATTCCAGGGACATGATGAAAAAGGGCGGCGCGCTGGACGCCGATTTTCTCGGAATTTACGAGACGGTAAAGTCGCTCCAGAAAATTCTGACCGATGCCGGCGAGATAAAAATTACAACCGATGCGGGAACGAATATGACGGTTCAGGCAGCCGGCCGGTTCGGAAACGAAGTTTCGGGTGTCTGCAGAGAGCCGGGAACCTGGGGATCCCCGCCGAACATTGAGGTAAATGTTTCGCCGATTGAAGATGAGAGCAGCGGCGTGGTGGTCGTGGACGGAAGCATACCGATGCCGGAAATCGGAGTGCTCCGGGAGCCGGTAATCTTGAAGATCAAGAAGGGAAAAATCATCGGTTATTCCGGCGGCGCGGCGGCGGAAACGTTCAGAGCACTCCTGAAAACGGAGGAGAACCCGGCAAATGATACGCTGGCCGAATTCGGAATCGGTCTGAATGACAGGGCGGTCCTGAAAGGGTCCATGCTGGAGGATGAAGGCGCTTACGGGACCTGCCACTTCGGGTTCGGATTCAACAGGGATCAGGGCGGAGAGAGCGATGCTTCGGTTCACATCGACTGCGTTTTCAGAGAGCCGGACGTCGTTGTTGACGGCAAAAAAATCATACAGAAAGGAGTTCTGATTCTATGAAAAAAGACATCCTGCTGCTGGCCGGGCCGACAGCCCTTCCGGAGAGAGAAATCAAGGCGATGGACCGGCAGGTGATTTATCACCGATCGGAAGAGTTTGAGCAGATTACAAAGGAATTGAACGCAAATCTGAAGAAGGTCTTCAAGACGAAGGAAGACGTCATGGTGCTCACCGGATCCGGGACAGCCGCGATGGAGGCGGCGATCCAGAAC
>CADBRN010000087.1 GCA_902797025.1 uncultured Lachnospiraceae bacterium
AGCTGATCATTGATCTTGCCTGCGATCGCAGAAGACACCGCATCCGAATTGCTGTAGCTCTGGCCGGCTGCCTGGCTCTTCGCGCCGCCCGCCGCAGCCTTCGCCGAGTTGGCCGCCATGGCCGCAAGCTGCTGAATCTGCTCCTCGGTCAGGCCGAGATCGCTGCTCTGGAGCTCACTTGCCATCTCCGCTCCGGCAGCCGCCGCGCCGGCCGCGTATCCGGTTCCGTAGCCGAGCTGATACGCGTTGTTCAGCTGCTCCCCGATGCTGCTCTGCACCTGCGAAACCGCAGCTTCCGTCTCTCTCATCTGCGACTTGACCTGATCAAAAGCGGAAGTGAGCCCCTTCAGCGTACCGATCGCACTGTCCGCATTTTTCAGATTTTCCGCCGCTGCCTGAAGGGAAGGATCCTGCAGCTTTTTCTGAATCGAGCTCAGGTCGACCTGGCTGAGCGCGTCATTCAGCTGCTTCGTCCCGTCTGCGAGGGCCTGCGTCGCGAGGACCAGATCATCTGTGGAACTTCCCTTTCCGTCAAAGGCCGCCGTAAGGGCCGCGGTTCCGCTCTTCACCTGCTTCAGTGCTTCCGTGATATCGGACAGTCCCGCCGCGCCGTCGCTGATCTTCTGCGCGCCTGCAGTGTAGCTCTCTGTTCCGTTCGCCAGCGTATTGACGCCGTTTACATACTGGGAAAGTCCTCCGGACAGTGTATGGGATCCGCCGGCAAGCTGATCGACACCCGATTTTAGCGCGCTGATTCCGTCATTCAGATCGCCGTACTTATCATCCAGAAGCGTTGCTCCGTCGAACAGCTCCTTCGATCCGTCCACGAGCTGAACGCCCGCGTCCTGAATGCTGCTGACCGCGTCATTGAAATCGTCGACCGAGATCACATCGTCTTTAGCGAGCTTGTCGAAAAGATCCGACACAGCGACGGTGAACGTCGAATCAAGCGAAAAATCCGTAACATCCGCTGTGATCTCGAATCCGCTGTTGATATTGAGATCGCTGATGTTTTTCTCGCCGAGATCGGACAGCTTCAGGCTGTCGGAAAGACCGGGCATCCCGTATCCGATGACAATGCTGCGGCTTCCGTCGTCCAGAATCCGTCCGTTGTCGATCGTGACGTTGGAGAAATGATCCTCCGGAAGCAGCATTCCGGTCATCATCAGGAATGGTGTTGACACGGACTGCTGTGTCCCGTCGACATCTACCGTCACATTGGAATGATTCTCATACGAGACATCCAGCGTCAGCTTTCCGCTCTTTCCGACAAGATCCTTCGGGGCGATCTCCTTCCCGTCCAGCTTATACGTAAGCCGGACAGATACCGGCGCTTCCTTCGTTGAGGTTCCCTCGTAATAAATATCGTTTCCGTCCGCGCTCCACGTAAGCTTGTCTCCGTTCTGCGTGAATTTCTCGTCTCCCTTGACATTTTCGATGTCCGAGAGATCCGAGACATCGTCGATCGTACCCGCCTTGTCGGTGTTGACCAGATGTGAGGAAACCGTCGTCTTCGACGCTTTTCCGTTTGCATCCGCATTGATGTATACGGTCTCTTCCTTCCTCACCGGAGCTTCTGTCTTTGTATCCGTATTCGTAACGGTGGAATTGTCCTGCGTATTATCCTCTGTTTTCGCGGTGCCCGTCGATGTCGTCCGGGATGATTCCACCGACCCGTCGGCCCCGTATGCGGGGACGGAAGCAAAGGCCGGCACGGATGCCAGCACCGCCGCAAGTCCGGTCGAAACCATTTTCGCCGCTGCTTTCTTTATCTTCATCTGTCTGTTCCTGTTCATTGAAATCCTGTCCTTTCTGATCCGTCCGATCCTATCAGGCATGATGCCTTTTCCGTTTTTTCTCCCGTTTTTCTTCCATCCGCTCTTCCTTCGATTTCCCGAAGAAATTCCAGGTCGTCTTCAGAATGAATTTATCAAATATCATAAAGAACGACGGCAGGATGAATACGACTACCGCGCTGCTGATCAGCGCACCTCTCGCGAGCAGCAGACAGATCGAGTTGATCACATCGATCTCCGAATACAGCGCGACACCAAACGTCGCCGCAAAGAAGGTCAGTCCGCTGGTCAGGATCGAAAGCATGCTGGCCTTGTGCGCGATCGAAAGCGCCTCTTTCTTGTCACGTCCCCTCTGACGCTCCTTCTGGTACCGGCTCGTCATCAGGATCGCGTAGTCAACCGTCGACCCGAGCTGTACGGTGCCGAGGATGATACTCGCCACAAACGGAAGGGATGTTCCCATATAATACGAGATCGCCATGTTTGTCATGATCGCAAACTCGATCGTCAGCTCAAGGATGATCGGGAGCGAGAAGGAGCGGAACAGCAGCAGGATGATCGCAAAGATGATCAGGATCGACGATCCGTTTACATTCCGGAAATCGATATTCGTGACGTTCTCAAGATCCTTCGTGAGCGGCGCCTCGCCGATCAGCATATTTTTATCGCTGTACTGCTTGATGATATTGTTGATCTCGGTGATCTGATGGTTTACATCCTCGGACGCGACGTGATACTCCGTGCTGATCAATGCCAGCGTATACTCATCGCTCTCAAGCGTGTTCTTCAGGTCAGACGGGATGAAGGACCGGGGAATCGTCGATCCCATGACCGAATCCATTCCGACCGCCCATGTGACGCCATCCACATCGCCGACCTTGTTCAGCAGTTCTTTGCGGTCTTTCGCCGGCATATTCTTATCCATCATCAGGATATGCATCGTACTGGTATTGAACTCATCCGTTACCTTTTTCTGCGCCTGCTTCGACGGCAGCGAATCCGGCAGCGAGGAAGTCATATCATAATAAACGCCGACATGGTTATTTCCGTAAATAACCGGAACGAGCAGAAGCAGGAAAACCACAAGCCACACTTTATAATGCCGCGTGATGAAGTCCGAAATCTTGTCTACGCTCCGGATCAGCGTCCTGTGACGTGACTTTTCGATCAGCCTGTCAAAAATCAGGACGAGCGACGGCAGCACGGTCACACAGCAGATTACACCGAATATGACGCCCTTCGCCATGACGATGCCCAGATCCAGTCCCAACGTGAATGTCATAAAGCACAGAGCGATAAATCCGGCGATTGTTGTAACCGAACTTCCAACAATCGATTTGAATGTATTGGAGATGGCGTGACCCATCGCACGGTTCCTGTCCTCCGGAAACCGCAGCTTGTTTTCCTCGTAGCTGTGCAGCAGAAAGATCGAATAATCCATCGTCACGCCCAGCTGCAGGACAGCGGCGACCGCTTTCGTCACATACGATATTTCACCGAACATGAAATTCGTACCCATGTTATAGATGATCGCGAAGCCAATACTGAGCAAAAACAGGAACGGGACGACGAAAGAGTTCAGCGTCAGCTGAAGTACGATCAGAGAAAGGATGACCGCGATCGTGACGTAAATCGGAACCTCCTTGTCCGCCAGCTTCTTCAGATCATAGATGATCGCCGTCATCCCGCTGACGTAGCAGTGATCATTGACCGTGCTTTTGATCTGCCGGATCGCCTCGAGAGATGAATCCGCCGAAGTCGAATCATCCAGCAGCGCAAGTATGAGCGTCGAATCTCCGTTGAACAGTTTTTCCCTGAGATTCTGCGGCAGCATCTCCTTCGGCACGCTGATATCCATCGCGGATCCGTACCAGAGAACCTTTTTAACGTGCGGAATGTCTTCCAGATCCTTCGTCAGCGACTGAATATCCTTCAGCTCCATGTCATCGACGACAATCATGGAGTAGGCGCCCATGCCAAACTCATCGACCAGAAGATCCTGCCCCTTCACGGTTTCCAGACTGTTCGGAAGATAAGTCAGCATATCGTAGTTCGTCCGCAGCGATTTGTATCCGATAAACGACGGAATCAGAAGGACAATCGCGATCACCAGAATAAGAAATCTCTGCCTGGCGATCCATTTTCCCACCTTAACCAATGAAACCAACTCTCCTTTCAAAATAAACTGACCGGAGATCGCCTCTTCCTCATCGAAAACCGCTTTGCGGCCGAACTGCATCGAAAGACAGTTTCTCCTGAATCCGTGTAATATCATAGTACGCAAATGACCAACGGTCAATACTAACAGCGTACAAAATTGACTTGTGGTCATAATTATTTTTGGTCATTTTTGCATTTGACAATCCTTTAAAAACTTACAATAATTGCTATGTAGAAGTTATAAAAAAAGTCAGATTCAGGGAGACCGAAGGAGATCGTGAGGATGGGACGCGTAGAAGCAAAGAAAAAAACGAAAGAGGAAGCGCTTTATAAAAAGGGGTTTCAGCTCTTTGTCGACCGCGGTTTTGCGAAAACAACGATCTCGGATATAGCAAAATCCTCCGGTCTGGCAAAGGGTACCTTTTATCTATATTTCAAGGATAAGTACGATCTCCGCGACAAGCTGATCGTCCGCGAATCCCGCGTCGTCCTGATGCAGGCATGGGACAATCTGCAGCAGCACCCGGTTGAGGGATTTGAGAACAAAATGTTCTCTCTGATCGATTACATCATCAGCTACCTCGCGAAGAACACGATGATCCTGAAGTTTATCAACAAAAATCTTTCCTGGGGCATCTTTGAGCAGGCCCTCGAAGGATCGGACCCGGATCAGGCGAAGGAGATCTTTAACAAGCTGATCGGCATGATGGCGGAGGACCGGATCCGTTGCGAGCGCCCGGATCTTATGATCTTCACGATCTTCGAGCTTGTCAGCTCATCGACGTACAGCTGTATTTTGAACGAAAAACCGGTGCAGATGGAAGAATATATGCCGTACCTTCATAAATCCATCCACCATATTATTCTCGCATACACCGGGGAAGCATAAGAAAGGAGCCTGTCTTGGCCGTCATAGAAAAAATCAACAAGCTGACCGACCGGAAGTTTGTCAATCTGTATGAAATCATCGGGGAAAATTCAAAGGGACATCATGCGGATTATATGGTCGCGTCCCGCGCGAAGGATATTGATCATCTGAAGATCCGGACCGGAAAAGCCAGCGCCGACGGGGTCGCGATCTACAGCCTGTACGGCGAGAAGCATGATCGTGTCGTTCTCGTACGCCAGTACCGCTACGCGGTCGGCCGGTATATCTACGAGCTCCCTGCCGGACTCGTCGAAGAAGGGGAAGATTTCCGGACCGCCGCGATCCGGGAGCTCCATGAGGAAACCGGCCTCACCTTCACGCCGGTCGACGCGGACCCGATGTTCGAACAGCCGCGGTACACGACGATCGGGATGACCGATGAAGCCTGCGCGACCGTGTACGGCTATGCTTCCGGAAAGATCAGCGACAAATTCATGGAAAAAAGCGAAGAGATCGAGGTCGTACTGGCGGACCGCGACGAAATCCGGAGGATTCTTCGGGAAGAGGAAGTCGCGCTGCTGTGCGCCTACCAGATGATGCATTTTCTCTCGGACCCCGAGCCTTTCGCGTTTCTCCGGAAGGAAAGCCCCCGTCCCTGATCTTTCCTCAGATATTCCTGCGGATATAGTCCCCGACCATGTCAAATTCGTCGGAATAGATGCAGGTCTCAAGTGTCCCGTTTTCGATGCGGCGGCGGCACTCCCCGTAATCCATCCAGCGGACGCTCTCGATCTCCGATTTCTGCAGGATCAGGTCTTCTTCACGAACCGGTTTCCGGTAAATGAAGACATGGGACCATTCCCGGTCGTGGAAGGGCCGCCCGTGAAATTCATCGTCAAATGAACCGTAATGGGCGCCGATGTAAACAAAGTCCTCCGGCCCGGCTTCGATACCGAGTTCCTCTCCGATCTCGCGGATCGCCGCGTTTATCGGCGTATCGCCCGCATCCATATGACCCGCGGAGGAGATGTCATAACAGCCCGGATTTGAGTCCTTCTCCGCGCTCCGCTTCTGCAGAAGCACCTCGCAGCGCCCGTCCGGCATTCTGCGGACGATCCACATATGAACCGTCTCGTGCAGACTTCCGAGAAAATGCGCGACGTTCCGCTCCCGGATGATTCCGGATTTCGTCTTGTCCTCATTGAGAATCTCGAACAATTCCATCGCTTTCCCGTTCAGCGCGGCCGAGACGAGCCGGCCGTGCCCGTCATAAACAAGTTTCAGCGAAAAGAAGGGAACATTCCGCATCAGCAGAAGAAAGAAGATCTTATCCCCTTCCCACAGATTCAGCTCCCAAACCTTCTCCTTATCAACCCATTCCAGAACCCCCTCGTCACAGTCCGCGAGCGTCCCGGTAAATCCGTCCGCCGTAAACAGCGACATATATTCCGTCACACCGTCCCCCGAGACGAAGGTCACGATGCCGCGGTAACGCCAGGAAGTCAGCGTCAGCCCCGTCTCCTCGCGGACCTCGCGAAGAATGCACTCCTCCGGGCTCTCATCCGCCTCAAAATGGCCGCCGACGCCGATCCATTTGTCTTTGTTCACATCATGCTCTTTTTTTACCCTGTGCAGCATCAGATATTTTCCGTCCTTTTCGATGTAACACAGTGTTGAAAGTCCTGTCATAAAAACGCCGTCCTTCCGTTTTTCATTCTGCGCGGTTCTCACAAAATCATCGACAGCCCGATCCGGTTCTTTTTAACATCCACGCTGATGACCTTCACCTCTACGATATCTCCGACACGGACGACATCAAGGGGATGCTTCACATATTTTCCCTTCGCCATCCGGGAAATATGGACGAGTCCGTCCTCGTGCACGCCGATGTCGACGAATGCGCCGAAATCGATCACGTTCCGGACCGTCCCCCGGAGGATCATCCCCTCCTTCAAATCGCTGATCTCCAGAACATCGCTGCGCAGAATCGGCTTCGGCATATCCGAGCGGGGATCCCGCCCCGGTTTCATCAGCTCCGCTGCATTATCGCGCAATGTGATCTCGCCGATGCCAAGCTGCTCCGCCGTCTTTTTGAAATCCGGGATCGTGATTTTCTGTTTTCCCGAAAGGATATCTGAAAGATTGATGCCGAGCATGGCGATCAGCTTCTTCATAGCGTCGTACGCCTCCGGATGAACCGCGGTCGCGTCAAGCGGCTCGGTCCCGCCGGTGATACGCATGAAACCGGCGCACTGCTGGAAGGCCTTCGGCCCGAGTTTCGGAACCTTGAGAAGTTCCTTCCGGTTTTTGAACCGCCCGTTTTCTTCACGGTAAGCGACGATATTTTTCGCCGTCTGCTTCGTGATTCCGGCGATATACTCCATGAGGGGGGCCGACGCCGTATTCAGATCGACTCCGACCCGGTTCACGCACGACTCAACGACGCCTCCGAGTACACTGCCGAGCTTTTTCTGATCCATATCATGCTGATACTGTCCGACGCCGATGGATTTCGGATCAATTTTCACAAGCTCCGCCAGAGGATCCTGAACCCGCCGTGCGATGGATGCGGCGCTCCTCTGCCCGACATCAAAATTCGGGAACTCTTCGGTCGCAAGTCTGCTCGCCGAATAGACAGATGCTCCCGCCTCATTCGTGATCACATACTGGACCTTCTGCGGGATCTCTTTCAGAAATTCCGCGATAAACTGCTCCGACTCACGCGACGCCGTCCCGTTTCCGACCGAAATCAGCGTCACATGGTACGTTTCGATCATCTTCCGTAAAACCCGTTTCGCCTCCGCGATCTTCCGGTCGTTTGTCGGAGCGGTCGGGAAAATAACCGCCGTGTCCAGAACCTTTCCGGTCTCGTCGACGACCGCGAGCTTGCAGCCCGTGCGGAATGCGGGATCCCATCCGAGAACGACCTGTCCCGCAATCGGCGGCTGCATCAAAAGCTGCGTCAGGTTCTTCCCGAACACCGCGATCGCTCCGTCCTCTGCCTTTTCCGTCAGTTCCCCGCGGATCTCACGCTCAATCGCCGGCGCGATCAGGCGCCGGTACGAGTCTGCGATCGCCGCCTCCAGCTGCGGCTCCGTCTCCGGATTATGGCTGCGGATGATGTTGTGCGCGAGGTACCGGTCCACCGCCGCCTCGTCGACCTCCAGCTTCACGGTGAGAAATTTTTCCGCCTCGCCCCGGTTGATCGCAAGCACTCTGTGTCCCGGAATCTTCGAGACCGGCTCCCTGTAGGAATAATACATCTCGTAAACCGATTTCGCC
>CADBRN010000088.1 GCA_902797025.1 uncultured Lachnospiraceae bacterium
AGGCTCAATCTTACTTTTTCTGGACATAGAAATACCCCCAAGTAGGTTTTATATTTCAATGTCCTACTTGGGGGTAGCATATCAAACATCCTCCAGGGCGGCTTTTTTGCCTTTCAAACACACATCCATCACCGCTTCGCAAGTTACTTCGCGAACCACTCCTGATGCATTCATTCTGTTTTTCCGCGGCATATACAGAATTTACAGAGACTGTCCGCACCTTCTTCTCTCGCTGGGCAGCAATAGACCTCTTTCCCGTTCAGGAGCTGTCTGGTCCATCCGGTCTGGTACTCTGCGTGCAGCGGCTCAGAGAAAATAAAAGCCAGCGCCAGACAGGACAGAATAACAGGAAGGTGCGCATCCGGATCCTCCGACATATATTTCACCAGAAAAGCTCTCAGCATTTCATTCATTTCGGAAACTTCCGCCTCTGAAATCCCGGTATCCGGATCCGGTATCGCCTCCCGAAGCCGGAGAAGCGTATTTCTGTTAAAGTCACTGACAAAAAAAGGATCTTCACCCCTGCGCAGCATCTCCCACTCTTCATCCGAATAGGAACCAAGTATTTTTATCCTCAACTCATTTCTGGTCAATATGATGCTAACCTTCCTTCCGAAAACGGAACACGCGGAGTTCTTTCTCAGAACCGGAACACCGCCACTCCGTACGGCGGCAGATCATACGGGATGTAGTACGGCTGGCCGTCGCACTCTCCCTTCCACGCCTTATGTTTCTTCGGCATGCTGCGGTCCCAGCCGTATTTCTTGTCGTGGCTGTCAAGTATCAGCTCATAAATTCCGGAGCGCGGTACGCCGACACAGTAATCCGAACGCTCCACCGGTGTGAAGTTGCATATAAAGATCAGATTATTCTTCTGATCCGGCGACCAGCGGATGAAGCTGAAGATACTGCGGTCCGCATCGTTCGCGTTGATCCACTGGAATCCCTCAAATCCGGAATCATTCGCGTACAGAGCCGGATATTTCCGGTACATCACAAGAAGATCACGCACAAACGCCTGCAGATGCTCGTTTCTCTTATCCTCAAGAAGGAACCAGTCGAGTTCCCGCTCCTCGCTCCACTCTCTGTGCTGCCCGAAATCCTGTCCCATAAACAGGAGCTTCTTGCCCGGATGGCCGAACATGAACGCGTACCCCGCCTTCAGGTTCTCGAACTTGTCATCTTCATATCCCGGCATCTTCTCGATCATCGAGCACTTCAGATGGACGACCTCATCGTGCGACAGAACCAGAATGTAATTCTCACTGTAGGCATAGGTCATCGCAAATGTCATCTTGTTGTGCGCGCCCTTGCGGAAATACGGATCCAGCTTCATGTAATCGAGGAAATCATGCATCCATCCCATGTTCCATTTGAACGTAAAGCCGAGGCCGCCCTCTTTCTCGACGTCGCCGGTGACGTGCGGCCATGCCGTCGATTCTTCCGCGATCATCATGACACCCTTGTCCTTTCCCGTGACGAGGGTGTTCAGATGCTTGAAGAATTCGATCGCCTCAAGGTTCTCATTTCCGCCGTATTTGTTCGGAATCCACTCGCCGTCCTTTCGGCCGTAATCCAGATAGAGCATCGACGCGACCGCGTCGACACGAAGACCGTCGACGTGATACTCCTCAACCCAGAACAACGCATTGCCGATCAGGAAATTCTTGACCTGCGGACGCCCGTAATTGAAGATCTTCGTTCCCCAGTCCGGATGTTCGCCCTGGCGTGGATCCGCGTGTTCATAAACCGCTTCGCCGTCGAAATTCGCCAGACCCTGTTCATCCTTCGGAAAATGGGCCGGAACCCAGTCAAGTATGACTCCGATGCCGTGCGTGTGCAGATAATTGACGAGATACTTAAAATCCTTCGGCTCGCCATAACGGGAAGTCGGAGCATAATATCCTGTGACCTGATAACCCCAGGAAGCATCCAGCGGATGCTCCGCGATGCCCATCAGCTCAACGTGCGTGTATCCCATGTCGAGGACGTACTCGGTCAGCCGCTTCGCGAACAGCCTGTAATTGTAAAAACCCTCCGGGTTTTCCTCCGAATACGGATGTTTCATCCAGGAACCGGGGTGAACCTCGTAGATCGAGAGTGCCGACGTCTTCGGAACAAACTCCGTCCGTTTCTTCATCCAGGCATCGTCCGTCCACTCAAACCCGGAAATGTCCGCGATTCTGGAAGCCGTGCCCGGACGTTTCTCCGCCCAGAACGCGTACGGATCCGCCTTGTACAGTTCGTCCCCGGCTGCCGTGTAGATCTTATATTTGTAAAGATCCCCGACCCTGGCTCCCGGGATGAATTTTTCGTAAACCCCCATGTCCGCGACCTTCTTCATCGCGTCATTGCTGTCATCCCAGCCATTGAACTCACCGACGACACCGACTCCCTTCGCGTTCGGAGCCCAGACGGTAAACCATACGCCGTCCTTTCCGCCGACCGTGCCCGGATGTGCTCCCATTTTTTTATAAATCTCATGATGGGTCGCCTGTCCGAAAAGATACTGATCCAGTTCCCCGAAATGAGGCTGATTCGCCGCGGTCTTTGACGCCCCCCTGGATGCAGCCTTCTTTGGCGCCGCCTTCTTCGTCGCTGCCCCGGACGTCTTTCCCGCAGTCCGGACCGTCCCCGCCGCGGTTTTCGTCTGCTTTTTCACCGGCATTTTCTTCTCCGCGGTTTTTTTCTTTCCTGTCTTATTCTCTTCCCTGCTCTTGCTTTCACCCTTTGGCATGAACCCGTCTCCTTCTCCACATAAAAGTTATAAGTCAACGACTGCCGGCCTGACCTGTATCAGGATTCTCCGGATTGATCCGGTAAAGCCTCCGCGCGTTTTCCCACGTCACATGGATAACCTCGTCAGGCGAAACTCCCTTTATCTCCGCAATTGCACGCGCAACGTACCGGAGAGTTCCGGAATCATTTCTTGTTCCGCGGTGCGGTTCCGGCGCGAGATACGGACAGTCCGTTTCCAGAACGAGGCTGGAAAGAGGCGCATAATTCACGACCTCCTTCACACGTCTGGCGTTTTTGAATGTCACGACCCCGCCGATCCCGAGATATAACCCCATGTCCAGATACTCTTTTGCCATCTCGGGTGAATAAGAATAACAGTGCATCACGCCGCCGACATCGCGAAGGCGCATACGCCGCGCCGTATCCATCGTATCCTTTGCCGCGTCGCGGCTGTGAATCACAACCGGAAGATGTTCTTCCCGCGCGATCTCGATCTGCGTCTCAAACCACAGGATCTGCCGCTCCCTGTCATCCTTGTTCCAATGATAATCCAGTCCGATCTCTCCGACGGCGACTGCTCCCGACCCCCGTAAATATGAGCGCAGTTCGCCGATCAGCCAGTCGGGCATTTCATAATTCGATTCCGGCGATTCCGGCCGTTCCGGCACTCCTCCGATTTCCTCCGGATGGATCCCGTACGCCCCGTAGACGAACGGCCATTCCCGGACGATCTCCGCGATTTTTGAAAGACTGTCATAGGTGGAGGCCGCGTCCGTCACAGCGCCGACACCTCGGTCGGCGAGACCCGAAAGGATCCCGCTCCGGTCCGCATCGAACGCCTCATCGTCATAATGTGCGTGTGTATCAAAAATCATGCGATATCCGATCCGGACGGCATACTCTCCGGCGGCTCGATCAGCGCTACATTTCCCCTGCCGTCCTCAGCGGAAAGAAGCATTCCCTCGGACACGAGGCCCGCCAGCTTCGCCGGCTTGAGATTTACGAGAACCATGACCTTCCGCCCGACCAGTTCCTCCGGTTTGTACCACTTCTTGATTCCGGATACGATCTGGCGCGTCTGATCACCGATCTTCACCTGAAACAGCAGCAGCTTCTTCGATTTCGGAACCTCCTCGCAGGAAAGGACCTCGCCGACCGCGAACTGAAGCTTCGCAAAATCATCATACGTGATTTCTTCCTTCTTCGGAAGATGAATCTCCTCTCCTTCCTCCTCCGGTTTCTTCTCCTCTGTCTGTTTCTGCGGCTTCGGCTGAAGCTTTTCGACCTGCTTCATCACTTCCTTGATATCCTGGCGTGCGAACAGGATCTCCGGCTTCTCCGTCACATGCGTGCCGGACGGATACAGCCCGAACTGATCAAGTGTCTCGTAATCCCGCTGCGAAGCGCCGAGCTGCTCCAGAATCTTCTCCGCCGTCTCCGGCATAAATGCGTTCAGAAGCGACGCTCCGATCGTGATGCTCTCGACAAGATTGTAGAGTACGGTCGCAAGCCGGTCCTTCTTCGCCTCATCCTTCGCGAGCACCCACGGCTCTGTCTCATCGATGTATTTATTGCACCGTTTAAACAGTGCGAACACCTCCGTGATCGCATCCGCGATACGGAGCTCATCCATCTTCGCCTCAACCTTCGGAGCCGTACCCGTGACGACCGCTTTCAGATCATCATCGACCGGCTCTGCCGCACCGGCGTTGCGGACCTCGCCTCCGAAGTATTTATTACTCATCGCGATCGTGCGGTTCACAAGATTGCCCATCGTATTCGCAAGATCCGAATTCAGCCGCTCGACCATCAGTTCCCAGCTGATCACCCCGTCGTTCTCAAATGGCATCTCATGAAGGACAAAATAACGGACCGCATCCACTCCGAACAGATCCACAAGATCATCCGCGTAGATCACATTTCCCTTCGATTTACTCATCTTGCCCTCGCCCTGAAGCAGCCAGGGATGTCCGAAGACCTGCTTCGGAAGCGGCTCGCCCAGCGCCATCAGGAAAATCGGCCAGTAGATCGTATGGAAACGGATGATGTCCTTTCCGATCAGATGAAGGTCCGCCGGCCAGTACTTTTTATACTGGTCCGTGCTCTCGCCGTCGCAGTGATAGCCGATTCCGGTGATGTAGTTTGTGAGTGCGTCCAGCCATACGTAGATGACGTTGCTCGGATCAAACTCAACCGGGATTCCCCATTTGATCGAGCTTCTCGATACGCACAGATCCTTCAGACCCGGCAGCAGGAAGTTGTTCATCATCTCATTCTTCCGAGAGACCGGCTGTATAAACTCCGGATGTGTGTTGATGTGCTCAATCAGCCGGTCCGCGTACTTGCTCATGCGGAAGAAATACGCCTCCTCATTCGCTTTCACGACCGGGCGTCCGCAGTCCGGACATTTGCCGTCAACAAGCTGCGACTCCGTGAAAAAGGATTCACAGGAATTGCAGTACCAGCCCTCATAACTTCCCTTATAGATGTCGCCCTGATTGTAAAGCTTCGTAAAAATCTTCGCGACCTCTTTCTCGTGATAATCATCCGTCGTGCGGATAAAATGATCGTAGGAGGTGTTCATCAGATCCCAGATCCGCCGGATCTCCGCCGCCACCTGGTCGACATACTCCTTTGGCGTCACTCCGGCCTCCGCCGCCTTCGTCTCGATCTTCACGCCGTGCTCGTCCGTTCCGGTCTGAAACCAGACATCGTAGCCCTGCTGTCTCCTGAATCTGGCGATGCTGTCCGCCAGCACGATCTCATACGTATTTCCAATGTGCGGTTTACCCGATGCGTAAGCGATCGCGGTTGTAATGTAATATTTCTCGTCTCTCTTCTTCATGCTATCCTTCCTGGGTGATATTGACCGCCGGTCACTTTCCCCTGTGTTCTATCATAATGGATTTTGGGAATGATGTCCACGTCAGTTTATGCACGATCAGCGAAATCCGGCCGTTCCTTTCGCGGTTCCCTCTCTCTGTTTATTATAGCGCAACAATTCAAAAAACACACGCAATTTGCACCGTGCGCAGCCTGTTCCGGTCACGTCACAGACCTGTTTTCAGTATACACCATCGCGGTTTTCGGCACAATTCCAACCCCGTATATGCAGGGAATCCCCTGTATATAGAAATGCCGGCCACAGAAAAAGGACCGCCGCGCCATTCTCAATCCGCCGACGGATCTTCTGACGCAGCAGTCCCTGCTATTATCCGGCCGTCGTAACGGCCCGCGTGCTTACTTTGAAAAGAAATACCCCATGATATCACAGCCGCGCGCAATCAGGTGCCCGCTGGCGGATGCCTCGCGCTCGTTGTAGTGCCACTTGTGATCCTGCGGTGCTGTGCTGTCATACAGAAGGTAAGGAACCGGATCCGATACGTGGGTACGCAGGCGCACCGGAGTCGGATGATCCGGAAGAACGAGAAGGCGATAGTCCTCGCCGGCTTCGGTGAAACGGTCCCGCACGATTTTAAGGATCCGCTGATCCATGCGCTCGATCGAAGTGACCTTCCGCCCCGGACTTCCCTGATGACCCATCTCATCCGGAGCTTCCAGATGAATATAGGCAAAATCATAGCCGTCATTCAGAAGCGCGTCCATCGCCGCGTTCGCCTTGCCCTCGTAGTTCGTCTCAAGTCCCCCGTTCGCTCCCGGAACCCCGGCACAGTCCATTCCTGCCCCGACGGCGATTCCCTTCAGCAGATCGACCGCGGAAATCATGATGCCTTTTTTGTGATATTTTTCATAGAAGGAGGAGAGCGCCGGACGCGTTCCGGCTCCCCAGAACCAGCAGCTGTTCGCCGGGTTCAGGCCCTTCTCCTTCCGCTCGAGATTCAGAGGGTGCCTGGAAAGAATCTCGTAGCTCTTCTCCTCCATCTCGCGCAGCTGCTCCTCGATGGGCAGATACCGTCCGATCACTTTGCCCAGAATATCGTGAGGCGGCGTAAGCGGGACAACACTTCCGTGATCCCAGATCACACAGTGACGGTAACTCGTGCCGACGTAAAATTTCCATGTATCATTCTGCAGTTCATCGGCGACAGCCTTCAGGAGAACCGCCGCATCCTCCGTGCTGATCTCATCCGAACTGTGATCGATCATCCTGCGCTCCTCGTACGGGATCCCCTCCTCGTCAGAGACCGTCACAAGGTTGCAGCGAAGCGAGACATCCGTCATCGACATCGGAATGCCGATGCTCAGCGCCTCGAGGGGCGACCGCCCCGTATAATATTTCTTCGGGTCATATCCCATCACCGACAGGTTTGCGGTATCCGACCCCGGATTCATCCCCTCCGGAATCGTCGCCACCATACCGATCTCCGCCTGCTTCGCGTAAGCGTCAAGCACCGGCGTCTTCGCGGCCTCAAGCGGCGTCTTGCCTCCGAGCGTCTCGATCGGCTCATCGGCCATACCGTCTCCCAGCATCAGTAAGTATTTCATTTCTCCGGCTCCTCAAATTCTGCCCTGAACCGCTTTGATTTCTCTGATGAATCATGCGGTCAATCCATCCGTCTCAGATTCTCGCACGGATCATGCTGATAATATTGTCGATCTTCGACGCCTTCTCCTTGTACTCGCGTTCGGACATCTCTTCCGTGACAAATCCGAACTCATTTCCGACGCCGGGGATGCTGATCGGCTCGATTTTCCCGAACACTTCCTGGACGCTGGAGATATCGCCCGCAAGACTTCCGGACACGCGCACGAAGAAGCGGCTCCTCACATCGTCGATATCCAGAAGATCCAGCTTCTTGCTGTTCCAGCGGTTCATGACGTTCTCGTGCGGATGTTTCGCACAGTCGACGACGTCGGCCACAACCGCGCTCGCCGTCGGGAGCTTGCCCGCGCCGCTGCCGTAGAACATCGCGTCTCCGAGCACATTGCCATGTACAAATACCGCGTTAAACACTCCCTGCACGCTGTAAAGAGGATTGTCCGCATTGATAAGCGCCGGACTCACCATCGCATAGAAGCGATTGTTCACCTTGCGGCTCGTCGCGAGAAGTTTCACGCTGCAGCCGATCGACTGCGCATATTTGATATCCGTCGCCGTTATTTTTGTGATTCCCTCTGTATAGATATCCTGCCAGCGCACATCTCTTCCGTAAGCAAGAGAGGAAAGAATCGCGATCTTCCGGCACGCATCGAAGCCCTCGACGTCCGCCTCAGGATTCCGCTCCGCGAATCCGTTGTTCTGCGCCTCCTTCAGCGCCTCATCAAACTCCGCGCCGTCCCGGGCCATCTTGGTCAGAATATAATTCGTCGTGCCGTTCAGGATGCCCGTGATCTCATCGATCTCATCCGCCGTCAGCGAAGAATTCAGCGCGCGGATGATCGGAATCCCGCCTCCGCAGCTCGCCTCGAAGAGATAATTGACCCCGTGCTCCTGCGCCACCTGCATCAGCTCGAGGCCGTGCTCGGCGACCAGCTCCTTGTTCGATGTGCAGACGCTCTTGCCCGCAAGCAGGCACTTCTTCGTAAATTCATAAGCAGGTTTCAGTCCTCCCATCGTCTCAACGACGATCGAAACATCCGGATCATTCAGAATGTCCTCAAAATTGTGGGTCAGCACATCCTGGATCGGGTTGCCCGGAAACTCACGGAGATCCAGAACGTATCCGATCTCAATCTCTTCCCCCGCGCGTTTTCCGATGCTTGCTTTATTTGTCTCAATAACCTCAACGACTCCGGAACCGACGGTACCGAAGCCGAGCACTGCTATCTTAGCCATGTTTCCTCCTTACTGTCTCGTTATTCTCTTCCCAGAATTTTCAAATCGTGCACACCGGGTTTTGCCTTGATCCGAGAGAGCATCTCCTCAACATCTCCCCCTTCCGGCGGGATCTCAACGCTGATCGTAAGCGTCGCGACCTCTCCGAGCGGAATTGCCTGATGAATCGTAAGAATATTTCCGTGACTCTCTGCGATCATGCGGAGTACATCCGAAAGAAGACCCGGCTCGTCTTTCATCTGCAGCACGAAAGTGATCGTCGTCCCCTCCGCGTTCTCATGAAACGGCACGATATCATCCTGGTATTTATAAAAGGAACTGCGGCTGATTCCGGCCTTTTTCACAGCCTCCCCGACCGTCATACGGTCGGAGGCAATATACTGCTTCGCTTCAAAAACCTTCAGCAACACTTCCGGCACTGCCTTTTCTCTTACCAGATAGAAACGATCCTTCATCCCAGCTGTCCTTGAGTGGTGTACATTTGTTTTTCCAGAGAAGATATTAACATACGGGAACTGGTTGTGCAAGGCGTCAATCCCATTTGTATACAATTTCACTAAAACCTGCTCCCGGCCGGTCTCTCCTGCGGTCACCTCACGTCCCGGATCAAACGGCGTACCTTCGCGATGCAGTCCCGCAGTTCCCCGTTGTTTGAAAACACACGCCTGATCCCCGCCTCCCGGATTTTCTCCGGTGAAAAATCCTCTGTATCCGCGAGAAATCTCCGGCAAACTTCGGCGTAGTCCGGGTGCGCCTGCTTTTTCTCACGCCGCAGCGCACGTTCCAGGCGGATCCCGTCTTCCGTCTCGATATAGACCGGCAGTACAACATCCGCGCCGAAATAATCGCGGATTTTCACGAAAGATTCCAGCGTCCCGATCCCGATGTAGCGGCGGTGATCAAGATCGATCTGTCCGTCGTCCGCCGTAAAATAATACCAGGGCCCCTGTACGGTCTGATAGACACGTTCCTCGATCACACGGCCGGCATCGCGCAGCTCCCCGAGTCTCTTTTCGTCCGTAAAATAATATTCACGGCCGTTTTTTTCCCCTCCGCGCATCGGCCGCGTCGTATAGATCACCAGCGGCGTCAGCGAGAGGCGCCGGTCCTGCGTCAGCACACGGAAAATATGATCTTTCCCCGTCGCACTCTTACCCATAATATAGAAGATTTTCCCCTTCAATTCCCTTCTCCTCCGCGAAACGACGCACCTGGTTCCGTGCTTTCCCTCATTGCTTTTCTTATCATAGCGCAATCGGTATGGCGATACAATTCCGCGCTTTCTTTGACCGTATAAAAGTTGTATGCTATACTTCTTATTAATAGTGGCATTATGCCGCAAAAAACTGGAGGTGAGCCGCAATGCGTGATCTCGATGAACTGCGTGGCTTCGACCGGATCATCGGTCAGGATGATATCGTCAGCCATCTGAAAAATTCGATTACTGCCGGAAAAATTTCGCACGCCTATATTTTTGGCGGTGAGGACGGATCTGGGAAGAAAATGCTTGCGTCCCTTTTCGCGATGGGACTGCTCTGCAAAAACCGTACAGAAGACGGGTCACCGTGCATGGTATGTCCATCCTGCAAAAAAGCGCTCGGCGGCAATCATCCGGATATTCTTTATGTGACACACAGCAAACCGGCGAGCATCGGCGTCGACGATGTGCGGGAGCAGCTGGTCGATACGATCGATATCCGCCCCTATGAAAGCGAGTATAAGATCTACATCATCGATGAAGCCGAAAAGCTGACTCCGTCGGCGCAGAACGCCATTCTGAAGACGATCGAGGAGCCCCCGGAGTACGCGGTGATCCTGCTGCTTTCGGACAACCCGGATGCCCTGCTTCCGACGGTCCGCTCCCGCTGTGTCATTTTAAACCTGAAACCGGTCAATGACACCGATGTCCGCGATTATCTCATTCAGAATATGCATATCCCGGACTATCAGGCGGAGATCGAGGCGTCGTACGCGCAGGGCAATATCGGACGGGCCATCCGCGCGGCGGAATCGCCCGAATTCATCCAGATCGTGCAGGGCGCGGTCCGGCTGATGAAATCATCCCAGAATATGGACACCGCCGAGATGATCGAGGCGATGAAATTCATGTCCGCGGACAAACAGAACATCTATGAGTACCTGGACATATTCGGTATGTGGTTCCGGGATGTCCTGATGTTCAAAGCGACGCGCGAGGTGGACAATCTCGTCTTCAAGGACGAGATCAATTACGTCCGGCAGCGCGCATCCACGAGTTCCTACGAGGGACTCGAGACGATCCAGAAAGCAATTGAAACGGCAAGGCAGAGGCTCCGGGCAAATGTCAATTTTGACCTGGTCATGGAGCTCCTGTTTCTGACGATCAGGGAGAACTAACATGGCAAATATTATCGGAGTGCGGTTCCGGACGGCCGGAAAGCTTTACTACTTTGAGCCGGAATCGCCGGATATCCACATCGGCTCGCACGTCATCGTCGAGACGTCGCGGGGAGTCGAGTGCGGCCGCGTTGTGATGGGTCCGACCTCGCTGGACGACGAAAAGGTCGTCCAGCCGCTGAAGAAAGTGATCCGCACCGCGACCTGGGAGGATCTGCAGCGTATGCGGGAAAATCAGGAAAAAGCGCGCGCCGCATTCTCCATCTGCAAGAAAAAGATCCGTGAACACGGCCTCGACATGAAGCTGATCAGCACGGAGTACACGTTTGACTGCAAAAAGATCCTGTTTTATTTCACGGCCGACGGCCGCGTCGATTTCCGGAGTCTGATCAAGGATCTCGCATCCATCTTCAAAACCCGGATCGAGCTGCGCCAGATCGGCGTGCGCGATGAGACAAAGATGCTCGGCGGCATCGGCATCTGCGGACGGCCGCTCTGCTGCTGCTCGTATATGGCGGATTTCATCCCCGTCTCCATCAAGATGGCGAAGGAGCAGAATCTGTCCCTGAACCCGACGAAGATTTCCGGCGCCTGCGGACGGCTGATGTGCTGTCTGAAAAACGAATCCGACACGTATGAGTACCTGAACCGGCAGCTTCCCGGCGTCGGCGACACCGTACAGACCGCGGACGGCCTTACCGGCGAAGTGCAGAGTGTCAATATTCTGCGCCAGCAGGTCCGCGTCCTGACCGAGCAGGAAGATGAAACCATCGTCGACGATTACCCGGCTTCCGATCTGACGATCCTGGAAAAACACAAAAAAGGAGCGCGCAGACGTAAGGAACGCGATGTACTGGCGGAAAAAGCGGCCGCCGCTGCAGAGCGGGCGAACGAGCGGCGCAGTGAACGCGCCGCCAGAAAACAGCGCCGGCTTGAAAATGACCGCCGCCCATCCGAAGTTCCGGGGGACGAAGGCCGCGATTCCGGCCGGCAGAAGTCCGGAGTCCACGTTCCTTCCGAGCCGCGCCCGGCTTCACCCGTGTACGGCGGGACTCCCCGCGGGAACGGAACGCCGGCGGAACACGGATCTGAGGCTGCGCCGGAGAAAAAGCGCCGCCGCAGAAGGCACCGCCCGAGAAAGCCGGAAAATAAAGTTCCCGGAGGCGGACCGAAGCCGGAAGGCAAACCTTCCGGGGAATAATAAGAATCCGGAAATGCACAAAACAGCAGGGGCTGCCGCAGACGCGGAAGCCCCGGTTTTCTCTGGAGATACGCATGACAGAAAACAGAAATGACGCCGCCGCTCTCCTGCCGGATGAGCAGGCGGATGATCTTCAGAACGGATATTACCTGATCCAGTCGAAGAACAGCTTCCGGTTCGGTGCGGACGCGGTGCTGCTCGCAGATTACGCCCGGAACGTCCGGGAAAACGACCGCCTCATCGACCTTTGCTGCGGAAACGGGATCGTACCCATCCTTCTCGCCGCAAAGACGCCATGCCGCGATATGACCGGTCTGGAAATTCAGGAAGAAAGCACGCGGCTCGCCAAAAAGAGTGTCGCCTACAACCATCTCGATGACCGGATCCGGATCATACGGGGCGATGTCAAAGACGCCCCGGCGATTTTCGGCGCATCCTCCTTCGACGCGGTCACGTGCAATCCTCCGTATATGATCGGAAATCACGGATTGAAAAACCCGAACGAATCGGTCGCGGTCGCGCGTCATGAAATTCTGTGCACCTTCGATGACATCGCAAAAACCGCATCCGCTCTTCTGAATACCCACGGGAAACTGTTTCTCGTGCACAGACCGTTTCGTCTGGCGGAGCTGTTTACCACACTGATCCGGTATCGTCTGGAACCGAAACGCATGAGACTCGTCTTTCCGCTTGTCGACCGGGAACCGAACATGGTCCTGATCGAGGCGGCAAAAGGCGGAAATCCGCGTCTGAAAGTGGAACCGCCGCTCATCATGTACCGTGCGCCGGGCGTTTACTCGGATGAAATCGAAACCATTTACGGAAGGAGGCCGCCGTGCCCGGAAAGCTGATACTTTGCGCGACTCCCATCGGCAATCTTGAGGATATCACGATGCGGGTTCTCCGCGCCCTGAAGGAGGCGGATCTGATCGCCGCCGAGGACACGCGGAACAGCATCCGTCTGCTCAGCCATTTTGATATCCACACGCCGATGACAAGCTACCACGAATACAATAAATACCAGAAAGGCAGAGTCCTCGTCGAACGTATGCTGCAGGGTGAGACGGTCGCCCTGATCACAGACGCGGGCACCCCCGCGATCTCCGATCCCGGATGGGAACTCGTGACGATGGCCTATGACGCCGGAATCGGGGTGACTTCACTCCCCGGTCCCGCCGCCTTCGTCACCGCTCTCACGCTCTCCGGCATGCCGCCGCGCAGATTTGTGTTTGAATCATTTCTTCCCGACGACAAAAAAGCCCGCCGCGGGATTCTGAACGATCTGAAAGATGAGATGCGCACGATTATATTATATGAAGCTCCGCATCATCTCGTTCAGACACTGACGGATCTCGCTTCGGTTCTCGGCGGAGACCGCCCAGTCGCTCTGTGCCGCGAGCTTACGAAGCGGCACGAGACCGTCACCCGCACCACGATCGACGGCGCGCTCGCACAGTACGAGACCGAATCGCCCCGCGGCGAATTTGTCCTTGTAATCGCCGGAAAGCCGGCCGGCGAAGCTGCCGCCGAGGCCGCCGCAAGATGGGAATCTGTCCCGCTTTCCGAACATATGAGAATCTACACCGATCAGGGCATTGACCGGAAAGAAGCCATGAAACGCGTCGCGAAGGACCGCGGCGTCCCGAAGCGGGAGATCTACAGACGGCTCCTCGACCTGGAATAACCGCCCGGCGAAATCGTCCGAAATTGTACAGTGAATGTACACAAGCAACGTAAAACAGGATATAATTGAATCAGAGCATTCAATTTGCAATTGCCCTGTACAGTTGCTATAATGAAACGCACATTACACGGAGGAGGCTTCAGTATGAATATCATCATCAGCGGCAAAAACATTGATGTAACAGACGGGCTCAGGAAAGCGGTTAATGAGAAGCTGGGCAAGCTGGAGCGCTATTTTAAGCCGGACACGACTGTAAATGTGACACTGAGTGTCGAAAAAGAACGCCAGAAGATCGAGGTCACAATTCCGGTGAAAGGAAATATCATCCGCTCGGAGCAGGTGAGCAATGATATGTACGTTTCGATCGACCTCGTGGAGGAAGTGATCGAGCGCCAGCTGCGCAAGTATAAGACAAAAATTGTCGACAAACACCAGGCAGGCGACAATTTCCAGAAGGCATACATCGACAACGATTACATGGAAGATGAGGAGATTCACATCGTCCGCTCAAAACGATTCGATATCAAGCCGATGTATCCGGAGGATGCCTGCGTTCAGATGGAACTGCTTGGCCATAACTTCTTCGTATTCTGCAATGCGGAGACGAACCAGGTCAACGTTGTATACAAAAGAAAGGGAAACACCTACGGTCTGATTGAACCGGAGGGCTGATCTCCCGCACAAACTCAGGAGCATAGCGACGTATGAAATTTACTGACAGACTCTTCGGCACGCACAGTGAACGCGAGCTGAAGCGCATTCGTCCCACCGTCGATCAGATACTGTCGATGCGCGACGATATGATGAAGCTCTCGGATGAAGAGCTGAAAGGAAACACGGAAAAATTCAGGCAGGAGCTGGCGGACGGAAAGACCCTGGACGATATTCTCCCGGAGGCCTACGCGACCGTCCGCGAAGCCGCCCGCCGGGTACTGGGAATGGAACATTTCCCGGTGCAGATCATGGGCGGAATCATCCTGCATCAGGGACGCATCGCGGAGATGAAGACCGGTGAGGGAAAAACCCTCGTCTCCACTCTCCCGGCCTACCTGAACGCACTGACCGGCAACGGTGTTCACATCGTCACCGTCAACGACTATCTGGCGAAGCGTGACGCGGAATGGATGGGCAAGGTTCACAACTTCCTCGGCCTGTCGGTCGGCTGCGTGCTGAATCAGATGAAGCGCGACGAGCGCCGTGCGGCTTATAACTGCGACATCACCTATGTCACGAACAATGAGGACGGGTTCGATTATCTGCGTGATAACATGGTCGTCCGCAAGGAAGACCTGGTTCAGCGCGGCCTTGTCTACGCGATCATCGACGAGGTCGACTCGGTTCTGATCGACGAGGCCCGCACTCCGCTGATCATCTCCGGACAGAGCGGGAAATCCACGAAGCTCTACGAGACGTGCGACATTCTCGCACAGCAGCTCCAGCGCGGCGAGGCTTCCGGCGAGGTCACAAAGATCACCGCGATGATGGGTGAGGAGATCACCGAAACCGGCGACTTTATCGTGAACGAAAAAGACAAGATCGTCACGCTGACCGAGCAGGGCGTCCACAAGGTCGAGAAATTCTTCCATATCGAAAATCTCTCGGATCCGGAGAACCTGGAGATCCAGCACAACATCATTCTGGCGCTGCGCGCGCACAACCTGATGCACCGGGACCAGGATTACGTCGTAAAGGACGATCAGGTATACATCGTCGATGAATTCACCGGCCGCATCATGCCGGGCCGCCGCTACTCTGACGGACTCCATCAGGCGATCGAGGCAAAAGAGCACGTAAAAGTCCGTCAGGAGAGCAAAACTCTCGCGACGATCACATTCCAGAACTTCTTCAACAAATATCAGAAAAAAGCCGGCATGACCGGTACGGCTCTGACCGAGGAGGAGGAGTTCCGGGAGATCTACGGCATGGACGTCATCGAGATCCCGACGAACCTCCCGGTTCAGCGAATCGATCTGGAAGACGCCGTCTACATGACGAAGAAGGAAAAATTTGACGCGGTTATCCGGGACATTCTCGATGCGCACGCGAAGAACCAGCCGGTTCTGGTCGGCACCATCACGATCGAGACATCCGAGCTCGTCGCGTCGCTGCTGAAAAAAGCCGGGATCCGGCCCGACCAGTTTTCCGTCCTGAACGCGAAGTTCCATGAAAAAGAGGCCGAGATCGTCTCACACGCCGGCGAAGCCGGAGCGATCACGATCGCCACGAATATGGCCGGCCGCGGAACCGATATCAAGCTGGACGACGAGGCGCGATCTGCCGGAGGCCTGAAGATCATCGGCACGGAGCGCCACGAATCACGCCGTATCGACAACCAGCTGCGCGGCCGTTCCGGCCGTCAGGGAGATCCGGGCGTATCAAGATTTTACATCTCGCTCGAGGACGATCTGATGCGTCTGTTCGGCTCCGAGCGTCTGATGAATATGTTCCGTTCACTCGGTGTCGGAGAAGGCGAACAGATCGAGCACAAGATGCTTTCCTCCGCGATCGAGCGGGCGCAGAAGAAGATCGAGAGCAACAACTACGGAATCCGTAAGAACCTTCTCGATTACGATCTGGTCAACAACGAGCAGCGTGAAATCGTCTACGCGGACCGCCGCCGCGTTCTTGACGGCGACAATATGCGCGATTCGATTCTCGCGATGATCTACGCGGTGGTCGACCGCAGCGTGGACACCTGCATATCGGACGATATCGAAAAAACGGAATGGGATCTTGAAGAGCTGAACCGGATTCTGCTCACGATCATCCCGCTGAAGAAAATTCACGAATCCGATATCGCGGATGTCAAAAACAAGGCGGAACTCAAGCAGAAGCTCAAAGAAGAAGCTCTGAAGCTCTACGAGGAGAAAGAAGCCGAGTTCCCGGAGCCGGATCAGATGCGCGCCTTCGAGCGCCTCGTTCTTCTCCGGGTCATCGACCAGAGATGGATGAATCACATCGACGACATGGAGCAGCTCCGCCAGGGAATCGGACTGCAGGCATACGGTCAGCGCGACCCGAAGGTCGAATACAAGATGATCGCCTACGATATGTTCGACGAGATGAACCGGTCCATCCAGGAAGATACGGTCCGCATCCTCTACCACGTCCGCGTCGAGCGGGCTCCGGAGGAAGCCGAAAAGCAGCAGGAGACCGTCAAGATCACGGGGACAAACCGGGACGACGACAGCCTGAAAAAAACGGTCGTCAAGAAAAAACGGAAAATTTATCCGAACGATCCCTGCCCCTGCGGAAGCGGCAAGAAATATAAGCAGTGCCACGGCCGCCCGGGAGCAGGACCTCTGCCGGATGATTTTTAATTCCGCATACTCTGCGGGAAATGAACAATTCAGTGAGACAACATTGACAGAATCTTCCACCTGGTTTGCCGGAGCCGGCAGTTCAGGTGGAGATTTCATGAAAAAAGAAAGAGGGTGACACAAATGGTCGTCGAACTTGAACAGTTCAAGGCGGAAATTACCGGCCTTGAAAAACCATTAGTGGAAGTGAGGGATTCACTTTGACCTCG
>CADBRN010000089.1 GCA_902797025.1 uncultured Lachnospiraceae bacterium
AATACAGAAACGGCTGAGGCGTCTGCCGGCTAACTACCAAGAATCCGATGGTTGAAATTGAATTTGCGAAAAAATCTTGACACTATCCCCGTTGCGGCTGCCATCAGAACGTGTTATATTACAAAAGTGCGATTGCGATATCGCATAGCAGTTAATGTATATTATTTGCGATTGTCTGGTTTCAGGGGGTAATTATGCTTCAACGTAAACAATGGATTCCGCTCGCCACGGCGATTCTGATCATTCAGGCAGCAGTCGAAGGCCATGCCGTGTTTCGGATGATACGGCTCGGGATGCTGCCGGCGGGCTGGCTGACGGCGCTTGTCGCTGTGGCGGCGGGTCTTCTCCTGCTCACTGCTTTTCTGATGTTTGGCGGCATGAAGAAAGGACCGGGACGGGGACGCCGGATCAGACGGGTGGTTGCTGTCGTGCTTTCTATCGTTATGATGATCGGATCGATTCTGGTGTCGGCGATGGCGATTCAGATGAATGATACGGTTCGGAAGGTGACGAAGAAAGATCAGGCTGTGAGTTCCATGATCGGTATTTACGTAAAGGCGGATGATCCGGCGAAAACCGTACAGGACGCTGCGGATTATACATTTGCGATCATGCGGAAATTTGACCGGCCCAATACGGATCAGGCCGTCGCTTCGCTCGCCGGGGTGCTCGGATCCGATCCGAAGACGAGTGAGTTTGAGTCCGCGGCGGATTGTGCGGCGGCGCTCTACGGCAATTCGGTGAAGGCGATTCTGATCAATGAATCGTATGCCGGTACGCTTACGGATATTGACGAGTATCAGAACTTTGACACGGACACACGGCTTCTCTATGAGATCCCGGTCCGGTCTGGGACCGGTGCTGACGAAAACGGCGCGGAAGACACGTCGTCGGATAGCCCGGCGGCACAGGCGGTCAGTGATTTGACCGGGCAGCCGTTTCTTCTATATATCAGCGGTTCGGACACACGAAGCGCGGTGCTGACCACGAGCCGGAGCGATGTCAACATTCTGATGGCGGTGAATCCGAAAACCAGGCAGGTTCTTCTTGTCAATACGCCGCGCGATTATTATGTTCCGAATCCGTCCGGCGGCGGGGTGGAAGACAAGCTGACCCATTGCGGCCTCTACGGAATTGACTGTTCCATCAAGGCGCTGGACCAGCTGTACTCGACAGATATCAACTATTATGTTCAGCTGAATTTCACCGGGTTTCAGTCTCTGATCGACGGGATCGGCGGTATCACGGTGAATGCGCCGCAGGATTTTACGGCCCGCGGATTTTCCTTTAAAGAAGGACCAAATGAGGTGAATGGCGAACAGGCGCTTGTATTTGCAAGGGAGCGTTACGCGTTTGCGTCCGGGGATAATCAGCGGGGACAGGATCAGATGGAAGTGATTCGGGCGGTCATTGAGAAGGCTGCCAGCGGCACTACGATGCTGACACATTATTCGGACATTCTGAACAGTCTGCAGAATATGATGGTGACGAGCATCCGCGCGGATGAGATCGAGTCCTTCGTGAAGATGCAGCTTTCCGATCCGTCGGGCTGGGATGTGCGCCGCTTTGCCGTGACGGGAACCGGCGGGAAGTCGACGACGTATTCGATGCCGAACCAGAAGGCGTACGTCATGTATCCGGATCAGGCGTCCGTGGGTCACGCGTCGCAGCTGTTAACGAAGATTCTCTCCGGAGAACGGCTGACCGATGAGGATGTGTCCGCGTAAGTGCCGGACGGTGTCGGGTGAGTGAAATCGGGATTCATACAGGGAAGGATGCGTATGAGCAGCAGATATAATAAAAATGAGAAAAATCGGGAAGAAGTGGAAGAAATTGATCTGGGCCGGCTGTTCGGCGCCGTGTGGCACAATTTTGTGTTCGTGGTTTTCGGCACGCTCGTCGGCGGACTGATTGCGCTGGTGATCACGGCGTTTTTCATTCATCCGACGTATCGTTCTTCTTTCTCTTCCTATGTAAATAACCACAGTGCTTCGGATACGGCGTCGACTCTGACAAGCGGTGACACGAGCGCGGCCCAGTCGCTGGCGTATACGTACGCGAATATCATAAGCAGCCAGAGTGTTCTGGAAGAGGCGGAGCAGAAGGCAGGCCTTTCTTATCCCTATGAGGGAGGTCTGGACGGGTTTGTTCAGACTTCGGTTGAGAGTAACACACAGATTGTAAATGTGAATGTCACGATGGAGGATGCGGAGGAAGCCTACCGTCTCGCGAAGTCCATCGAAGAAGTTGCGCCGTCCTATGTGGCGAATGTGGTCGAGGGAAGCTCGATGAAGATCGTCACGGAAGCGCAGATGCCGACACACCGCTACGGGCCGAATATGAAACGGAACGTGGCGGTCGGCGCGGCGCTGGGTTTTTTGCTGATGATATTGAACTTTGCGGTCCGTGAGCTGATCGACAAGCGTATCAAGAGTGCGGAGGATCTGGAAGAAATTTTTGGCGTCCCGGTGATCGGCACCATCCCGAATATGCAGTCAGCGGGTGGTAAAAAGGATAAATATTACGGCAGATATGAGAAATATTATTCGACAAAGCGTGAAGAGAAAGGAGAGGCCTGAACATGGCGGAGAAGAAAAAACGCAGGAGACGCGCCGGGGATGAGCGGAAGCTGGTTCTGGGTGCAGATTCTCCGTGGGCAGTCCAAGAGGCCTACAAGGGACTCCGTACGAACGTTCTGTTCTCACTTCCGGGACAGGAGTCAAAGGTGATCGGTGTGACCAGCTCCCTTGCCCATGACGGAAAAAGCATCAATGCGATTAACCACGCGATTTCGTTTGCGCAGATCAACAAAAAGGTGATGCTGATCGAGGCGGATCTGCGTCGGCCGACGATTTCAGCCCGTCTGCAGGTGAAAGGGGTACCGGGTCTGACGGATCTGCTCGTCGGTCAGGCGAAACTGATGGACTGCGTGCGCCGCCTTCCGGATTATAAACTGGATCTGATCCCGGCAGGAAGCATGGCCCCGGATCCGACCTGGCTTCTTCAGTCTGCACAGATGAAAGCGCTGCTGCAGGCTCTCCGGAAGGAATATGATTTTGTGATCATCGATCTGCCGCCTGTGCTGTCGGTGGCGGACGCTGCGATCGTGGCGCCGAATCTGGACGGGTTCGTATTCGTTGTGCGCCATAATACGACGGATGTCCGGGCGATTCGTGACGCCCTCGGTCAGTTGAAGATGGCGGACGCCAGAATCATCGGATTTCTCTATAACGATGCAGCGGGAGGAGAGGGAAGCTATTATTCTCATTCTTATAAATAGTTGATTGATCTGTCCGGAATCCGGACAGGCCGCGCGGAGCGGTCTTAAGGGATCGGGTAAATGGGAGTGGTGTGAGATGAATGAAAATTGGAAACGGTTTCTGGGAGTGATCGGATGTATCACCCTTGCGGCTCTCTTCATTCTGATCGGAAGATATCTCCGGACCGCCGAGTCGGCGGAGAACCGGCAGCTGGAATCGAGAGCATCTTCCCTTCAGACGGCGGCCGGTGAGGAGTCTGTGGCGTCCGGTCAGGGGAACCAGGCTGTTTCGGGCAGTTCAGAAGCGAAAAAGCATGAGGACTCGGAATCTGTGACCCCGGCGCCTTTCAGTGCGGATGAGGTCACCCCGGCTGCGCAGAGAGCCATCAGCTGCCGCGGGGATGCGTTTGTACGCGGCAATGCGGGCGGTACGCTGACGTATCCGCAGGCGCTGCAGTCGATTCTTCAGCAGAACGGGAACAGTGCGGAGGTGAAGGATTATACCTGGGATATGGCGGGAAGCCTGTCCCAGCTTTATCTGGCAGGAATTCCGGAAAGCCGGCTTGACGAATATATCGCGAAGCATCAGAAAAACGCGGACGGAAAAAGCCTTTCTGATACGGAGACGCAGCTGCGCACGGATCGAAGCAGGAAAGATCTGACGCGGGACGATCAGGACGCGATTCCGGTGATCTGCATGGGTTATTCCGGCGGATGGGGCGGAGATCCCGCCGAGCTGGTGGAACAGATCCGGCTTGTGCTCGGAACGTACAGCTCACAGGACGATTACGTTGTCATGGGATATTACTCGGACGGTTTGAAGGATACGGCCGGTTACGACAGCGCGATGACCGGCGCCTTCGGGGATCATTATTTACAGCTGAACACGGCTCTGAAGCACTCCGCCGAGTCGGACGAGGGCCGGCAGGAGATCGCGCAGTCGCTTTATAACAAGCTGAACGAGCTGAATTATCTTTATGGAAATTGAGTGCGGGTAAGTACAGATGGAAGGAATCTGGGATATTCATTGCCACATTGTGCCGCAGGTGGACGACGGATCAGCATCTCTGGAGATGTCGATGGCGATGTTGAAAAATGCATATAAGGACGGAGTGCGGGGGATGATCATGACCCCGCATTTTCGAAAGGGAATGTTTGAGACGGACCGGGATACGGTGGAACGGCAGTTCCTGAAGCTCCGGGAGGCGGCCGGGGAGGCGTGGCCGGATCTGGTTCTGCGCCTCGGATGCGAGTTTCACGCAAATCTCGATATGCCGGAGATGGTCACAGAGGATGCGCGCTATCGCATGAACGGAGGCCGCTGCGTTCTTGTGGAATTTTCCGGAGGGGATCCGGTGCGTATGATCAGCGGACTGTGCCGCGAGTTGCGAAGCGGCGGATATCTTCCGATCGTTGCACACGCGGAGCGGTGCGGCGTTATCGTGAAGAATCCGGAGGTGATCGATGAGCTTCATGAGTTCGGGGCGTATGTCCAGATCAATGCCGACAGTATCATCGGGAAAGACGGATGGGGGATGAAGCGTTTCTGCGCAAAGCTTCTGCGGACGGACCGGATCGATTTCGTCGGGTCGGACGCGCACAATCTGAAAAGCCGCCCTTCACGGATCGGTGAGTGTGCGGAGTTTTTACGAAAAAACTACGGGGAGTCGTATGCGCGGGATCTTCTGATCCGCAATCCGATCTGTATCGCGCGCGGGGAGGAACTGTGAGCGGTGCTGCCCCCGCCGGGGAATGCGGATCAATTCTTCTGGGAAGGCTGCAGATCAATTTATTCGGAAGGACTTGACAAATATATTATCCGGGCGTAAGATACATCTGTATCGCGCCGAAGACAGCAGGTGTCCCCATCGGACGTAAGCATATGCGCCTGCCGAGGATGAGATTCCAAAACAGGATTCCAGCCGTCTGACCGTGCGTCAGGCGGTTTTTTATACTGGATGGACAGTCCGTCAGGAAGCGGGTACAAAAATAAAATAGGAGGTACACCGATTCATGGCAAAAGTTGAGCAGAAAAAACCTGTCGTTGAAGAGATCGCCGGAGT
>CADBRN010000090.1 GCA_902797025.1 uncultured Lachnospiraceae bacterium
ATTAGGCATGATAGAAACCAGAGGACTGGTTGCGTCCATTGAAGCTGCCGATGCAATGCTGAAAGCCGCCAATGTAACTCTTCAGTGTAAGGAACACTCCGGGGGCGGACTGGTCGCTGTGATGGTCCGGGGAGACGTCGGAGCGGTGAAGGCGGCGACAGATGCCGGTGCAGCCGCAGCCGAGAGAGTCGGTGAACTCGTATCCGTTCACGTGATCCCGAGACCGCACGGCGATGTGGAAGAAATCCTGGATCATTTTCAGAGGGAAGAGCCCGGTGACGGTCCGGACGGACCGGACGGAGGCAGGAAGGTACCGGACGACGGCCCTGCGGCGCCGGATGTTAATGTGAAAGGAACGGATGAGAAACCGGGGGCACCGGAAGAAAATCCGGCAATACCGCCAGAAGATCCGGAAACGATTCCGGAAGCGCCGGAGAATGCATTCGAACCGGAGGGAGCGGCCGATGCAGAGTCGGCGGCGTCTGTCCCGGTGGATGAACTTGGCAGTAAGGGCGTTATCGAACTCAGAATTCTCGCGAGAAAGCTGGGAATCGATACAATGACACGGGAGCAGATCCGATCCGCGCGCAAAGATGCGCTGCTGGATAACATACAGGCATTCTGTGCCAGAGAGGGAATCAGCAAGATAGAAGAATAACAGGAGAATGGCAGAATGAAAATTATTGATAAAGATCTGATCTCCATGCAGGAAGTGAGAGATCTGGTTGAGTCAGCCAAGGAGGCGCAGAAGGAACTTGCGCGGATGGATCAGGCTCAGGTGGATCATATTGTCCGCTGTATCGCGGACGCGGGTGTCCGCAATGCGGAGAGACTCGCAAAAATGGCTGTTGAAGATACGGGTTTTGGCAAGGTAAAAGATAAAATCGTCAAGAATGTTTTCGCAAGCCGTGGAGTTTATGAGTATATCAAGGACATGAAGACGGTCGGTGAACTCAGCCGGGACGATGAAAAGGGAGTGCGGGTACTCGCTGTTCCGGTCGGTGTGATCGCCGGACTTATCCCGTCCACGAATCCAACATCCACCGCATTTTACAAGGCGGAGATCGCGGTAAAGGCGGGCAACGCAATCGTATTTTCCCCGCATCCGACAGCTCAGCGCTGCATCATGGAGGCAGTCAAGGTGATCCGCCAGGCGATCGCAGAGGCAGGCGCAAATGAGAACCTTGTATCGTGCATTTCCATCCCGACGATGGAGGCGACCGATACACTGATGCATCACAAGGATGTCGCGCTGATTCTCGCGACCGGTGGTTCCGCCATGGTCAGAGCCGCTTACTCATCCGGAACACCGGCGATCGGCGTGGGACCGGGAAACGGCCCGGCTTACATCGAGAGAACCTGTGATCTGCCGCTGGCGGTGAAGAGGATTCTTGATTCTGAGACATTCGATAACGGTACCATCTGTGCGTCCGAGCAGTCGATCATCTGCGACGAGGATATGGTGGAGCCGGTTATGGCCGAGCTGAGAAAGCAGGGCGCATATATCCTGGATGAGGAAGAAAGAGAAAAACTCGGCAAGTTCATCCTCCGCGCAAACGGAACGATGAATCCGGAAATCGTCGGAAAGAGTGTGGAGACGATCGCACAGCTTGCACATCTGGACAAAGTTCCGAAGGATGCAAAAGTTCTGATCGCGAGAGAGACCGGTGTGGGCCGCGGACATCCGTACTCAAACGAGAAGCTCGGACCGATCATGGGATTCTACACCGGTACGGATTACCACGATGTATGCGATAAGGTCTGCGAGATCCTTCATTACGAAGGAGCAGGTCACACCTTCTCGATGCACACGAAGAATGACGCGATTGTTGATTATTTCGCAAAACGTGTTCCGGCATCCCGTATTATCGTAAATACACCGAGTACACTGGGCGGAATCGGCGCATCGACTGCACTGCAGCCGGCACTGACTCTTGGTTGCGGTGCTGTCGGCGGAAGCGCGACCAGCGAAAATGTCGGCCCGATGCAGCTGATCAACAAGCGTTATGTGGCTTACGGACAGAAGGAAATCGAGGATATCCGTGCGGAAATCGATGCCTGCGTAGAAAACCAGGAGAATCCGATGGATCTTTCGGATATCAATGTTGATGAAATCGTAAAGAGCGTAATTGCCCGTCTGAAGGCAATGTAACGAGCCGGCACAGCCGGATAGGGCGTGCCCATCATTTTGAGAGGAGATTAAAATGGCAGCAGTTAAAGAAGCACTTGGAATGATCGAGACGAAGGGACTGGTTGCTTCTGTCGAGGCGGCAGATGCGATGGTAAAGGCGGCAAACGTACATCTGATCGGTAAAGTACATGTAGGCGGCGGCCTTGTTACCGTTATGGTACGGGGCGATGTCGGAGCGGTTAAGGCGGCGACCGATGCCGGCGCTGCAGCGGCTGAGAGAGTCGGCGAGCTGATCTCCGTTCATGTCATCCCGAGACCGCATGAGGATGTCGAGTACATTCTTCCGACACTTGGAAAGGAGATTGAGTAATTATGGCAAAAACTACAGAAGCGCTTGGAATGATCGAAACCAAGGGTCTTGTAGCATCCGTTGAGGCGGCAGATGCGATGGTCAAAGCGGCAAACGTACACCTGATCGGTAAAGTACATGTAGGCGGCGGCCTTGTCACCGTCATGGTACGTGGCGATGTCGGAGCGGTCAAGGCTGCGACGGATGCCGGAGCTGCAGCGGCTGAGAGAGTCGGCGAGCTGATCTCCGTTCATGTCATCCCGAGACCGCATGAGGATGTCGAGTACATTCTCCCGACCCTCGGCGGCGCTGAGAAATAATCGGAAAATCATACCGACTGGATGATACGGAGCAGAGTGCTCCGTAAATGATGAACAAAAGGAGTGAAGGCGAATGAAAGCGATAACCGAGGAAATACTCCGTTATGAGCTGAGAAATTCCGAGCCGGACGTTTACGTCGTTCCGGCCGGAGCCATCCTTACTCCCGCAGCAAAAGAGTATCTGCAGCAAAGAAGAATAAAATATCAGATGAAGAGCAGTTTCCGTGATCAGATCGGCGCCGGGAATAAGGTGCAGGAAAAAACGGAAAAGGCCGGCGCCACATCGCAGCAGGAAGAGAAGATACCTGCTGTGGAAAAGCCGGCGGCAGCGGCTGTTCAGCGCCCGAAGTACACGGATCATGAGACCGGCGCATATTATTATGAGAAACCGGAACACATGACCCAGCTTTACGGAAATGAGCTGGTGAACAAAGACGATCCGCGGATTGTTTTTCGCGGGAAGCTCGATTCGACGCAGTCGCTTGTCGTTCTGGCTCAGGCGGTTATCCATGAAAATGGCTGTCAGACTCTTGTCGATGATCTGAATGATATACTGCGCCACCTTCGGGAACTGATGCGCTGTGACGTTCTTGCAGAGGATGTTCCCGAGATGAGTACAATCGGGCTGAGTCATGCCGAGCTCCGTGAGCGGTCCCATGATCCGATGAAGTTCTATAAGATCAAGCAGATGCTTCTGCCGGATTACACTATGGGCATCAATTATGCATATCTCAACCAGATCCGGACGCAGATCAGAGAGACGGAGCTTTCCGCCTGCACCGCGTTCCGGGACGGCGGAAAGTATAAGCGCAGAGACATAATCGAGGAACTCAATCGTCTGTCCAGTGCACTTCATATCATGATGTGCAAATATCTGGCCGGAGACTACACAGGAGGAGGCAATTGATGAAAGATATTGTTTCAGCCGTGATGG
>CADBRN010000091.1 GCA_902797025.1 uncultured Lachnospiraceae bacterium
AATATGGTGGATATAGCGTAGTTGGTTAACGCGCCAGATTGTGGCTCTGGAGACCGTGGGTTCGAATCCCTCTATCCACCCTGCCGTATGGCGAATGGTGGGCTATCGCCAAGCGGTAAGGCACAGCACTTTGACTGCTGTATGCGCCGGTTCGAATCCGGCTGGCCCAGTAAATGGAGCATTAGCTCAGGTGGTAGAGCACTTGACTTTTAATCAAGTTGTCCGGGGTTCGAGTCCCCGATGCTTCATTTTTTTCTTATCCTTTTTTTGTCTGATAAGAAGTTCATGCCGGTCGATAACAAATGCGGCTATGGCGGAATTGGCAGACGCGGCGGATTTAGGTTCCGTTGGGAGACCGTGCAGGTTCGAGTCCTGTTAGCCGCAGTCTTTCGTCCCGATACAGATCGTATCACACTACCCGATTTCACTGTCAGGTTTAAAACAGAACACAGGAGTGATTTTATGACAAGAGAACAATATGAGTCTCTCCCTTTAAACGAATTGAAGGGTGTCGCGAAAGCCCGGGGATTAAAGCGGATTTCGACACTCCGTAAAAAAGAGCTGATCGACCGTATGATTGAAGCGGATGAGGCAGAGGCCCGGTCCGGTTCAGATACCACGGCGGCGGATTCCGTGCAGGAGGAGCCCGCGTCGGATCTTCGAAGCACGAATAAAGCGCCGGGCGGCGCGAAAGTTTCCGAAACAGATGGTTCTGCGGATTCGGAAAAACGACATGAGACAAGAAAAAACAGGCGTTCGATGAACCGGCCACAGGAAAACCGGTATCAGAACGGAAGGTATCAGGAAAAACGCAGCCAGAACAGCCGGTATCCGTACGGGCGCGGATCGGACCATCCGGTTCAGAAGCGTACGGCGCAGCAGGAATTTGATGCGCAGAAGATGCAGAAATACACGGCGCAGCAGGACGGCGACATCCAGAAAGAACAGACTTACACGGCGCAGCAGGACAGCGATGCGCAGAAGACGCAGAGGACGGATGTTCAGGAACTGGACAGCGGGAGTGAGGCGCACGGGATTCTTGAAGTTCTGCCGGAGGGTTACGGCTTCATCCGCTCGGAAAATTTTCTTCCGGGCGATGATGACGTATATGTGTCGCCTTCCCAAATACGTAAATTTTCGCTGAAGACCGGAGATATGCTTTCCGGAAATACGCGGGTGAAGTCCGCAAACGAAAAGTTTTCAGCACTTCTCTACATCAATTCGGTCAACGGGATGAATCCGGCCGAGTGCCAGCGCAGGATGCATTTTGAGGATATGACTCCCATTTTCCCGAATGAGAGAATCCATCTCGAACGTCCGGGCGGAAGCCTTGCGATGCGGATCGTCGATCTGATCAGCCCGATCGGAAAGGGTCAGAGAGGGATGATCGTGTCGCCGCCGAAGGCAGGTAAGACGACGCTTCTCAAAGATACGGCAAAATCGATACTCCGGAATAATCCGGAGATGCATCTGATCATCCTTCTCATCGATGAACGGCCCGAGGAGGTCACCGATATCAGAGAGACGGTTCAGGGAGACAACGTCGAAGTGATCTACTCGACATTTGATGAACTTCCGGACCATCATCGCCGCGTATCCGAGATGGTGATCGAGCGCGCGAAGCGTCTTGTGGAAAATAAAAAGGACGTTATGATTTTTATCGACAGCATCACGCGCCTCGCCCGGGCTTATAACCAGGTCGTTCCGCCGAGCGGACGCACATTGTCCGGCGGTCTGGATCCGGCGGCGCTTCATATGCCGAAACGCTTCTTCGGAGCTGCCCGGAATATGCGCGAGGGAGGAAGCCTCACGATTCTCGCCACGGCGCTTGTCGACACAGGAAGCAAGATGGATGACGTCGTATATGAGGAGTTCAAAGGGACCGGAAACATGGAGCTCGTCCTCGACCGGAAGCTTCAGGAGAAACGGGTATTCCCGGCCATTGACATCGTGCGTTCCGGAACAAGAAAAGAAGATCTGCTTCTTTCAAAAGAGGAACTTGAGGCAGTCAATATTATGCGGCGTACGCTGAACCGGATGAAGACGGAAGAGGCGGCGGAAAATATTCTGGATCTGTTTGCACATACGAGAACAAATGAGGACCTTGTCCGGATGATCAACCGTCGAAAGATGATCTGACATCGGGGACGAAACAGAGAAAACGGTTGCATTTTCTGCTGTGTCATGATACAATACTTTCGCTGCACGTCGGAAATGTACAGCACATCTATATGAAAGAGGTGAAATCAGTGCAAAAAGATATTCAGCCGAAATTTTATCAGGCAAAGGTTACCTGCAACTGCGGCAATACCTTTACGGTAGGCTCCACGAAGCCGGAGATCCACGTTGAGATCTGCTCCAAGTGCCATCCGTTCTATACAGGTCAGCAGAAAGCAGCTGCTGCCCGCGGACGTATTGAGGCATTCAACAAAAAGTACGGCATGGGCAAATAATTTTCAATACGCAAACGAAAGCGGGTTGAGGTCGGTTCGGACTTCAGCCCTTTTTTCTTATCATCGAAGCAATACGAGGTTTGAATGAAATCATCAAATATCGGAGGGCAGGCACTGATCGAGGGGATCATGATGCGGAGCGGAGACGAGTATTCCGTCGCGGTCCGCACCCCGGATCAGAAGATCGTCGTTAAAAAAGAGCCGTTTAAGAGCATCGTCTCCTCGAAGATCTGGAGAAAGATTCCGATTGTGCGGGGAGTGATCGGCTTTATCGATTCACTCGTCGTCGGATTTGGCGCGATGTTTTATTCCGCGTCTTTTTTTGACGATGAGCCGGATCAAAAAGAAAGGACAAAGGAAGAAAAAGAGAGGCAGGAGCGGAAGGATCAGGGCGCGCTGTTCGCCGTGTTCGTCGCGGCATTTGCGGCGGCAATTCTTCTGTTTGTACTTCTTCCATATTACGCCTCGGTGTGGATCGGACGGTTTGTCCCGTCTCACTTCGCGGTTACTCTGATCGAAGCCGTTCTGCGCGTCGTGTTTTTTATGGTTTATCTCGCGCTGATGACGCACGTGAAGGATGTCAACCGGACATTTATGTATCACGGGGCGGAGCACAAATGCATCAACTGCATCGAGTACGGGATGCCGCTCACCGTCGGGAATGTGATGAAAAGCTCGAGGTTTCACAAGCGGTGTGGTACCAGTTTTCTTGTGATTGTGGTGATCCTCAGTGCGGTGATTCTTATGTTCGTACAGACCGATTCGAGGATTCTGCGCGTCGTTTTCCGCCTGATTCTGATTCCCGTGATCGCCGGTATCTCATATGAATTGCTTCAGTATACCGGACGCCATGACAATCGCCTTGTGGATCTGCTCGCAAAACCGGGGATCGCGACGCAGCGCCTGACTACCGCAGAACCGGATGCGCAGATGGTCGAAGTGGCGATCGCGGCGGTCGAGGAAGTGTTTGACTGGCGCGCATACCTGAAGGAGGAATTCGGAACCGATGCCGGAGAACAGGAATGACGGGTTTCGTAATGACAGGTTTCGTATGGAAGGGAGGCGGATCATGACAGATCCGGAAAATGCACGGACGTTCGGAGAATGCCGCGACGCTGCCGCTTCGCTCCTGTCCGGGTGTGGAATCGAAGACGCCAGATCCGATGCGTGGATTTTATTTTCTGAAGTGACCGGTATGGAACGGAGCGAATATTACCTCCGTCAGCAGGAGGAGATGGATCCGGAGAAGAGGAGCCGTTTTTTTGAGCTTGTGAAAAAACGCGCGGATCACATGCCGGTGCAGTATCTGCTCGGGAAGGCATGGTGTTACGGAAATACGTTTGTTGTAAATGAGCACGTTCTGATTCCGCGGCAGGATACCGAGATCCTCATCGAAGAAGCCGCAAAGAGAATCCGGACGGGGATGCACATCCTTGATCTGTGTACGGGAAGCGGATGCGTTCTCGTGTCTTTGCTGAAGCAGAAATCAATCACAGGAGTCGGAAGTGATATCTCAGATGAAGTGCTGAAGGTTGCACGGGAAAATCTTGATCGGTATCATCTGGAAGCGGAGCTGGTACAAAGTGATCTGATGCGCGAGATCCGGGGGACTTTCGATGTGATCGTGTCAAATCCACCTTACATACCGAGCGATGTGATCGAAAAGCTCGATCCGGAAGTGAGGGATCACGAACCCCGGCTTGCCCTCGACGGGGGGCCGGACGGTCTGAAGTTTTATCGCGCGATCGTGCGGCAGGCGCGCCGCCGTCTCAGGAAAGGCGGGTGGCTGCTGATGGAGATCGGTTATGATGAGGGCGACGATGTGCGTGAGATGCTGGAAGATCTCGGATACGTTGAGACCGTGATCGTAAAAGATTACTCGGGACTCGACCGCGTCGCGGTCGGGCGCATGCCGGACATTGCGGGACGGGATGAATAAGGAGTTTTATGGAGGATATTTTTGAAAAACTGGAGGGAGTCGGACAGAGACTGCAGGAAATTCTCCGGGCGCTGAATGAACCGTCGTCCGCTTCGGATCCTCTGCGGTTTCAGAAACTGATGAAAGAGCAGGCGGAGCTCACTCCGATCGCGGAAACCTACCGCGAATATTCCGACGCAAAGAAAACGATCGAAGAGACCGGAGAAATGCTGAAGGATGAAAAGGATCCGGAGATGAGGGATCTTCTGAAGGAAGAACTTCAGAGTGCAAAAGACAGGGAGGAAGATCGGATGCGGAAGCTGAAGATTCTCCTGATCCCGAAGGATCCGAATGACAGGAAAAATGTAATTATCGAGCTGCGTGCAGGGGCCGGCGGAGATGAGGCGGCACTTTTTGCTTATGAGCTCTACCGGATGTACGTCCGGTACGCGGAAGCGCACCATTTCTCGACGGAACTTCTGAGTGTCAGTGAGAACGGACTCGGCGGTTTTAAAGAAGCGACGTTCATGATTAAGGGCGAGGGCGCATATTCCAGGCTCAAATACGAGAGCGGCGTTCACCGGGTCCAGCGTGTTCCGGAGACGGAGAGCGGAGGCCGGATCCACACCTCGACGGCGACGGTGGCGATTATGCCGGAAGCGGAGGAGATCGACTTTCATCTGGATCTTTCCGAGTGCCGGTTCGATGTGTTCCGCGCGTCAGGCAACGGAGGCCAGTGTGTAAATACGACGGATTCCGCCGTTCGGCTGACCCACATACCGACGGGAATCGTCGTGTCATGTCAGGATGAAAAATCGCAGCTGAAGAATAAGGATAAGGCACTGAAGGTACTCCGCTCCCGTCTTTATCAGAGGGAACTGGATCTGCGTCATGAAGAAGAGGCAAATAAGCGGAGAAGCCAGATCGGATCCGGAGACCGGTCCGAAAAAATCCGGACGTACAATTTTCCACAGGGCCGGGTGACCGATCACAGAATCCGTATGACGACGCACAGGATCGGTGAGATTATGGACGGAGATCTTGATGAGCTGATCGACGCTCTGACTGCCGCCGATCAGGCGGAAAAACTGACGGATCTCTGACTTTTCGTGAATCGGGAGATGAGAGATACTTTGAGGATAGCAGGGTAAGAAGGGAGAAAACATGAAGCGCAACGCAGCACTCACTGTGATGGCGGCCGGAATCGGAAGCCGATACGGAAGGGGAATCAAACAGCTCGCGAAGGTCGGGCCGTCCGGCGAGATTATTATGGATTACTCTGTTCACGATGCGCTGGCAGCGGGGTTTGACAAAATTGTTTTTATTATCCGGAAGGATATTGAAGCGGAGTTTCGTGACGTCATAGGAAAACGGATGGAAAAAATCGCAGATGTCGCTTACGTCTTTCAGGAACTGGACGATCTTCCGCCGGGATTTTCATGTCCGCCGGAGCGGAAAAAGCCATGGGGCACCGGTCAGGCAATCCTCTCGGCGGCAAAGGCGATCGACGGGCCGTTTGCGGTGATCAACGCGGACGACTATTACGGAAAATCCGCTTTTGTTACGCTCTACGATTATCTTCAGACGATGCATGCGCAGGAAACGGATAAGGAGCAGATCGCGACCGTATCGTTCCGGCTCGGAAATACGCTGAGTGATCACGGCGGGGTCACCCGGGGCATCTGTCTGATGGATGAGGATCATCATCTGACCGGCGTCCGCGAGACGAAAAACATCATCCGGACAGAGAACGGCGCGGCGGTAAAACTGCCGGACGGTTCGATCCGGGAACTGAATCCGGATCTTCGTGTGTCGATGAATATGTGGGGACTGGATACGGGATTTTTTGATATTCTCGACGAGGGATTCCGGGCATTTCTTTCTGAGTCCGGAAAGCATGGCGATGAAGGAGAATTTCTTCTTCCGACCTGCATTGACGGACTGATCCGGGACGGAAGGGCGGAAGTGAGCGTGCTGCGGAGTGAGGATTCGTGGTTCGGGGTCACCTATCAGGAGGACCGTCCGCTCGTGGTTGACGCGTTCCGCAGACTGACCGAACAGGGAGTTTACAGAAAAGATCTTTACTCGGATCTCGTAAAATGACGCGGCGCACATCTTGCGCCGTAGATTGTTGAGCAGAAGAAAAAGAAGAAGCTGGGAGGAATCATGGGTAAATATTTTGGAACCGACGGGTTCAGGGGTGAAGCAAATGTAAAACTGACCGTGGAGCATGCATTTCAGGTCGGTAGATTTCTCGGATGGTATTTCGGCCGCGATCACAAGGCGAAGATCGTGATCGGAAAGGACACGAGACGGTCAAGCTATATGTTTGAGTATGCTCTTGCGGCAGGACTGACGGCATCCGGAGCGGACGCATATCTGATGCATGTCACGACGACGCCGAGCGTCTCGTATATCACAAGAACCGAGCGGTTCGACTGCGGCGTGATGATCTCCGCGTCACATAACCCTTTCTACGACAACGGAATTAAACTGATCGGAGGAGGCGGGACGAAGATCGATGCGGCCATCGAGGAGAAGATTGAACACTACATCGACTCGAATGAACCGGAGATTCCGCTGGCCGTGCGGGAAAACATCGGACGCACGGTGGATTTCTCGGCGGGCAGGAACCGGTATATCGGTCATCTGATTTCGATTCCGACCCGTTCCTTCAAAAACATACGGGTCGGACTGGACTGCGCAAACGGCAGCACCTCATCCATCGCAAAAAATGTATTCGACGCGGTCGGTGCGAACACGTATGTGATCAATAACGCTCCGGACGGGACGAACATTAACCGGGACTGCGGATCGACACACATCGAAGCGCTGCAGAGGTTTGTCACGGACAACGGCCTTGACGTCGGTTTTGCCTATGACGGTGACGGCGACCGGTGTCTTGCGGTGGACGAAAACGGAGCGCTCGTTGACGGCGACCGGATCATGTTTGTCTGCGCGAAATATATGAAGGAACAGGGAAAGCTGAAAGATAATACGCTCGTTACGACGGTGATGTCGAATCTCGGTCTGTACAAGGCGCTCGAGCGTGAAGGAATGCGCTATGAACAGACAAAGGTCGGCGACAAATACGTCGCTGAAAATATGTTTGCAAACGACTACAAGGTCGGCGGAGAGCAGTCCGGTCATATCATTTTCAGCAAATATGCGCGGACAGGGGATGGGATCCTGACCTCATTGATGCTGATGGAGGCGATGATCGAGAAGAAACGGACGCTCGGATCGCTGGCGGAAGAAGTTACGATCTACCCGCAGATCCTCCGGAATGTGCGCGTCGCGGATAAGGCGGCGGCAAGGAACAATCCGAAAGTTGAGAAAGAGATTGAAGCGGTCGGAGCGGAACTGGGAGATAACGGACGGATTCTTGTGCGCGAAAGCGGGACAGAACCTCTGATCCGTGTGATGGTCGAAGGCGAGACCGATGAAATATGCAAACATTTTGCGGATCGTGTCGTTGATGTGATGATCCGCGAGGGACTTGTACTGGAGTGATTTTTACTGGTGCCATGATGAAATTCAGACGATTAAAAAATATAATGGCGGCCGGGCTTCTCGCATTTGCCGCTGCGTTTTCCTTTTCCCTGTCCGGCTGCGGATTCACAGGCAGGAGCGGTGATTCCGGCGCTTATCAGAAAGGTATGGATGCACTTGAGAGCGGGAACCTTGATTCGGCGATGATCCAGTTCCGCACGGCGGTGGACCAGGACAGCCGCGTCGCCGAATCTTACCGGGGTGAAGGTATTGTTTACATGAAGCAGGGAGAGTATAGCAGCGCTGCAACGGTTTTTGAGAGAAGTCTCACCGCTTTTCGGAAAAGCAAGAATCCGGACGCGGACTTCGAAGAGGATGTCGAATACTACCTCGCAGAAGCCTATCTGAAAAATGGTCAGACCGATCAGGCGCTGGATCTGTATGCCCGGCTGTCCGGAGGGAAAAATCCTGCCAGGGCGTATCTTCTGCACGGAATCGCGAATATCAAAAAGAATGAGATCGATGCGGCAAAGGAAGATTTTGACCAGGCTGTGAAAAAAGATCCCGGATACGAGAATTGCATCCGCATTTACGAGGCGCTTGCGGCCGCAAGCCACAAGGCAGACGGTGCGGCTTATCTTGAGCAGGCGCTGAATGAAGAGCCGGAGACCCCGGAGGACTATTATTACCGGGGTATGATTTACTATGACCTCGGCAACAGCGACAAGGCGCTTGAAAGCTTCAAGACCGCAGTCGATGAGGGAAATACCGGCGCGTCCTCCATGTATGCGAAGGTCTGCATTGACGCAGGAAAAACGGATGAGGCGAGAAGTGTGTTCGATGCGATGGTAAAGAACGGTAAAAATCTCGCGGCCGCTTACAACGGACTTGCCCTCTGCAGCATTTCGGACGGAAACTATGACGATGCACTCAGTCAGATCCAGAAGGGGCTGGATCAGAACGACGACACCGCAAATGAAGCGCTTCTGTACAATGAGGCTGTCGTTTATGAGAAGAAACTGGATTTTGAGACGGCCAAATCGAAAATGGAGTCGTTTCTGCAAAAGTATCCGGAGAATGAAGAGGCAAAGCGGGAGTACAAATTTCTTCAGACGAGGTAATCTATGATTGAACTGGAACAGTATCAGGACCGCGTAATTCTCGTCGGATTGTGTGAGGGTTCGGAAGAAGCGGAGCTTGCGTCTCTGGGAGAGCTTTCAGAGCTGGCGAAGACGGCGGGAGCGGAGGTGATCACACAGATCATGCAGCGCCGCTCCCGCCCGGACCCTGCCACGTATATCGGAAGCGGAAAAATCGATGAACTGCGTGAATTGACGGAATCGCTTTCGGCAAACGGCATCATCTGCGATGATGAACTTTCCCCGGCGCAGATGAAAAATTTACAGGATCAGCTCGGGTGCAAGATTATGGACCGCGCCCTGCTGATCCTTGATATTTTCGCGGGACGGGCGACGACGAGCGAAGGAAAGATACAGGTTGAACTTGCGCAGCTGAAGTATCGCCAGATGCGCCTGATCGGCATGGGACGCTCCATGTCAAGACTCGGCGGAGGAATCGGGACGAGAGGACCCGGCGAGAAAAAGCTGGAGACAGACCGGCGTCTGATCTCGGAGCGCATCGGGGTTCTGAACCGGGAGCTCAAAGAAGTGAGAAAACACAGGGATGTCATCCGCAAGGGGAGAGGCAGTCTGAAGACCGCGGCGATCGTCGGATATACGAACGCAGGAAAGTCAACGCTGCTGAATCATCTGACGGATGCGGATGTCCTTGAGGAGGACGCGCTGTTCGCCACGCTGGATCCGACGACCAGGCTTCTGACGCTCCCCGGGGGCAGCGGCATTCTTGTCACGGATACGGTCGGCTTTATCCGGAAGCTGCCCCATCAGCTGATCGAGGCGTTCAAGAGTACGCTGGAGGAGGCAATGTACGCGGATATCATCATCCACGTCGCCGACGCGTCGAACCCGAATGTCAGCGAGCAGATGGCGGTCGTCTACGAGACGCTCCATGAGCTGAACGCCGACGGAAAACCGACGGTCACACTCTTCAACAAACAGGACCGGATTGAAGCAGCCGATGCCGTACATCTCCGGGACGCACACGCGGATTATACGATTAAAGCCGCGGTGCTGAATGATGTCGGTCTGGACCGTCTCAAAGAGGTGCTCGAGGAGATCATCCGCCGTGATCAGATTTTGATCGAGCGGGTCTTCCCTTACAATGAAGCAGGAAAAACGGCGCTGATCCGTGAACAGGGCCAGCTGCTGGAGGAGGAGTACACAGACCGCGGGATAAAAATCAGAGCATACGTCCCACGGGAACTGTACGGCAGGCTCTGAACGGTTTTTTTACTTACGACAGGAAAAGAGGGATATGAAAATGAGCAACCTGATTGAACCGCTGCTGCAGACGGATGCAATGCTGATCACCGATCCATATAATATGCGGTATCTGTCCGGTTTCCGGGGAGGAGAGGGAATCCTCTATATCTCCGGAAAAAGCCACGTGCTGATCACCGACAGCCGTTACACTGAGGCGGCGTCGAAGGAAAGTACCTACAAAGTCGAGGAGGAGAGCCGGAATCGAAGAAGAGAGGAAATCCTTGCTTCGTATATTCACGGGGAAAAGATCCGGACACTCGGGTTTGAGGATCTTCACATGAAGTGCGCCGCGTATCAGAAACTCCGCGATGCGATGCCGGAGGGTCTTCGCTTCATTCCGCTGGGCGGAAGTGTCAATGCGCTGCGTGAGATCAAATCGGAGGGCGAAATACAGCTGCTGGCGAGAGCGGAGCAGATCGGCGACGAAGCGTTTTCGGATCTGCTCGGGGTTCTTCACGCGGGGATGACCGAAAGAGAGGTGGCGGCAGAACTCGAGTACCGGATGAAGAAACGCGGTGCGCAGGGGTTTTCGTTTGACACGATCGCAGCGTCCGGCCCGAACTCTTCGATGCCCCACGCGATCCCCACAGACCGGAAGCTTGCCGACGGGGATTTCCTGACCCTCGATTTCGGATGCCTGTACGAGGGGTATTGTTCCGATATGACGCGGACGATCGCGATCGGAACCGTATCAAACCGTCAGAAGGAAATCTATCAGACTGTCCTTGCCGCGCAGAATGCGGCACTGCAGGGGCTGCACGCGGGAATGACGGGAGAAGCGGGGGACGCGCTTGCCAGGGATGTGATCCGGAAGGCCGGATACGGGGACTGCTTCGGCCATGCGCTCGGCCATTCGGTCGGTCTGTATATTCACGAGGAACCGAGGCTCGGCCCCGGAAGCCGGGTTATCCTGAAAAAGGGAATGATCGAGACGGTGGAGCCGGGGATTTATGTTCCGGGATTCTGCGGCGTCCGGATCGAGGATATGGTTGTAATTACCGATGACGGTGTCATCGATCTGACGCATTCGCCGAAGGAACTGATCGTGATCGGATAATGCAAAGTCAATGTCAATTTCGTTTGTTGACAACCCTGTTGTCAGTCCTTATGATAAAAGTGATTGAAATCAGATTCAGTCATATCAGAAGAACCCGTAATCAGGCATAACGGAGGAGCATCCATGTATTCACTGGAAGAAGTCAAGAAGGTCGATCCTGAGATCGCGTCCCTGCTTGAGCAGGAAGTTGCGAGACAGAACAGCGGTCTGGAGCTGATCGCTTCAGAAAACTGGACGTCAAAAGCAGTTATGGCGGCGATGGGAAGCCCGTTCACAAATAAATACGCGGAAGGATATCCCGGAAAACGGTACTACGGAGGCTGCGAGATCGTCGATCAGGCGGAGACGCTTGCGATCGAGCGCGTGAAGAAGCTGTTCGGATGTACGTACGCGAATGTGCAGCCGCATTCCGGCGCGCAGGCAAATATGGCAGTATTCTTTGCCCTGCTTCAGCCGGGCGACACGGTCATGGGCATGAACCTCAATGAGGGCGGCCATCTCTCCCACGGAAGCAGCGCGAACTTCTCCGGAAGCTATTTCCATGTGGTTCCGTACGGTGTCAATTCCGACGGCTACATCGATTATGATGAGGTAGAGAAAATTGCGAAAGAGTGCCGGCCGAAGCTCATCGTATGCGGGGCCAGCGCCTATGCGAGAAAGATCGATTTCAAGAGATTCCGTGAGATCGCGGATGAAGTCGGCGCATATCTGCTGGCGGATGTCGCGCACATCGCGGGACTGGTTGTGACCGGTTACCATGAAAGCCCGATTCCGTACGCACACGTGACGACTTCCACGACACATAAGACGCTGCGCGGTCCTCGCGGCGGCATCATCCTCTCCAGTGAGGAATTTGCAAAAGAGCATAAATTAAACAAAGCGGTCTTCCCGGGCATTCAGGGCGGCCCGCTCGAGCATGTCATCGCGGCGAAAGCAGTCTGCTTCAAGGAAGCGCTCGATCCGTCCTTCAGGGAATATGCGAAAAATGTCGTTGAAAACGCGCAGGCTCTCGCGAACGGCCTGATGAACCGGGGAATTCCGCTCGTTTCCGGCGGCACGGACAACCATCTGATGCTGATCAATCTGATTCCGCTGGACAAGTCCGGAAAAGATGTGCAGAATCAGCTCGAAGCGGTTCACATCACGGCAAATAAAAATACGGTTCCGAACGAGCCGCGTTCCCCGTTCGTGACGAGCGGAATCCGTCTCGGAACGCCTGCGGTGACGACGAGAGGGCTGAAGGCGGAAGATATGGATAAGGTCGCGGAAGCCATCGCGATGACGATCAAAGATCCGGAAAACACCGGAGACGCTGCCCGGGCGATCGTAAAATCACTGACGGAAAAATATCCGCTCGGCTGAGCCGGGACTGACGTAGAGCTCACAGCGTTTCATTTCGAAAGGAGAACGTATGTCATATCTTTCACTGCAAGAGGAGTTAAGCTCGAATACGTATCCGGGACGCGGCATCGTGATCGGAAGATCAGAGGACAGTAAATACGCGGTCACCGCTTATTTCATCATGGGAAGAAGCGCGAACAGCCGGAACCGGGTCTTCGTTGAGGACGGAGAAGCGATCCGGACCCAGGCGTTTGATCCGTCGAAGGTCGAGGATCCGAGCCTGATCATTTACGCACCGGTGCGCGTGCGGGGCTGCGACACGATCGTGACAAACGGAGATCAGACCGATACGGTCTTTGAAGAGATGGAGAAGGGTAAGACTTTCGAGGAGTCTCTGCGGGGGCGCACTTACGAGCCGGACGGCCCGAACTGGACGCCGCGGATATCGGGTCTGATGCACATCGAAGACGGGAAATACCGCTACGCGATGTCGATCCTGAAACGGGAGTCGGGAGACCTTGACCAGACCGACCGTTTTACATTCGACTACTCGGATGCCGCTCCCGGAACCGGCCATTTTATCCACACGTATATGAGCGACGGCAATCCGCTCCCGAGCTTTTCGGGTGAGCCGACGCCGGTCGATGTGAAGGGAGATATCGACGCGTTCACCGGTCTTGTCTGGAACAGCCTGAATGCGGATAATAAGGTTTCTCTGTTTGTCCGCTTCATCGAGATTGAGACGGGGAGCTGTGAGACGAGAATCGTGAACAAAAATCAGTGAGCACAGAAGGAGGCTCTCTAAAAATGAATGAACTTCAGTTGAAATACGGATGCAATCCGAATCAGAAGCCGTCGAGAATTTATATGGAAGACGGCAGTGATCTGCCGATTCAGGTGTTGAACGGAAGACCGGGATACATCAATTTTCTGGACGCGTTCAACGGCTGGCAGCTGGTCCGCGAACTGAAGAAGGAGACGGGTCTTCCGGCGGCGACATCGTTCAAGCATGTGTCGCCGGCAGGAGCCGCGGTGGGACTTCCGCTCACGGATGTTCTGCGCAAGATCTACTGGGTCGATGATCAGGGCGATCTCTCCCCGCTGGCCTGTGCGTATGCCCGGGCAAGAGGCGCGGACCGGATGTCTTCTTTCGGAGATTTCATCGCCCTGTCCGATGTATGCGACGAGGATACCGCGCGGCTGATCAAACGGGAAGTTTCTGACGGAGTGATCGCTCCGGGATACACGGACGAGGCACTTTCGCTCCTGCGGCAGAAGAAAAAAGGAAATTACGTCGTCATACAGATGGATGAAAATTACCGTCCGGCGCCGATCGAGCATAAGCAGGTTTTCGGAATCACCTTCGAGCAGGGCAGGCAGGAACTCGCGATCGACGATGCCCTCCTCTCAAACGTCGTCACGAAAAACAAAGAGATTCCCCCTGAAGCGATGCGGGATCTTAAGATCGCACTGATCACGCTGAAATACACCCAGTCGAATTCGGTCTGCTACGTGAAGGACGGTCAGGCGATCGGCGTGGGAGCAGGACAGCAGTCCCGAATCCACTGCACGAGACTTGCCGGATCGAAGGCGGACAACTGGTGGCTGCGCCAGAACCCGAAGGTTCTGAATCTGCCCTTCCGTGCGGATATTCATAGAGCGGACCGTGACAACGCAATCGATCTTTATATCGGTGATGAGTATATGGATGTGCTCGCAGACGGTGCCTGGGAGCGGATTTTCACGGAGAAACCGGACGTATTTTCCCGCAGCGAAAAGCGTGCGTGGCTCGATCAGATGACGGATGTGACGCTCGGTTCCGACGCGTTCTTCCCGTTTTCGGATAACATCGAGCGTGCGCACAAGAGCGGCGTAAAGTATATCGCGGAGCCGGGCGGATCCGTCCGTGACGATGCGGTCATCGATTGCTGCGACAAGTATGATATGGCGATGGCATTCACCGGAATCCGGCTGTTCCACCACTGATACAGGGAAACTCCGGGGCAGAAATGTGAAAAGGGGTGTGGGAAGATGCGCACGATGGAATTTAAGATGGAACGTCAGGATCTGGTGAAAATCGGAGAAGAAGTTTCCGTCACAGAGAGCGCACTGCCCACATCCTATTATTATACGATTGTACCGGCGGTCGCGATGAGCAAAAATTACCAGGGATATGAACGGCTGAAATCGCGCACGGGAGTCGTGCGTGACATCCGGCACACGGAACGGGGGTATTACATCATTGTCGAGTTCGACGAAGAAGACCCTGCCTGAGCGGATCATCCATCCGATCGATCCGTTTTTTGACGCGGATTCCCGCATTCTGATCCTCGGAAGTTTTCCGTCGGTCAAATCAAGGGAGGTTCGCTTTTTTTACGGACATCCGCAGAATCGTTTCTGGAAGGTGATCGCTGCGGTCTTCGGAGGAGAGACGCCGGATACGATTGCGGAGAAGAAGGCATTTCTTAAGCAAAACCACATCGCCATGTGGGATTCGATCCACTCGTGTACGATCATCGGATCGAGTGACAGCAGCATCCGGGACGCCGTCCCGAACGATATCCGGGTGATCCTGAAAACAGGGAAGATCCGCCGGATCTTCTGCAATGGAACGACGTCCTTTAAGATGTACAAGAAATATATCTTTCCACAGACCGGAATCGAAGCCGTAAAGCTTCCGTCCACGAGTCCCGCGAATGCGGCGTGGAATGTGGACCGGCTGACCGAAGCCTGGCGCATCTGCGCAGACACCGTAAGATCTAGTGAAATGGAGTAGGAAATGGCAGACAATAACGAAGATTTCAGAGCAGAGATGAACGCGTTTTCAAACATCGGTCATGTGATCGGGGTTGTCAGCGGAAAGGGCGGCGTCGGCAAGTCGATGGTAGCCGCATCCCTGGCGAACGCGATGGCGTCGCAGGGATTCCGGGTCGGAATCCTCGACGCGGATATCACAGGGCCGTCGATCCCGAAAATGTACGGTCTTCACGACCGTGCCCATGGCGATGACAACGGCATCTATCCTCCGCTGACCGCGAACGGCATCGAGGTCATGTCGACGAACCTGATTCTTGAGGGCGAGGAGGAACCGGTGATCTGGCGGGGACCGGTGATCGGCGGGGTCGTCAAGCAGTTCTGGTCGGATGTGATCTGGGGACAGCTCGACTACCTTGTGATCGATATGCCCCCGGGGACGGGCGACGTTCCGCTGACGGTCTATCAGTCACTTCCCATCGAGGGAATTGTCATCGTGACATCTCCGCAGGATCTCGTGAAGATGATCGTCACGAAGGCATATAAGATGGCACAGATGATGGACGTTCCGGTTCTTGGAATCGTCGAGAACTACAGCTATCTCGTCTGTCCGGACTGCGGTAGAAAAATCAGTATTTTCGGCGAGAGCCATATCGATGAAATCGCAGAATCCCTCGCTGTTCCGGTTCTCGGAAAAATCCCGATGATCGAAGAATATTCTCACGCGGCGGATGAGGGAACCTTCTCCGAGGTTCTGAACACTTATATCGACGGAGCGGTTGAAGCGCTGCGGAAGCTGGATGAAGCCTGAGAAGACGGCGAACGGTCCGGCCGGAGTTGCGGGAGAAAATACGGAAGAGCTGACAAAGGTGCGGATTTCGGTCCGCACCCTTGTTGAATTTCTGCTGCGGTCCGGAGATCTTGCGAAGGGAAAAAGTGCGCTGGCGGACCGGAACGCGATGCAGGCAGGAAGCCGCGCGCACAGGAAGATACAGGGGCGGAGGGGTGCCTCTTACCGCGCGGAGGTGCCGCTTTCCAGGGAATTTCCGTATCCGCCGGCCGGAACGCGGATAGAGCCGGATCCGTTTCTCCGGTTTGTTCTCGTGATCGAGGGACGTGCGGACGGCATCGAGGAGCAGAACGGCATCGTCACGATCGAAGAGATCAAAGGGATCTACCAGAACCCGGAGGAACTGGAGGATCCGGCAGCGCTTCATCTTGCGCAGGCAAAATGTTATGCTGCGATTTACGGACAGCAGCATCATCTGGAAACGATCCGTATCCGGATGACCTACGTAAGTCTTGAGGATTACTCGACACGGTCGTTTGATTCGGCATGGGACGGAAACGTTCTTGAAGAATGGTTTAACGGCCTTGTCGGTGAAGCGATGAAATGGGCGTGTCTGCAGGTCCGGTGGGAGCGTATACGGAATGCTTCGGCGGAAGGCATGGAATTTCCTTTTCCTTACCGCGCCGGCCAGAGGGAAATGACGGCGGCGGTCTATCAGACGATCCGGAAAAACGGGCAGCTCTTTGTTCAGGCACCTACCGGGATCGGGAAGACGATGTCTGCCGTCTTTCCCGCCGTACACGCCCTCTTACGCGGCACAGGCGAAAAACTTTTTTATCTGACCGCGAAAACCGTCGCCCGGACCGTGGCGGAGGAAGCGTTTTCAATCCTGAGGAAGAGAGGCCTTTCGATACGAAGCCTTACGGTGACGGCAAAGGAGAAGATCTGCGCCGCCGGTGAGGTGAACTGCTCACCGGAGGTGTGTCCGCGGGCGAAGGGACATTACGACCGCGTAAATGATGCACTGATGGATCTTCTTCTTTCTGCGGATGACTTTACCCGCGAAAGGATTCTGACTCAGAGCGAAAAATTCTGCGTCTGTCCATATGAACTTGAGCAGGACCTTTCGGTGTTCGCGGACTGCGTGATCTGTGACTACAACTACGTGTTTGATCCGGATGCGAAGATCGGCCGGTTTTTCGGCGATACCGCAGGAAAAGGCAGAGCGATACTGCTGGTCGATGAGGCACACAATCTTGTTGACCGCGGGCGTGAGATGTACAGTGCCTCATTGAACAGAGAACGGGTCTTGGCGATCAGGAGAATGATTTCCGGCAGGGAGGATCCCGGACTGAAAAAGATCGGATCCGCACTTTCAGCCGTCAACAAAGTGATGCGGAAGAGGAAGAAAGAATGCGGGACTTCCGAAAAAGCGGAACAGATGGCGGGATCACTCTGCATGATGACGGAATCAATCGGGGAACTTGCCATACCGCTCATGAATCTGGCCGGTTCGCTGGAAAAATATCTGACCGGAAGACCGGCCTCCGCAGTTGAGGGAGATCTGACGGACTTCTATTTCACGCTTCGGTCGTTTCTGAACCGCTGCGAAGAATGCGGGGACTGCGACCGCATCGTCGATGTGTGCCACCCGGACGGGGGATTTACGATTCAGATTTTGTGCATGAACCCCGCGCCGCGGCTTCAGAAAATCCTCGATAAATGCAGAAGCACGGTCTTTTTTTCCGCCACATTATTTCCGGTCCGGTATTACGAAAGACTTCTGACGACGAGGGAGGATTCCTACCGCATCTACATCCCTTCACCGTTCGATCGTTCCAGGCGTCTGGTCGCCGTCGGAAGTGACGTCAGCAGCCGCTACAGGCGCCGGGGACCTGCCGAGTACGGGAAAATCGCCGGTTATATCGATGAGACGGTCCGTTCCCGATGCGGAAATTATCTCGTATTCTTTCCTTCGTACACGATGCTGGAAGAAGTACTCTCCGTTTTTTTGACGCGCAGAGGTATGGTGCCGGAGGGCGGAGACGACGGTTATACAAGAGCCGCGGCAGGCGGGCTTCGTGTGATCGCACAGCGTCCGGGTATGTCTGAAATGATGCGGGAACAGTTTCTTGATGAATTTTCGGAAGATGACGGGACGATGGCTGCTTTCTGCGTGATGGGCGGCATTTTTTCGGAAGGAATCGATCTTGCGGGCGAAAAACTGATCGGAGCCGTCGTCGTCGGTAACGGTCTTCCGCAAATAAGCTGGGACAGAGAGGTTCTGCGGCGCTTTTACGATGAAACCGGCCGGAACGGATTTGATATTGCGTACCGCTACCCGGGAATGAACAAGGTTCTGCAGGCGGCGGGCCGGGTGATCCGCACCGCTGAAGATGTTGGTGTGATCCTGCTGCTCGATGAGCGTTTTCTGCAGAACGAATCACTGGCGCTGATGCCGCGGGAATGGAACGATCTCGTCGTGGTGAATCAGAACACACTCCGGAAGACACTCACGGATTTTTGGAAAAAACAGGATCCGGATGCTTGACAGGACCGCATCGTTTGTGGTATCTTGATGAAGTTGAAAAGAAAGCAGAGTATCCGCTCTCACCTCGGCACTTTATCATTCTGGTGACCCGGGTTAATAATGAAACGGGGATGCGGCGAAGCAGCCGCAGTTTAAAGGCATACAGGCCGCAGCGGTCTGGTGTTTTGCGGTTCCCTGTATCATCCTGCATATGCAGATCAGCGGATAGTCATGCGTCTATCCGCTTTTATTTTTATTCGGGGAGGTACACGGCGATTAGTAACGATTTAATGATCAACGGTCAGATCCGTGACAGAGAGGTTCGTCTGATCGGAGAAAAT
>CADBRN010000092.1 GCA_902797025.1 uncultured Lachnospiraceae bacterium
CCAGGACGGTGAAGCAATAAAAGCTGCGCAGGATCGTCTTAAGGAATTTAAGGATCGTGTAACGATTCTGCGCAGCAATTATTGCGCCATCAAAGAGACTCTGGCAGGCATCGGAATCGGAAAGGTTGACGGAATTCTGCTGGATCTGGGCGTATCGTCCCATCAGCTGGATGATTCGGACCGCGGATTTACGTATCGGGAAGATGCGCCGCTTGATATGCGCATGGATACGAGACAGCCGCTTACCGCCCGGGACATTGTCAATACTTACGGAGAAGAAGAATTGTACCGGATTCTCCGTGATTACGGGGAGGAACGGTTTGCGGGACGGATCGCAGGGCGGATCGTGGAAGAAAGGCGGAAAGAGCCGATCCGGACGACAGGGGAGCTTGTCCGGATTATTAAAGAAGCGATTCCGGCAAAGGCGAGAGCGACCGGCGGCCATCCGGCCAAGCGAAGCTTTCAGGCGATCCGCATCGAAGTGAACAATGAACTCGGAGTCCTCCGGGACTCCCTTGACGACATGATTGATCTTCTGAATGAAGGCGGGAGACTTTGCGTGATTACATTCCATTCACTCGAGGATCGCATCGTCAAACAGAACTTCAGGAAAAATGAACACCCGTGCATCTGCCCGCCGGAATTTCCGGTCTGCGTCTGCGGACGAAAATCAAAAGGATTCGTCGTGACACGCAGGCCGATTGTACCGACCGAAGAGGAGCGGGAGAGAAACAGCCGTTCGAAGAGCGCGAAGCTCCGCGTGTTTGAACGGAAAACAGAACGATAGAAACCGGGGAAACCGCGAATGGCACAGGAAATTAGAAGGGTAAGTTCAAGATCGTACAAAAGACAGATGCGGCATACCGTCGAGGACGGAAACGCGGTCAGAGAGCCAGAGTGGAATCCCGGGGGAGAACACACGCGAAAGCAGGTCCCGAAAAGGAAAAGCGTACCGGGAGAACAGGGCAGAAGCCGGAAAAAGAAACCGGTCCGGCAGGCGAAGACCCGCAATCGCGCGACTCAGCGGAGACTTGATGCGAACCGGGCGAGGGAGACCCGCTTCGGCGTCGGGTATGTTGCTTTTCTTTGCGTTGTATGTATAATATCAGTGTTGCTTTGCATCAATTATCTGCATCTCCGTTCACGTGTGACGACACAATCGGTCAGGATCGCGTCAATGGAGTCCAATCTGTCGTCTCTGAAACAGGATAATGATGCATATTATAAGGAGGTCATCGCTTCGGTGACGATCGATGAAGTCCGGGACGCGGCACTGAACCGTCTGGGTATGCATTATCCGTCTGAGGATGAGATCCGTTACTACAGTACGAAGGACGGAAGCTATGTCCGGCAGTACCGGAATGTCTCCTGATCAGAACAGGTGGAATCAGTTTGAAAGAGAATCGAAAAAACAGACGCAGCCGTAAAATGCGCGAACGAAAAATCGGCGGACGGATGAGCAGAAAGCTGGTAGGACTGTTTTTGACAGTCCTGCTGGCTTTAGTCGGTTTAGCGGGAAAAATCACCTACATCAACGCGACAGAGGGCGACCGTTATTCCAGAATTGTACTTTCACAGGCACAGCAGAAGTACGAGAGCCGTACGATACCGTACCGGCGGGGCGACATTCTTGACCGGAACGGCGAGCTGCTGGCGACAAGTGAGAAAGTATATAATGTCATCCTTGACTGCAAGGTCGTAAATGATACGATCGAAAGCGCGGACGGGACCTCCGTCAAACGTTACTATGAACCGACGATCAAGGCACTGCATGATGTACTCGGCGTCAGTGAGTCGACGGTCCGTTCGCTTCTCGATTCAGATAAGACGAAGGATTCCCAGTATCAGGTGATTCTGAAGGGAATCCCGATCTCGAAAAAGCAGGCGTTTGAGAAATATACCGATACATCGGACGAAGAATACCGGAGCCTTTCGGATGAGGAGAAGGCGGAGCGCGCGAATGTCCGGGGAGTCTGGTTCGAGGATAATTACAAGCGTGTTTATCCGCACAATTCGCTCGCATGCGATACGATCGGCTTCACGTACTCGGATAATCAGGCTGACTGGGGGATCGAGGGATATTATGAGAATGTACTGAACGGCGTCAATGGCAGACAGTACGGGTACTTCAACACGGACACTGATGTCGAGCAGACGATCATACCGGCCCAGGACGGAAAAAACGTCGTCTCGACGATCGATATCAATATCCAGCAGATCATCCGCACGGCGATTGAAAATTTCAACAGCAAATATTCAGACGGTGTGTCATCAAAAAAAGGTGCGGAAAATGTCGGAGTCATCGTCATGGATCCGAATAGCGGCGAGATTCTCGGGATGGACTCGACGGACTGGTACGACCTGAACAATCCCCGGGATCTGACGTCCTTCTATACGGCGGAGCAGATCCGCGCGATGGACAACGACCAGATGCTGGATGCACTGAACAAGATCTGGCGCAATTACTGTGTTTCCGATGCCTTTGAGCCGGGATCCACATTTAAACCGGTCACTTCGGCTGCGGCGCTGGACTCCGGGGCGATCACAAATGAAACAACTCTTACCTGCGACGGCGGAGAGGCATTCAACGGAGTCACGGTCAAGTGTGAGCACAATCACGGAGATCTGAATCTGGAAGGAGCGCTCAAGTATTCCTGCAACGACTATATGATGCAGATCGCCAGCAAGATGGGTGCGAAGCAGCTTCTGGATTATCAGAAGAGTTTCAATTTCGGCTCGAGGACCGGGATCGATCTTCCGGGCGAGGGAACCGGCGTGCTCTTTACGGAAGATTCTATGGGCGCGATTGAAAACGCCACGACCTCCTTCGGACAGGGTTTCACCTGTACGATGATTCAGGAGGCGGCCGCGTTTTCTGCGTGCATCAACGGCGGTACGTATTATAAGCCGCACGTTATCTCAGAGATCACGGACAGCAATGGAGCCGTAGTGAGTTCATACGATTCGGTCGTCCGGCAGAGAGTGATCTCAAAGGAGGTCAGCGATACGATCCGGAAGGATCTTGTCTCGGTTGTCGAGTCCGGCGGAACCGGGCAGAAGGCGAAGGTCGAAGGCTACAGCATGGGAGGAAAAACCGGAACGGCTCAGAAACTCCCCCGTGGAAACGGAAATTATCTTGTCTCTTTCGCCGGTTACGCGCCGGCGGAAAACCCTCAGGCCGTCGTCTACGTCGTCGTGGATGAGCCGCACGTTGATATGCAGGATAACAACATCTATGCGACCGGTATCGCGAAGGAGATCTTCACAAATCTTCTTCCATATATGAATATTTTCCCGGATGAAGGAAACGGTGCCTCGAATAAGAGCGTCGGATCTCAGGATAACAGCGGCAATTCGCAGGGACAGGTCAGTGACGCTGCCGATTTTGATCCGGAATCCGGAGGAAACCGGACGGCGATCGGCGCCGACGGAAATACCGGGAGCGGAACGCAGGACGGTGAAAATGCCTTTTCAGAGGGCATGACAAATGAAGAGCAGAAAAATCTGACAGGTTGATTTGATAGGGGGAGTTATGGCTATTTCGATAATCTTACCGGTGTTGATTTCATTTGCAGTCAGCGCGATGGCGGGTCCTTTTGTGATCCGGCGGATGACCGAGCTGAAGGCGTCCAACACAGAGCGGAAGGAGGGGGTCTCTTCCCATCTGAAAAAAGCAGGAACACCGACGATGGGCGGAATCATGATCCTCGCGGGTATTCTTGTCGTGTGCGCGATTTACATCGGGCTGGGATATTCGAAGATCGTGCCGGTGCTCGTGCTCACGCTGGGTTTTGGCGTGATCGGATTTCTCGATGATTATCTGAAGGTTGCGAAGCATAATTCGGACGGACTTCTGCCCTGGCAGAAGCTTCTTCTTCAGTTTGCGGTCACCTTTCTTTTCTGGTTTCTGCTTGATCGTGCGGGAGTGGACCTTGCGATGCGCATCCCGTTCACAGGCGGAAAAATGTGGGAAATCGGATTTTTCGCCGTCCCGTTTCTTTTTATCGTCGTGCTTGCCACGGTCAACGGTGTGAATTTTACAGACGGAATTGACGGCCTTGCGGGCACGGTTACGATTGTGACGGCAGCATTTTTCCTCGTCAGCGCGGCACTGATCCGTGCGGGAATCGAGCCGGTATGCGGCGCGGTGATCGGAGCGCTCATGGGATTTCTGATCTACAACGCGTTTCCGGCGAAAATCTTTATGGGTGACACCGGGTCGCTGGCCCTCGGAGGATTCGTCGCGGGTGCAGCGTATATGCTGCAGATGCCTCTGTATATCCTGATCGTCGGTTTTATTTACGCACTTGAACTCGTGTCGGTTGTCCTGCAGGTCACATACTTCAAGGCGACGCACGGGAAACGGATTTTCAAAATGACACCGATTCATCATCATTTCGAGCTGTGCGGTTGGTCGGAGACGAGAATTGTAGCGATTTTCACGATTATCACCGGCCTTGCGGCGCTTGCCGCGATGATCCGGCTTTGAGAATAAAACAAAGGAGTTGGGAAGAATGAATTTCAAAGGATTAAAAGTACTGGTGTTTGGGACCGGAAAAAGCGGGATTGATTCCGCAATTCTCCTGAAAAAGGTCGGGGCTGCTCCGTATCTGTACGATCAGAAAGAGGATCTGGATATCGGAAAGGTGCGTGAAAAACTTCATGATGCATCGGACATACCGGTGATGACAGGAAAACTTCCGGAAGAGGAGTATCAGGAGACGAAACTGGTCGTTATGAGTCCGGGTATTCCCTGTGATATTCCGGTTGTGGAGCGTTTCCGCTCACTGGGCACGCCCGTCTGGAGCGAGATCGAACTGGCATGGCGCGTCGGCCGGGGAAGCGTCTACGCGATCACGGGTACGAACGGGAAAACGACGACGACCTCGCTCCTCGGAAAGATCATGGGGGATTATTTTCCGGAGGTTTACGTAGTGGGCAACATCGGTAATCCGTACACGGGCTGCGCGCTTGATCAGACGGAAAATGCGAAGACGGTGGCGGAGATCAGCAGTTTTCAGCTGGAGACGATCGACCGGTTTCACCCCCATGCCTCTGCGATCACGAATATCACGGAGGATCATCTGAACCGGCATCACACGATGGAAGAGTATATTCGCGTGAAAGAACGGATCGCGGAGAATCAGACAAAAGAAGACCTCTGCGTTTTGAATTATGAGGACGAGGTCCTCCGGTCCTTCGGCAGGACGCTTTCCTGCCGGGTCTGCTATTTCTCGAGCCGCCGGGTTCTGGATGAGGGAATCTGGCTGGACGGAGATACGATCCGGTACACGAAGGACGGGACGGTTCACGATCTGATCCGCACGGATGAGATGCAGCTTCTCGGACTCCACAATTTTGAAAATGTGATGACGGCAGCCGCGATGGCGCTTTTCGCGGGAGTTCCTGCCGACCGCGTGAAAAAGAGTATTTCGGAATTTCAGGGTGTCCCGCACCGCATCGAGTATGTAACCGAAATCGACGGCGTCCGGTATTACAACGATTCGAAGGGCACAAATCCGGATGCGGCGATCAAGGGTATCCAGGCGATGAATCGTCCGACATTGCTGATCGGCGGCGGCTTTGATAAGGAGTCAACGTATGAGGAGTGGATCAATAGCTTCGAAGGCAGGGTGAAATGGTTCGTTCTGATCGGCCAGACACGGGAAAAAATCCGCGACGCGGCGCTTCGCTGCGGATTTCCGGGGGAGCGCATTCTTCTTTGCGACAGTCTTGAAGAAGCGGTGAAGGTCTGTGCGGACCGGGCGGAAAACGGGGATGCGGTTCTCCTTTCTCCCGCGTGTGCGAGCTGGGGACAGTTCGACAACTACGAGCAGCGCGGCGATATGTTTCGCGACTATGTAAAAAACCTGAGGAAATGATATGAAGAAAAAACGCAGCAGAGTCGTGCGGAGAAGAATCCATATCGTATTGATCGGCATCGTCGCCGCTGCCGCTGCTTTTTTCGGCCTTTTTTACACGACGGATATGGAGATCACCGGAAACAGCCGGTATACGGATGCACAGATCCGGTCTATGGTGCAGACCGACCCGCTCTGCCGGAATACGGTGCTGATGTCCCTGCTTCACAGGACTGTACGGGTCGACGCGCCGCTGATATCTTCGGTCCGGGTGAGCTTCGTCACGCGCAACCGGCTCCGGATCACCGTGAGTGAGAAATACCCGGTTGGTTATATTTCACTGGACGGAAATAATTATTATTTCGATAAGGATGGCATTGTGCTGGAGAGGACGGACGGTGACGGTACGTCCTCCGATCCGGCAGCATCCGATGGAACATCATCCGGCGGAAGCGTGGCTGCCTCGTCATCGGCATCTTCACCGTCCGCGGCGGCAGCCGGGATCTCAGCTGTAACTCCCGTGCCCGCAGTTGCGGCGTCAGAGGAGAGCGGCACAAAGAAAACCGATACGGGAAATGGGGGCGAGAGCTACGCACCGGCACTTTCTGATGTTCCGCTTATCGAGGGGCTCGGTGTCACCGAAGCATCTGAGGGTGAAACGCTCGCCGTGAAGGATGATTCTGTTTTTACACAGATTCTCGCACTGACGAAGCTGATCGACAAGTTCGATATCCGCCCGGACCGTGTTGTGCTCGATGAGAACCTGAACATGACGCTGTACTACGGAAACGTCCGGATCAATCTCGGATCCGATGACTATCTGGAAGAAAAAATGACGCGCACTGCCGCGATTCTTCCGCAGCTCGGCGGTATGTCAGGAGAACTTCATCTGGAAAATTATTCGGCGGATACGCAGAATATCATTTTTGACTCCGATTCGGCGCAGCAGTAAAAAGTGGTTGAAAAACTTGAAAACAGATTATATTATAGAGTGGTATATGTGATAAAAATTCCAGCATCTGGAAATCATGATAGGCACAGATAGCCGCGAAGGAGGAATTGTTTTGTTAGAGATTATGACCAATGAGTCAGAGCCAGCAGCAAAAATCATTGTCGTCGGAGTAGGCGGCGCGGGCAACAATGCCGTGAACCGCATGGTCGACGAGGCGATCAGCGGCGTA
>CADBRN010000093.1 GCA_902797025.1 uncultured Lachnospiraceae bacterium
AATCGGGCACACACCGCCGCATAAAGCCCGGTACTGCCCGATTATCCTCTACCTTGCGTCCGCTCCGCTACTCCTGCCGTGGCAGACAAAAAGTATTCTTGTCATAGAAAATTCTCTTCCTCCTATTGCGGATTCAAAATCGCCGTTGTACCCGCTGTTCGCATTTGTGACATAATACTGAACGCCGTCTGCCCAGAAGACTCCCCAACGTGAGATCAATCAGACTCTTGCCGAAAGAGACGACTGGAAATCACGGCATGAAAAGAGGTGAATGCTATGGCAACATGGAACGATTATAAAAACCACGTACGTGAATCAAATCCCGAAATCGGAAGGGATATTGATGAAGTCGAAGAAATAGCTAAGATTGTCAGCGCCATGATTGACCAGCGCCATAATCTAAACTTTTCTCAGCGTGACCTTGCAGAGATGTGTGGCCTTCCGGAAAATTACGGATAAACAGACATAGCCTTAAAAGAACGTGCTTCCTTTATCTGCTCTCGCCGCAATTCCCAAAATGTTGCCTGAATTGACTCCCCTCGTGTCATCCATTCGTTATGAAGAGGAGAAATATCAAAGACCCCTTCCCAGTTCTTATCACGCATACTCTTTTGCTCTTCCGGGGCAAGAGCATTGTATCGTTTTTCAAGTTGTGTATTCTCTGCCTCAGTTGTAGACAGCAAACCGTGAAGCAGGATAATGCTCCACATATCGAAATCCGAAAGAAGAACCTGTTCATCTGGTATTTCTATTGTCAATTTGTAGTAAATATCCCCACGTAAACCACATTCCCAACGTTCACGCCTGAGATCCGGCTTTTTCCTTTTCCCTTCCCATTGGTACCATGCCCATACAGGATATGTAACTCCTTCTGGCGGCAGCCCGATACGCTTTTTCATCTGTTCCACAAGCCAATCGTACTCAGGAAGTAATTCCCGCATAGCTCCTCTGCTTATATCACAGTGATATACACCAGTGTCCTGAATCTCCTGATACACATCTTCCGGTTGTATCGTCCATAATATCATGTGCCCACCTTCTCCACGCCCTGTGCTTCAGCCGTATCATTCCCCGTAAATAGCATCAGCTCCGTCCCGCTTTATGTCAGAGCTTTCACTCATCATCCTCTTCGTCGTCGGTGAAGAAAAAAATATCCTCAACAGTCACATGAAAGACTTTTGCAATATCCATCGCAAGCTTTAAGGATGGATTATACTTTCCGTTCTCAAGTTTTCCTATTGTTTCACGCCGGACACCTACCATCTCAGCAAGCTGCGACTGCTGCAGATGCTGTTTTTTTCTATACTCATGAATTTATATCGCATATTATCTTCTGATGCAATAGAAATATGTGAAATAAATCACCTCGCAATCAAAGCATTTGCAACCTCCACCAGAACTGGTTTAAGATAGAAAGCAGCACAGGAAATCCGATTGGATTTAAGTAAGAATCGAAAATAGTAGAAAGAGCGAAAGCACCGCAATTTTCATGACCTTATCGGTGCCTTACGCCAGAAAGGCAGAAAATATAAATGAACAAGCAGCAGCTCGCAGCAAAGATCTGGGAGTCCGCTAACCGTATGCGGTCCAAGATCGAGGCAAATGAATACAAAGACTATATCCTCGGCTTCATCTTCTACAAGTATCTCTCTGACCGAGAAGAGCAATGGCTCCTTGCCAGAGAATACACCGAAGAAGATATCCGGGAATATGTCAATGAAGACGACGAAGAGACCGTCCGAAATGCTCAGCGAAGTCTCGGATACTTCATTGCCTATAAGGATCTCTTCTCAACCTGGATTCACATGGGATCAGATTTCTCCGTGGACAATGTCCGCACCGCCCTCTCCTCTTTTACCCGCCTGATCTCTGAATCACACAAAAAAGTCTTTGACGGCATCTTCAACACACTGGAAACCGGGCTTTCCAAGCTCGGTGAAAACACAAAATCTCAGACCAAATCCGTCAGCGACTTGATTCAGCTGATCGATGAGATTCCGATGCACGGGAAGCAGGATTATGACGTTCTCGGTTTCATCTACGAATATCTGATCTCCAATTTTGCGGCAAATGCGGGAAAAAAAGCCGGTGAATTCTATACGCCGCATGAAGTTTCCCTGCTGATGTCCGAAATCGTGGCAAACCATCTGAAAGGCCGCGAAGAAATCAAAATCTACGATCCTACTTCAGGTTCCGGAAGCCTCCTTATAAATATCGGTCAGACAACCGCCAAGTTTATGGACGACAGCAACCGCATCCGCTATTACGCGCAGGAGCTTAAGTCCAACACGTATAACCTCACAAGGATGAATCTTGTCATGCGAGGCATCCTTCCCGACAATATCGTCACAAGAAACGGCGATACCCTGGAGGAAGACTGGCCGTACTTCGATGAATCAGACCCGGTCGGCACATATGATCCTCTCTACGTGGACGCCGTTGTTTCCAATCCGCCCTATTCTCAGAGATGGGATCCATCCGGAAAGGAAAATGATCCGCGTTATTCCCGTTACGGGCTCGCTCCCAAATCAAAGGCCGACTATGCGTTTCTGCTCCATGACCTGTACCATCTGAAGCCGGATGGCATCATGACCATCGTCCTTCCGCACGGTGTTCTGTTCCGCGGCGGCGAGGAAGGACAGATCCGGAAAAATCTGATCGAGCAGAACAACATCGACACCATCATCGGGCTCCCGGCAAATATTTTCTTCGGTACCGGCATTCCGACGATCATCATGGTGCTGCGCCAGAAGCGCGACAATACGGACGTTCTGATCATCGATGCCTCGAAGGGCTTCACAAAAGAAGGGAAAAATAACAAGCTTCGTGCGTCTGACATCCGCAGAATTGTTGATACGGTGCGGGACCGGAAAACAATCGAAAAATATTCCAGAACGATTAGCCGCGAGGAAATACGAGCGAATGATTACAACCTCAATATTCCGAGATACGTAGACTCATCCGAAGCCACTGAAAGCTATGATATCTACGCTTCCATGTTCGGTGGAATCCCGGCAAAAGAGCTCCACGATTTTGACCGGTACTGGGACGTGTTCCCGTCTCTTCGATCTTCGCTATTTCAAGGAGACGGCGAATACGTAACTCTCTCCGTCCGGGATATAAAATCTGCCATTCTTGCGAATACAGATGTGAAGGAATTCCTTGAAAAGTTTAAGGGTGCTTTCGCTGATTTCGGAGATCATCTCGACCATCTCCTGATTGATGAGGCCGAGTCGCTGAATTCCGCAAAAACGGAAGCTGCGATTACGGCAGATATCTTCCGGCGTTTTTCTGATATTCCGCTCCTTGACCCGTATCAGGCTTATGAGATCTTTGAAACACAGTACACAATCATATCCGGCGACCTCGAACTAATCCAGGCCGAAGGCATGGAAGCCGTAACAAAGGTTGATCCGAATATGGTCCTGAAAAAGAAAAACGGCAAGGACGCCGAGGTTCAGGAGGGGTGGAAGGGACATATTCTTCCCTTTGACCTGGTTCAGAAAATTTTACTGAAAGACGACCTTGATCTGCTCCGCTCAAAACAGGAAGAACTCGCTGAAATTCCCGGAGAATACGACTCCCTTCTGGAATCATTGAGCGAAGACGATAAAGAAACAATTTCCGACGCTCTGAACGATACCAATGCCGCTTTTGTTATAAAGAATATCAAGCCTGTCATCTGGGTATTAAAGGAAGACCGTTCTGCAAATGCGGATCTCATTGCTGTTCTGCAGAATGCCGAAAAGCTGAGCGCCACAGAGAAAAAACTCAAGAGTGAGATTCGAAACGACGAAGAAGATCTGCATCTCAAAACAAAAGATACGATTGAGAAGTTATCCGAAGCCGAAGTCCGCCAGCTCCTGCACGAAAAATGGGCCGCTCCGATCCTTTCGGGAACTCTTGAACTCGCAGGGGATCTGATAGATGAATTTACAAAGGATATCCAGAAACTGACTAAAATGTATGTTGTAAACTAATAATACCAGGAATTGGAAATAAAAATCCCTGAAATTGGAAAAGGAATTCCTTATAAATGGAAAGGACACG
>CADBRN010000094.1 GCA_902797025.1 uncultured Lachnospiraceae bacterium
ATGGCTGACGCTGTACGCGGGCATCGCGGGCGGCGCGGACGTCATCCTGCTTCCGGAAATTCCGTACGACATCGATAAGATCGTGGATGCGATCAATGAGAGAACGGAGCGGGGCAGCGGCTTCACGATCATCGCCGTTGCGGAGGGGGCGGTTCCGAAGGAAATCGCGGCACTCGGCAAGAAGGAACGGAAGAAGGCGATGGAAGAGCTGATGAAGAATTATAACTCCATCTCCTACAAGATTGCGGAGGACATCGGCAACAAGATCGGAATGGAAGTCCGCGTCACGGTTCCGGGTCATATGCAGAGAGGCGGAAGCCCGTGTCCGTATGACCGCGTACTGACGACGCGCATCGGATCCGAGGCGGCAAAGCTGATCCTCAACGAGGATTACGGCTATATGGTCGGTATCGTAAACGGAAAGATCAAGAAGGTTCCGCTCGGTGAGGTGGCCGGCAAGCTGAAGATGGTCGATCCGAAGTGTCAGGAGATCGGGGACGCGAAGCGGATGGGCATCAGCTTCGGAGACTGAATGACGGAACAGGAGTGAACCGATGAGCTATACGGCTCTTTACCGCAAGTTCCGCCCCGGGAGCTTTGATGAAGTCCGGGGGCAGGATGCGATCGTTACAACATTGAAAAATCAGATCCGTTCAGGAAGGATCGGCCATGCATATCTGTTCTGCGGGACGCGCGGCACGGGTAAAACGTCAGTCGCGAAGATCATGGCCAGGGCCGTCAACTGCGAGCACCCTACAGAAAACGGCCCGTGCAATGAGTGTGCCACCTGCCGTTCCATCCTGAACGGGACATCGACAAATGTGATTGAGATCGACGCCGCTTCCAACAACGGCGTCGATAACATCAGGGAGATTCGTGAGGAGGTTTCCTACAGACCGACCTCCGGGAAATATAAAGTTTATATTATCGATGAGGTTCACATGCTCTCGGCCGGCGCCTTCAACGCGCTGTTAAAAACATTGGAGGAGCCGCCGGAGTATGTGATTTTTATCCTCGCGACGACCGAGGCAAACCGCATACCGGTGACGATTCTGTCGCGGTGTCAGCGGTACGATTTTCGCAGAATTTCTGTCGATGTGATCGCGGATCACATCCGGGATCTGCTTGATCAGGAGCATGTGGAGGCGGAGGAGAAGGCGGTCCGCTACATCGCCAGAAAGGCGGACGGATCGATGCGTGACGCGCTGAGTCTTCTGGATCAGTGCATTGCCTTCTATCTGGGTGAGAAGCTGACATTTGATAAGGTTCTGGATGTCCTGGGGTCGGTTGACACGGATGTATTCAGTATGCTTCTCCGCAGGATTATCGACGGAGATGCGTCCGGGAGCATCCGGGTTCTCGAGGAACTGATCCGGGGAGGCAAGGAACTCACGCAGTTTGCGGCGGACTTCACCTGGTATCTTCGAAATCTTATGCTTCTGAAGAGCTCGGATGATCTGGAGGATATCCTCGATGTGTCCACGGAAAATTTGAGGCAGCTCCGGGAAGAGAGCACGATGATCGATGACGATACACTGATGCGGTACATCCGGGAGTTCTCGGATCTCTCCAATCAGCTGCGCCTTGCGACGCAGAAACGCGTGCTCACCGAAACCGCGATCATCCGTCTCTGCAGGCCGCAGATGGGAACGGATACGGGAGATATTCTGGACCGGCTCCGTCAGATCGAGGAGCAGATCGGAGCCTCAAAGATCGTGACCGTGGATTCGCTGAAGGCGATGGTGCAGAACGGGGAATTGGCCGCGGGCGCTCCTGCGGGAAGTGCCGGGGGAAGTTCTTCGGCTGCAGGGTCCCCGCAGGCAGGATTCACGCCGGCCGGATCCGCGTCGCCGGGATTTGCGCCGGAAGACCGGGCGGCGGTCCCTCCGGAGCCGAAAAAGCCGGCGCCGGAAGATCTGAAAAAGATCCGTGCTTCCTGGAAGAGGATTATCGGGAGCACATCGGGCATTCTTCGGCCGATCCTGGCTCACGCGGAACCGAAGTTTGATCCGTCAGTTGACGAATCGAAGCTGTTCCTGTATTTTAATGATAATACGCTCAAGGATTGTTTCGGGGAGGAAAATCAGAAGGCGCTCAGGGAAGCGATTCTCGAGACGACCGGGGTCGATGTTTCGGTCGGCGCCGTGTTTGCGGGCGAAAATCACAGCAGAGATCTGTCGGATATTCCGGTCGATGAAATTCTGCGGGATAAGGTGAATATGCCGGTTGAAGAGGAGGACGACTGAGGGTCCCCATCCGGCGGGAAAACAAGATCAGGCGGAGGCTTAAAAAATGGCAAAACGAGGCGGATTTCAGGGCGGAATGCCCGGAAATATGAATAATCTGATGAAGCAGGCACAGAGAATGCAGCGCCAGATGGAGCAGAGTCAGAAAGAACTGGAGGAGAAGGAATTCACCGCGCAGGCGGGCGGCGGCGCCGTAAAAGTGACGGTCACCGGAAAACGCGAGGTGACGAAAGTGGAACTTGCGGAGGAGGTCGTCGATCCGGACGATATCGAGATGCTTCAGGATCTGATCATCGCGGCGACGAATGAGGCGCTGCGTCTGGTTGATGAAGAGTACGCAAGCAGTATGTCAAAGATGACAGGCGGCATGAATCTGGGAGGCTTATCCCTGTAATGGAATACTACAGCAGGCATATCAGCGCCCTGATCGAGGAGCTGTCCAGGCTTCCGGGCATCGGATCGAAATCAGCCCAGCGGCTGGCATTTCATATACTGGGGATGCCGAAGGATCAGGTGAATCATCTGGCGGATACGCTCCGGAGCGCCCGTGAGCACATTCAGTACTGCAAAGTCTGCTGCACGCTCACGGATCAGGAGATCTGTCCGATCTGTTCAAATCCGAACCGGAATCACCGGCAGATCATGGTGGTCGAGAACGCAAGAGACCTGGCCGCCTATGAGAAGACCGGAAAATATCAGGGCGTGTACCATGTCCTGCAGGGTGCGATCTCTCCGACGCTGGGAATCGGACCGGATGAGATCCGGCTGAAGGAACTGATGCGCAGACTTGAGGGAGACGTCGATGAGGTAATCATCGCGACGAATTCCGGAATTGAGGGAGAGGCAACGGCGATGTATATCAGCCGCCTCGTAAAGCCGACCGGGATTCGTGTCAGCCGGATTGCCAGCGGCGTTCCGGTCGGGGGAGACCTCGAGTACATCGATGAAGTCACGCTTCTCCGCGCTCTGGAGGGGCGTGTTGATCTTTGAGCAGGGAAGGATGCAGGTGCGTATTTCCGAAGGAATGCAGCAGATCCCGCAGTTCGGTGAGTTATGGATGATTCAAGGAAATCTGAATTTAATTATCAGATCCGGCAGGAGGACAGCGGAGGGGAGAACGATTCCATCTCCGCCGACGAGGTTGCGAAAATCCTGAAAGAGAGGGTTTTCGGGCAGAAGCCGGAGGCAGGATCAGCCGCGGAGGAAGAAGCACTCTCGGATCTCCTCGGGGGCAGTACCGGGGCAGGGAAGGAAACTGGAGCACAGCCAGAGGAAAAGGGACCGGACGGAAAACCGCCGGAAAAGCCGGACGGAAAATCGCCGGAAAAGCCGGACGGAAAACCGCCGGAAAAGCCGGACGGAAAATCGCCGGAAGAGCCGGACGGAAGAGAGCCGAAGAAACCGGAAGGAAGACCTCGGAAGGAGCCGGAGGGGGAAACGGTGCCGGAAATTCCTCCGGAGAAACAGCGCGGCCGTATTGCGGGGCTGCTTTCCGCTTTGAGATCAGTCCGGCGTTCCGATGAAGAGAGCGCCGGATATGAAGAAGAGGAACGGCCGATCCGGAAACTGTCTGAGGGGACGCTGCGGATTATCGCATGGGTGATCGTCGCGGCGGCTGTCGTCGCAGGCGCTTTTCTGATCCGGCTTGCGGTAAAAAAATGGAATTACCGGTCACTGGAGGTTTCGGCGGAACAGACGGTAGACAATCCGATATCGAGCAGCTACGTCCGGTTCGGAAAAGGGGTTCTCCGGTACAGCGCGGACAGCGCCACGTATATTGACGGAGATCACAACAGCCGCTGGGAGACCGCTTACAGCATGACGTCTCCGAAGATCGACGTAAGCGGCGATTACGCCGTGATCTACGATTCGCAGGGGTCCGATCTCGCGGTCTGCGATACCGGAGGCGAGACGCATCGTTTTACTGCGGATCTCCCGGTTTCACGGGCGAAGGTATCGGAACGCGGGACGGTCGCCGCGCTGATGAGCGATGGCAGCGGGACGCTGATCCGGTATTACAGCAGCGAAGGAAATGAGATCTCGACGATCCGGACGAGCATGAGTGATCCGGGATATCCGATGAGCTTCGCACTTTCCGGCGACGGGGAGCTGCTCGCGGTTTCCTATCTGGCTGTCACGGACGGCACACTGCAGTCTGTGGTCAGCATCTACAGCTTCGCCAGCGAGGGACAGGCCAAGGTCGACAATATCGTGGGCAATTTTTCTTTCGCCGGCGTGATGATTCCGGAGATTCACTATATGTCGGACGATACGCTTGCGGTTTTCCGGGATGACGGCTTTACCGTGATCGGCGGCGGTGCCGTTCCGAAGATCCGGAGCGAGGTGAAGACAGACAGCACGATCGAGAGCCTGTTTTACAATGACCGTTACGTTGGCTATGTTCTGGAAAATGACAGCGGAACGAAACCGTTCATATTAAATGTGTTCGATCTTGACGGACGGGAGATGACGCGGACCGCGTTTTCATTTGTATTTGAGACCGCAGAATTCTCCGGAACACAGATCAGCCTGTACAACCGGGACAGGCTGTGCGTTTACGGAGTCGACGGTGAGAAAAAATTCGAGGGGTCCTGCGGCGAATCGCCGAATCAGTTCCTTTCGACCGGAACGAGACAGTATGTCGTCTCGGATGAGAACGGGATCAAATGGCTCAGGCTCCGGTGAAAAATAGCTGAAGCCGCAGTGAAAAAGCCATATTGTAAAATGAAAGTGTTTATGATATACTTCCAAGATGGCCGTAACGGCAGAAAAATTCGATATTACGCCGGACGGCGGGATGAAAAAGGAGGACATTCGCAAGATGAGCGTTCAGGTTGAAACAATGGAACATAATATGGCAAAGATGACGATCGAAGTACCGGCCGAAGAGCTGGTAAGCGCCATTCAGAAGGTTTACCAGAAGCAGAAAAAGAACATTTCCATTCCGGGATTCCGCAAGGGAAAAGTTCCGCTTGTCATGGTTGAGCGTATGTACGGCGCCGGCGTTTTCTATGAGGATGCCGCGAACGAGCTGATTCCGAAGGCTTACGAGGATGCGTCGAAGGACAGCGGACTTGACATTGTTTCCAGACCGAAGATCGAGGTGACTCAGATCGAGAAGGGCAAGCCCTTCATCTTTACGGCGGAAGTCGCTACAAAGCCGGAGGTTAAGCTCGGCGATTACAAGGGTGTCGAAGTCACGAAGCAGAACGTCGAGGTGACCGACGAGGATGTGCAGAAAGCGCTGGAGCGCGAGCAGGAGCAGAACTCTCGTCTTGTGACGGTTGAGGGACGTCCGGTTGAGAAGGGCGATCTCGTCACTCTCGACTACGCAGGTACGGTCGACGGGGAGGCTTTTGACGGCGGAAGCGCCGAGGGGCAGGAGCTCGAGATCGGATCGAACACCTTTATCCCGGGATTTGAGGATCAGCTGATCGGAATGAACATCGGCGACGAGAAAGATGTCAACGTCACATTCCCGGAGGATTATCATGCGAAAGATCTCGCGGGCAAGGCGGCAGTCTTCCACTGCACGATCCACAACATTCAGAAAAAAGAAGTTCCGGAACTGAACGATGAGTTCGCAGAGGATGTTTCGGAGTTTGATACACTGGAAGAGTACAAGGCGGATGTCCGCAAGAATCTTCAGGAGAGCAGAGAGAACGAGGCGAAGCAGGCGAAGAGAGACGAGGCTGCATCAAAGGCGGCCCAGAACGCCGAGATCGATATCCCGGATCTGATGGTCGATTCACAGGCGGAGCAGATGCTTGAGAATCTCGCAAACAATCTTCGTTCTCAGGGCATGGATTTCGGCACGTATCTTCAGTATACGGGTCAGAATTATGAGCAGGCCCGCGCGTCCATGAAGCCGCAGGCTCTTCAGCAGATCCGCACGCGTCTGACCCTTGAGGCTGTGGCTGAGGCTGAGAAGCTCGAGGTTTCCGACGAGGATATCGATAACGAGATCGAGACGATGGCGAAGAATTACGGCATCGAGCTTGACCGCATGAAAGAGATTATCGCGGGCGAGGAGCGTGAGAACCTGCGCAGTGACCTGAAGGTCCGCGCGGCGGCGGAGTTCCTCGGCGACAACGCGGTCGAGGTTGAGAAGACCGAAGAAGAGAACAAGGATGCCGGAGAGGCGGACGAGGAGAACAAGGACGCCTGACCGGATGTTGACACGGTATGTCACGGAGGCATGAATCAATGAGTTTAGTTCCTTATGTCATTGAGCAGACAAGCAGAGGCGAGAGAAGCTACGATATCTATTCCCGCCTTCTGAAGGACCGGATTATCTTTCTCGGAGAAGAGGTCAATGATACGTCGGCGAGTCTGATCGTCGCGCAGCTCCTGTTTCTGGAATCCGAAGATCCGGGCAAGGATATTCATATTTACATCAACAGTCCGGGAGGATCGGTGACCGCGGGCATGGCCATCTATGATACGATGCAGTACATCAAATGCGACGTGTCGACGATCTGCATCGGTATGGCTGCGAGCATGGGTGCGTTTCTTCTCGCGGGAGGCGCGAAGGGCAAGCGCTTTGCTCTTCCGAACTCCGAGATCATGATTCATCAGCCGTCCGGCGGTGCTCAGGGACAGGCGACGGAGATTGAGATCGTCGCGGATCAGATCCGACGGATCAAGCAGAAGATGAATGAGCTGCTTGCAAAGAACACCGGACAGCCGCTCGAGAAAGTCATGGCGGATACCGAGCGCGATCATTATATGACTGCGCAGGAGGCGCTGGAGTACGGACTGGTGGACAAGGTGATCACAAACCGTTGATAAAACAGGGGCCGACGCAGCCGCATCCTTTCTGACGGGATGCGGATCAGACTGCGGGCCCCTTTATCCATATAGTGGGACACCCGAACAGTCATTGTGAAAGGGGAAAATTTATGGCGGATCAGAAAATCAGATGCTCATTTTGCGGTAAAACCGAGGATCAGGTCAGAAAGCTGATCGCGGGTCCGGGCGGCGCATATATCTGCGATGAATGCATCGATATCTGTCAGGAAATTATTGATGAGGAGTTTATGACCGGAGAACAGCCATCGGATGAGATCAATCTGATGAAACCCAGAGAGATCAAGGAGTTTCTGGACGAATATGTGATCGGACAGGATGAGGCGAAAAAGGTTCTTTCGGTCGCCGTTTACAATCATTACAAGCGCGTGCTCTCGGAGGAAAAATCGGATGTAGAGCTTCAAAAGAGCAACATCCTGATGATCGGACCGACCGGTTCGGGAAAGACGCTGCTCGCGCAGACGCTGGCGCGTATGCTGAACGTGCCGTTTGCGATCGCGGACGCGACATCACTCACCGAGGCGGGATATGTCGGTGAGGATGTCGAGAATATTCTTCTGAAGCTGATTCAGGCGGCGGATTTCGATATCGACCGTGCGGAACACGGAATCATTTATATCGATGAGATCGACAAAATCACGAGAAAATCGGAGAATGCTTCGATCACCCGCGATGTGTCCGGCGAGGGTGTACAGCAGGGACTGCTGAAAATCCTCGAGGGTACGGTAGCGAATGTGCCGCCGCAGGGCGGAAGAAAGCATCCGCACCAGGAGTTTCTGCAGATTGATACGACGAATATCCTGTTTATCTGCGGAGGTGCTTTTGAAGGACTTGACAAGATCATCGAGGCGAGAAAAGATACGAAGGCGATCGGATTCAACGCGGATCTCGGGGTGCACGAGCGGAAAAATGTCGGGGAACTTCTCCGCCAGGTGATGCCGGAGGATTTTGTGAAATTCGGACTGATTCCGGAGTTCATCGGCCGCGTGCCGGTCGTTGTGACACTGGATTCCCTCGACGAGAAGATGCTCGTCCGTATTCTGACCGAGCCGAAGAATTCGCTTGTAAAGCAGTATAAGAAGATGCTGGAGCTCGACGGCGTAGACCTGGAGTTTGACGACGACGCCCTTACTGAGGTAGCCCGTCAGGCACTGATCCACAAGACAGGAGCCCGGGGACTGCGGTCGATCATGGAGAAGACGATGCTCGGTGTGATGTACGACACGCCGTCCGATGACACGATCAAGGAGTGCCGCATCACGAAGGGCGCGGTATCCGGAAAAGAAGATCCGGTGATCGTGCGGGGTGAGCCGAAGACCGAGGTGCCGCAGAGACATACGCGATCCTCATCCGGCAGGAGAATCGACGGTCCGGCGACTGCGTGACCGCGGCCGTCCGGTCCGCAGAAGGTCCGGCAGAATGTAATAGAAAGAAATCAACATCCAACCGCGGCGCGTCCGATGCGCGCCCTCAGGTTGGATGTTTTCGGAATGACAGAAACAAATGACTGGAGAAAAATATATGAAGGATCGTTTACAGACACTTCCCTGTCTGCCGCTTCGCGGGATCGTCATCCTTCCGGAGATGATCGTACAGGTGGATGTGAGCCGGAAGAAATCGCTGCAGGCCGTGGAGGATGCGCTTGCTCACGGTGAACTGCTGTTTGCAGTCCGTCAGAGGGACGACCGGATCGATGAGCCCGCCGAGGAGGATCTGTACGACGTCGGGATGATCGTCCGTGTGCGCCAGGCGGTGCGCGCGCCGGGGAATATCACCCGCGTCCAGGTAGAAGCTCTTGAGCGCGCAAAGCTCATCGGTTTTGTGAATATGGAGGAGCGCTTTGCCGCGTCGGTCAGTCCGCTTGAGGAGCCGGATATCAGCGAGCTTGAGACAAACGAGGAGATCGCGATGTACCGTGCGATGTCCGAGCAGATATCCGTCTACAGCCAGATCAGCGCGCAGCTCAGCCCGGATATGAAAAATGAGATTCTCGGGACGACGGATATCTTCCATATGGCAAATCTGATCGCTGCGAATGTGCCGATGGAGGACGAGAAAAAACAGGAGATCCTCAGTGCCGCGAATTTTACGGAAAAGTACACACGGATCATGACGGTGCTCGCCAATGAGATCGAGATCAGCCGCATCCGCAGTGAAATCCGCCAGGATCTGAAAGAGCGGATCGACAAAAATCAGAGGGACTATATTCTCCGGGAACAGATCAAACTGATTCGGGAGGAGCTCGGCGAGGACAATTTTGAGTCGGACGTGGACCGCTTCCGCGAACAGGCGGAAAAACTCGCCGCGCCGAAGGAAGTGAAGGAAAAAATTCAGGACGAGATCAGGCGTCTCCGTCTCAACGCGGGAAATCCTGCGGAGAACGGCGTGATCCGCGGCTACATCGAGACGCTTCTTTCGATGCCCTGGAACAAGGCTTCCCGGGACAGCCGCGACCTGAAAAAGGCGCGGCGGATTCTGGATCGGGACCACTACGGGATGGAAAAGGTAAAAGAACGTATCCTGGAATATCTCGCCGTCCGGAATCTTACGAAAAAAGGCGAGGCGCCAATTCTCTGCCTTGTAGGGCCGCCGGGAACCGGAAAGACATCGATTGCGCGTTCGGTCGCACAGGCGCTGAACAAGAAATTTGTCCGCATGAGCCTCGGCGGCGTTCAGGATGAGGCGGAGATACGGGGACACAGAAGGACGTATGTCGGGGCGATGCCGGGGCGGATCGCTGCGAGCCTCCGCCAGGCGGGCGTGCGGAACCCGCTGATCCTGCTGGATGAGATCGACAAGACGAGCGGAAATTTTCGCGGATCGATCTCATCGGCCCTTCTTGAGGTACTCGATCCGGAGGAGAACAGAAAATTTTCGGATCATTACATCGAACTGCCGATCGATCTTTCGGATGTTCTGTTTATCGCGACGGCGAACGACATCCAGGAGATTGAACAGCCGCTGCTCGACCGCATGGAGCTGATCGAGGTCTCAAGTTATACGGAAAATGAGAAGATGCACATCGCGAAGGATTATCTCGTCGCGAAACAGATCCGGGTAAATGGTTTGAAAGAGGACCGGCTGATCATCGACGATGAGGCGATCGGCGAGATCATCGCGAAGTACACCCGCGAAGCGGGCGTGCGGGATCTGGAGCGGAAGATCGGAGAGATCTGCCGGAAGACGGCGCTCCGGATTCAGGAAAAGGGCGAGAAGCAGGTTCATGTCACAAAAGACAATCTGGAGGAGTTTCTCGGGCGCGGACACTACCAGATCAATATGGCGAACGAGGAGCCGGAGGTCGGCATCGTGCGCGGACTCGCGTGGACCAGCGTGGGCGGAGTGACTTTGCAGGTCGAGGTGAACGTCATGCCCGGCAAGGGAGACTGCCGTCTGACCGGTCAGCTCGGCGATGTGATGAAGGAGTCGGCTGAGACCGGTGTCAGCTATGTCCGTTCGATTGCGGACAACTATGGGATCAGTCCGGACTTTTTCGAGAAAAATGACATTCATGTCCACATCCCGGAGGGGGCTGTGCCGAAGGATGGCCCGTCCGCCGGCATCACGATGGCGACGGCGATTCTCTCCGCGATCACGAAGGTGCCGGTGCGCCCGGATCTCGCCATGACCGGTGAGATCACGCTGCGCGGCCGGGTTCTGCCGATCGGAGGACTGAAGGAGAAGCTGCTCGCCGCGAAAAAAGCGGGCATTCATACGGTGCTTGTCCCGGCGAAAAACGAGCCGGACGTGCGGGAGTTTGACGGAGAAATTACAGACGGCCTTGAGATCCGCTATGTAAGCGGGATGGATGAGGTGCTGGCGGCCGCGCTGATCGCCTGAACGGAATCAGGAGGGCCGGAGAGGAAAACGCTCTATGCTGAAGATCAAAAATGTAAGTCTTGATATTGTGTGCGGTGTGACGAGCCGCCTTCCGGATACGCATCAGCCGGAAGTTGCGTTTGCGGGGAAATCAAACGTCGGGAAATCATCGCTGATCAATGCCCTTGTGAACCGCAAATCGCTGGCGCGAACGAGCGCAAATCCGGGAAAGACGCAGACCATCAATTTCTATCATGTCAATGATTCCTTCTATCTGGTCGATCTGCCCGGATACGGATACGCCTCCGCATCGCAGAAGGTCCGCGAATCCTGGGGGAAAATGGTCGAGCGTTATCTGAATACATCGAAAAACCTCCGGGAGGTGTTTCTTCTTGTTGACATCCGCCATGCGCCGTCCGCAAACGACCGGATGATGTACGAGTGGATCGTCTCAGGAGGATACCGCCCCGTCATTATTGCGACGAAGGCGGATAAGATCAAACGCAGCCAGCTGCAGAAACAGATCCGGCTGATTCGTGAGACGCTGGAGCTTCCGGAGGAGACAGACGTGATTCCATTTTCTTCCGTTTCGAAAAACGGAAGAGACGCGGTTCTTGCAAAAATGGGCGGGGCGGTCGGACCCGGGCATGAAGAGGCAGCGGACGTACAGGATTGATTAAGGCGGAACCGGCGGGAGGAAAGTCTGCATGGGAATCGTAAAAGCTGAGAAGCTGGGCTATGATTATGTTGAATATCGCGGTGAGAATGAAAGCCCCGAGGTGACGCATGCGCTTCGTGATGTCAGTCTCGATGTGAAGGAGGGCGAATTTATTGCCGTTCTCGGACACAACGGGTGCGGAAAATCGACGCTCGCCAGACAGATCAACGCGCTGCTTGTCCCCACCGGGGGGACGATGTGGATCGACAATATGAATACCGCGGATTCCGCGGATCTCTGGAAGATCCGCCAGAAGGCCGGCATGGTTTTTCAGAATCCGGATAACCAGATTATCTCTTCGGTTGTGGAGGAGGATGTCGGATTCGGCCCGGAGAATCTCGGCGTCGGGACGGATGAGATCTGGAAGCGGGTGGATCATGCGCTTGAGCAGACCGGAATGATCGCGTACCGGAAGCAGTCCCCGAATCATCTTTCCGGAGGCCAGAAACAGCGCGTCGCGATCGCGGGGGTCATGGCGATGAAGCCCCGGTGCATCGTGCTCGATGAGCCTACCGCGATGCTGGATCCGAACGGCCGCCGGGAGGTCATCCGCGCGGTGCGCGCCCTGAACAGGAAGGAAGGCGTGACCGTCATCCTGATCACGCATTACATGGAGGAAGTGATCGATGCGGACCGTCTCTTTGTGATGGATGAGGGAAAAATCGTCATGAGCGGTACGCCGCGGGAGGTTTTTTCCAATGTGGACCGCCTGAAAGCGCTGCGTCTCGACGTACCGCAGGTGACGCTCCTTGCGCACGCGTTGATCGGGCGGGGACTCGATCTGAAGCCGGATATTCTCTCAAAAGAAGAATTGATTGAATCGCTCTGTGCGCTTCCGGAAGCGGAAGCGGCGAAAACGGGCCTGCGGAAAGAAAGCGCCGCGGAGGAAAGATCCCGGGATGCGGAGAGCACCGGGGGAAATCCCCGGGAAGCGGCCTCCGGGGAGGCGGAAGGTATGAAGAAAGATCTGCCGGACACCTCGCTGCGGCTGGAAGATGTATCCTATGTATACAGCGCGGGAACCGCATACGAGGTCCGGGCGCTTGATCATGTCTCTATGACGATTCCGCAGGGACAGTTCGTCGGAGTGATCGGTCATACCGGAAGCGGAAAATCCACACTGGTTCAGCATTTTAACGCGCTGATCAGGCCGACATCCGGACGGGTCCTGTTTCACGGGCAGGATATCTGGAGCGGATCGTACGACCGGAGGAATCTGCGGTTCCACGTCGGACTCGTCTTTCAATATCCGGAGCACCAGCTTTTTGAGAACGATGTACTTACGGACGTCTGCTTCGGCCCGAAGAATCAGGGCCTTGACAGGGAGGAGTGTCAAAGAAGAGCAAAAGAGGCACTCCGTCAGGTCGGCGTGCCGGAGGAACTCTATGGCAGCTCCCCGTTTGAACTGTCAGGAGGCCAGAAGCGCCGCGTCGCGATCGCGGGTGTGCTGGCAATGGATCCGGATGTGCTCATTCTCGACGAGCCGACCGCCGGACTTGATCCGCGCGGCCGGGATGAGATGTTCGAGGTGATCGGCCGGATGCGCGCGCAGCGGAACATGACGATCATTCTCGTGTCCCACAGTATGGAGGATGTCGCGCGCTATGCGGACCGGCTGATCGTGATGAACGAGGGGAAGAATGTGTTTGACGGAACGCCGCGGAGTGTTTTTTCACATTACAGAGAACTTGAGAAAATGGGACTTGCGGCGCCGCAGGTCACTTATGTGATGCATGAGCTTGCGGAGCAGGGGTTCCCGGTCACAGAATCGGCGACGACGGTAGAAGAAGCAGCGGAGTCAATTTTCCAGGCGTTCGTTCAGGAGGCGGCATCATGATGCAGGATATCACAATCGGACAATATTATCCGGCAGATTCCCCCCTGCACCGGATGGATCCGCGGGTGAAGATTGTCGGCACGATGGTGTATCTCGTGTCGGTGTTTCTTTTCGGCGGATGGGGATTTATTCTTGCGGCAGCGGTTCTTGCCGCGCTTGTGATCGCTTCGAAGGTGCCGCCGGTCATGATGCTGCGCGGTCTGAAACCGATCCTGATCATCCTGATTTTCACCGGCATTCTGAATATTTTTCTGACGCCGGGCGAGGTGATCTGGCATTACCGGGCACTGAAAATCACATCCGAAGGTCTCATGATCGCAGGAAAGACGTCGGTCCGCCTGATTTTACTTGTGATCGGCGCCTCGGTTATGACTCTGACGACGACGCCGAATAAGCTGACGGACGCCCTCGAGAGCCTGATGCGTCCTCTGAAGATCTTCCATGTTCCGGTTCACGAGATATCGATGATGATGTCGATCGCGCTGCGGTTTATTCCGATTCTGACGGAGGAGACGGACCGGATCAAAAAAGCGCAGATGGCACGCGGGGCCGATTTCGAGACAGGAGGCCTGATTCAGAGAGTGAAGGCGATGGTACCGCTTCTTGTTCCGCTGTTCGTCTCGGCATTCCGCAGAGCCAATGATCTCGCCCTTGCGATGGAGGCACGCTGTTATCATGGCGGCGAAGGCCGGACCCAGATGAAGCCGCTCTGCTACCGAAGGTCGGATTATATCGCATATGCGGTGCTGCTTGCCTATCTGGTATTTTCGATCCTGGCGAGAGTAATCCTGCATATCTGAATCCTGCAAGAAGAGAAACGGAGAGAAAACGATGGCTGCGGATCAGCAGAAAGAACAAAAGACGGTGCGTGGGTCTTCGGATCAGAAAAATGAAAAGAAACTCCGCCGGATCATGATGACGGTTGCGTATGACGGGACCAATTACTGCGGATTTCAGGTGCAGCCAAACGGCATCACCGTGCAGGAGGTGCTGAATCGTGCGCTGACGGATCTGCTTGGAACAGAGACGCGCACGATCGGGGCGAGTCGTACGGACGCGGGGGTCCATGCACGGGGGAATGTCGTCGTGTTCGATACGACGGCGCGTATGGGGGCGGATAAGTTTGCGTTTGCCCTCAACACGTATCTTCCGGACGATGTCAAGATTCAGGGATCGCGGGAGGTTCCGCCGGAATTTCATCCGCGTTATACGGAGACAGTCAAAACGTACGAGTACCGGATCCTGAACCGGGTTTTCCCGGATCCGACCCGCCGCCTCGACAGCCTGCACTGGTACGGCTCCCTTGATCTTGACGCGATGCAGAGAGCCGCGGCCCATATCGTCGGAGAGCATGATTTTAAAAGCTTTGCCGCGGCCGGTTACAGCTCCGGATCCACAATCCGGACGATCTGTGAAGCAAACCTGACAAAAGAAGACGATCTGATCCGCTTCCGCATCACCGGAAACGGATTCCTCTATAATATGGTCCGCATCATTGCGGGGACGCTGATCGAGGTCGGAAAAGGTGACCGGGACGCGGACTCGATTCCGGAAATCCTCGCGGCGAGGGACCGCGCCTGCGCGGGCGCGACTGCCCCGGCTCACGGGCTGACTCTGATCGGGATCCGCTACCCGGAGTGGGAGGGGAAGATCTGACGCGAAAACCTGTAAAATCAGGCTTGACAGAGTATTTTGTATATTATAAGATAAAAAAGCACGACGGCATAAGTGGGCCTATGCGTCTTTTCCCAGGGCGTACGCACACAGAACGAGCCGTTTTTCAACTGAGCATCGGAACCGAAAGCCCCGGGGAAGGTGCGGATCCGGACGAAGACCATACGGACAGTGGCAGCTTCGGACCGGCAGGTGTATGCGGGAGCCTGGACAAATCCCGGATTGATACATCAGGAGGAACGAAAAACCATGAAAACATTTATGGCGAATCCGGATAAATTAGAGAAAAAATGGTATGTCGTTGACGCGGAGGGACAGACCCTCGGACGTATGTGCTCCGAGATCGCGAAAGTTCTTCGCGGCAAAAACAAACCGGAATATACACCGTTCGTTGATACCGGTGACTATGTCATCGTCGTCAACGCGGACAAGATCAAAGTAAGCGGCAAGAAGATGGATCAGAAGATCTACTACAGACACTCCGATTACGTGGGCGGCATGAAATCCGCAACGCTGAAGGAGATGCTTGAGAGAAGACCGGAGAAGGTCGTCGAGCTCGCTGTAAAGGGCATGCTCCCGAAGGGACCGCTCGGAAGACAGATGATGAGAAAACTTCATGTGTATACTGGCGCGGAGCATCCGCACACCGCACAGCAGCCGGAAGTGCTTACTTTTTGATTAGGAGGTAGAAGACATTGGCTAGCACAAGTTTCTATGGAACTGGAAGAAGAAAAAAATCTGTAGCCAGAGTATATCTGACACCGGGAACCGGCAAGATCACGGTCAACAAGCGCGACATTGACGACTACTTCGGTCTCGAGACGCTGAAGACAGTTGTCCGTCAGCCGCTCGTAGCGACCGATACCCTCGGCCAGTACGATGTGAAGGTTAATGTTGTCGGCGGCGGTTTCACCGGACAGGCCGGTGCGATCCGTCACGGAATTTCCCGTGCGCTGCTTCAGGCGGATGAGGAGTTCAGACCGGCGCTGAAGTCCGCCGGATATCTGACCCGTGACCCGAGAATGAAAGAG
>CADBRN010000095.1 GCA_902797025.1 uncultured Lachnospiraceae bacterium
AGGGGAGAACTCACATGAAATCAATGTATCGGACCGCAACCCCCGTCACCGCGGAGGAGTTCCGGAAAATGAGCGTCGCTACAGGCAACAAGAGTGCTCTGATCTCGATCATTCTGGTTTTTGAGGCTGTGATGGCGGGAATGCTCGTCGCCGGGATCCGGGGCGGAGACGTAAACCGGATCGAGATGGCTGTCATTATGCTCATACTTCTGCCGCTCGTCGGCTGGTTTGTGCCGCGGTTCATGCTGCGACGCGCATATGCGGTAAATGAATCGGCAAACAACGTCGTCATGACCATCTGGTTCTACAAAAACTTCTTCAAAGTCCACAGCCGAAACGCGACATCCGTCGTCCGCTACGGCGATCTGCAGCGCATCGTCGAGACGAAGGATCACTTTTATCTGATGGTCGACCGGAACCGGGTCGTCATCGTTATCAAAGACAACTGCGAGCCCGGACTGATCACGATGCTCGAGGATATCCACGCGGACCTGGCGGCGGGAAAATTGAAAACTTCCGCGGAGCTCGGCGCGGTCGATGAAGATGCGGACGAAGATGAGCCGGAGGATTGAAACCGGATCACTGAAAATAGCAGGGGCGGCCAAAAAGGCCGCCCCGGTTTCGTGTCCGTATCTCAGTTTTGTGCGGACCGCACCGAATCAACGATCGAATCCGCCAGAAGATCCAGCTCGTCTTTCGCCCCCTCCTTCAGATGCGAAGCGATGGTCAGGCGTTCATTCAGCACCGTGATCTGCTTCATCTCCTCATCGAGGAACCGGTACATGAGATCACCGGACATCACTGCCCATGATCCGTTTTCGATCAGGGCAAATGTACGGTTCTGCACATTCAGCGCCTTCATATCCTCAAGGAAATTTAACATCGGCGGGAAAATCCCCAGGTTGTACGTCACAGACGCGAGCACGACGTGGCTGAACCGGAATACATCCGCGATCAGATACGAGACGTGCGTGTTCGAAACATCGTGGACGACGAGATTCGTGACGCCGCGTTCCGCAAGCTTTGACGCAAGAGCCTGCGCGGCCTGTTCCGTTCCGCCGTACATGGAAGCATATACGATCATGACGCCGTTTTCCTCCGGCTCGTACGTCGCCCAGTGCCGGTATTTGTCCAGAAGATAATCGATATTCTTTCTCCAGACAAGCCCGTGCAGCGGACAGATGTACCGGATCTCCGAAAGATGCGGCGCCGCCTTACCGATCAGCTTCAGAATATGCGGACCGTACTTGCCGACGATGTTTGTCAGGTAGCGCCGGTTTTCATCGATCCAGTCGCGATCGTAGTTCACCTCATCCGCGAAGAGTTTGCCGTCATTTGCCTTGAAAGAGCCGAATGCATCTGCGGAAAACAGTGCGCCGTTCGTCACATCAAGCGTTACCATCGCCTCCGGCCAGTGGACCATCGGAGCGGTCAGAAACGCGACGGTATGATCTCCGAAGGACATCGTATCTCCGTCCCCGACCTTCACGATCTCATGCCCTTCCGTGCGGAAACCGAACTGTTCCATCAGCATGAATCCCTTTTCCGTACTGACGATTCTCGCCTTCGGATAACGGTCAAGAACAACCTGCAGGGACGCCGCATGATCCGGCTCCCAGTGATTGACAACGACGACATCGAGCGCACGCCCGTCCAGTACATACTCCAGGTTTTCCATCATCTGACGGCACGCGTCCCAGTCGACCGTGTCGAACAGAACCGTCTGCTTATCCAGCAGAACATATGCGTTGTAGCTGACGCCTTCGGGGATCGGATGAATGTTTTCAAACAGAGTCAGGCGGTGATCATTCGCGCCGATCCAGTACAGATGATCGGTAACTTCTCTTACAATATGCATACTCCATCCTCCCTTCAGGCCTCATAGAAATGTTTCTTCGGCTCCGCGCATTTCGGACATACCCAGTCCTCCGGCAGCTGATCAAATGGCGTCCCCGGCGCGATGTCCGCCTCCGGATCTCCCTTCATCGGATCGTACTCGTAGCCGCAGCCGTCACAGACCATCACCTTGTAATCCGGCTTTTCCTTTTTCGGAGTCGGTCTTCGGACTTTCTTCATCGGCGGCGCCGGTTTTTTCTCCCCGGTATCAAGAGCCGCCGTCAGAAGAGGAAGGATTTCATTGACATCGCCGACGATCCCGTAATCGCAGTTTTTGAAGATCGGCGCATTCGGATTGATGTTGACCGCGACGATCGTACCCGCGTCGATGATTCCCTTCAGATGCTGCACCGCTCCGGAAATCCCACAGGCGATATAAAGATTTCCATGGAACTTCTGTCCGGACATCCCGACAAACCGGTCGATCGGTACATACTGAAGCGTCTCCGCAACCGGTCTGGACGACCCGATCGCCGCTCCTGCCGCTGCCGCAAGCTCTTCGATCAGCTTCATATTCTCTTTTGATCCGATGCCCTGTCCGGCGGAAACGACACGTTCCGCCTGCGTGATCGGCGTGTCGATCGGAATACCTGTGGTAAAATCGTACCCGTCCGCTTTAAGACTCGCAACGAGGGCATCTACTTTTTCCTGTGCGCTTCCCTTCTTATAGATAATCTTTTTCCTGGGACCCGTGATATTCTTCGGGGCCTGACCGGCCATGACCGGAGTCTCGCTTTTCGGCGGCTTCCCGAGCAGATGAGAAGCGATAACGACCCGCATAATCTCGTTCGTACCCTCATAGATCTGGGTGATCTTCGCGTCGCGGTACATTCTCTCGACATCCATCCCCTTCAGGTATCCGTTTCCGCCATAAACCTGAACCGCTTCCTGAGTGACCCGAATCGCCACATCGGAAGCAAACTGCTTCGCCATCGCAGCTTCCATACTGTACGGCTCGTGATTCTGCTTCATCTCCGCCGCGCTGTAAACCAGCATTCTCGCCGCGCGGATCTCCGTCGCCATATCGGCGATCTTGAACGAAATTGCCTGCTGGAACGCGACCGGCTTATGGAACTGTACACGGTCGAGCGCATAGGTCTTACAGCTCTCATACGCTCCCTGCGCGATACCCAGAGCCTGCGACGCAATGCCGATACGCCCGCCGTCAAGCGTAGCCATCGCGATCTTGAAACCCTGCCCCTCTCTGCCCAGCAGATTTTCCTTCGGAACCTTCACATCGTTGAACAGAAGCTGCGCCGTCGCGGAAGAACGGATTCCGAGCTTGTCATAGTGATCACCGAACGTAAAGCCTTCCCAGCCTTTTTCGACGATGAATGCACTGATTCCTTTCGTTCCGATCCCCGGCGTCGTCACCGCGAAAACAACGTAGATGTCCGCCTCGCCGCCGTTCGTGATGAAGATCTTCTCGCCGTTCAGGATATAATGATCCCCCTCTGCGACCGCGGTCGTCTCCGTACCGCCTGCGTCCGATCCGGCATTCGGCTCAGTCAGCCCGAACGCGCCGATCTTCTCGCCCTTCGCGAGCGGAACGAGATACTTCTTCTTCTGCTCCTCCGTGCCGAATCCGAAGATCGGCCACGATCCGAGGGATGTATGTGCCGAAAGAATTACTCCGGTTCCGCCGTCAACCCTGGACAGTTCCTCCACCGCGATCGCGTAGCTGATCACGTCAAGACCGGCACCGCCGTATTCCTTCGGATAAGGGATGCCCATCCATCCCCTCTCGCCCATCTTTTTTACCACTTCACGCGGAAACGCATTGTCGCGATCCCACTGAAACGCATACGGCTTCACTTCCTTCTCCGCAAATTCACGAATTTCCTCACGGAGCTTTTCCTGCGCCTCGCTGCACCGAAATAACATAAAAACCCTCCTTTCGGTTCCCGCTGAAAACTTCGGACTCCCCATCCTTCCGGCTTACCGCTCCGCAGAGTCACCCCCGATCATCTGCATCAGTGTATAAGCCTCAAGTTCTCTGTCCATCTTCTTCTGAATCTCCGCAAGCTGCCCGCACACCGTGCACTTCCGGCCCTTTTTCTGCTCCCAGGTGCACTCATATCCGGGTTTCAGGCAGTTGTTGACGTACTGCCTCCCCTCTGTCGCTGTGAGCAGATCGAGAAGCGTCACGTCGTTCAGATCCTTCTTAAGCCTGCAGCCGCCGCGAACGCCGCTCAGACTTTCCACCATGCCGGCGTCTTTTAGCTTTTTCAGAATTTTGTAGGCGAATTTCCATGGGATTTCCTCAGTCTCACAGAGTGATTTCACCGGATGAATCTCCCCGTCCGTCAGCCCGCGGAGCAGGCGGATCGCGTAATCAGCCTCCCTTGTAATTAACATCGTTCCATCCTCCTCATCGAATTACCTGTGGCAGATCGCATCCGGTTAATGTTGACTTTTTTTATCCAATTTCAATATAAAAGAACCGGATGCTTCTGTCAATCTTAAACTTAAAAGTAATTACTAATTTGTGAAAACAGCTGAATTTATCACGCGTTTTTTGACAAATATGTCCGGGGTCCGCCTCTCCCGGAGACGGATCCCGGACATTTGCCCCGGACAATCTGATTCTTATTTCTTCCGGTTCCTGTTGTAATTGATCAGGCAGCCGGCCTCCACGATTTCTTTCTCGTGATCGGTCATTCCCCCAATATACAGCGACAGCTTCCGGTTCTTTCCGATCACATAAGCCGGTATTTCCTTCATATCGCCGGAAAGTGCCTTCTTCACGCCGGGGACGAAGATATAATCTCCGACCTCGAACTCCGGCTCTCCCTCCATCTGGAAGGGCAGCATACCCCAGTTCATCACATTGGAACGGTACCGCTTCGTGGCATACTCGGAGCAGATGTTCGCAAGTCCTCCCAGCACTCTCTGGCAGCTCGCAGCCTGCTCGCGCGCGGAGCCGTCGCCCGGTTTCACCGCATAGATCATGCTTCCGATCTCGATCTCCTCTTTTTTGACATCCGGCGCGATCGTTGCGATTTCATCGTAGACCGCCGCGAGATCCGCCTGTACGGACACCGGATCTTCTCCGCCGCATCTCGCGCTCTCCAGCGCACGGGTCTCCTTCGCCCGTCCGACGTATCCCGGATCCCTTCTCGAGAGAGTGAACTCCGCAAGTCCCAGCGGATTGGATCGGTACGAAGACGTCTCGCCGGAAGGAATCAGCTCGTCCGTCGTAGTCACCGCATCCATAATCTTCGAATCGACGCGGAGAAGGATGTTGTCCGAGAGCGGCTCCATCTCCGGCCAGTCCTTGATATTCGGACCGTAGACAAGATCATGATCCGCGTCCGCTTTCCCGAATCCTGTGTATACACGCGACTCGTAAGAAGATTCGTTGAACTCGTACTCCGGAACTTCATAGTCGTCCGCATACTCCGTCGCCGGGGTAAGAACCCCCTTGTTGGCTGCCGTCGCCGCGATGGACCGGGCATCCATCAGCGCTACCGCCGCCAGCTGTCCGTTTCCGGGTTTCGATCCCTCGCGGTTCGGGAAGTTTCTCGTCGTGTGCCGCACGCTGAGCTCATTGTTCGCCGGCGTGTCTCCCGCTCCGAAGCACGGGCCGCAGAAAGCCGTCTTGACGACCGCTCCGGCTGCCATCAGATCATAAATCGCGCCCTTCTTCACCAGATCCATGTAAACCGGCTGAGAGGACGGATACACCGACAGATTGAATACATCATTTCCACACTGCGCATTTCTCAGGATATGGGCAGCCGCCATCACATTGACATAGTTTCCGCCTGCGCATCCGGCGATGATGCCCTGCTGGACGTGCAGCTTTCCGCCGACGACCTTATCCGCGAGATTAAAATGAATATCCGGATTCTCCGTGATCTCCTTCGCGTGTTCATCCACCTCGTGCAGAATATCCTTCGCGTTCGCGTTCAGCTCATCGATCTCGTACGCGTTGCTCGGATGGAACGGAAGAGCGATCATCGGCTTCACGGTCGAAAGATCTACAAAGACACATCCGTCATAGTAGGCCACATCCTCCGGATCAAGCTTTTTGTAGTCCTCCGGTCGGCCGTGCATCGCAAGGTACGCCTTCGTGTCGTCATCCGTTCTCCACACAGAGGACAGGCAGGTCGTCTCGGTCGTCATCACATCGACACTGTTCCGGAAATCGGTCGTCATCGAATCGACTCCGGGACCAACAAACTCCATCACTTTATTCTTGACATAACCGTTTTTGAAGACCGCGCCGACGATCGCGAGCGCAATATCGTGTGGGCCGACACCGGGGTTCGGCTTTCCTGTCAGATAAACCGCGACAACACCCGGATAAGCGATGTCATACGTGTCGCAAAGAAGCTGTTTGACAAGCTCTCCTCCGCCCTCGCCGACGGCCATCGTTCCAAGTGCTCCGTAGCGTGTGTGGCTGTCCGACCCGAGAATCATCTTCCCGCATCCCGCGTACATCTCCCGCATATACTGATGAATAACCGCAAGATGCGGCGGTACAAAGATCCCTCCGTATTTCTTTGCGGCAGACAGGCCGAATACATGATCGTCCTCATTGATCGTTCCCCCGACCGCGCACAGCGAATTGTGGCAGTTCGTCATAACATAGGGAAGCGGAAACTTCTCAAGTCCGGATGCTCTGGCCGTCTGAATAATCCCGACAAACGTGATGTCGTGACTCGCCATCGCGTCGAACCGTTCTTTCAGATGTTCCATATCGTCCGTCGTATTGTGCGCTTTCAGGATCGACCAGGCGATCGTCCCTTTTTTCGCCTCCGCCTTATCCAGTGCGCGGCCGTCCGGCGCTTTCCGCTGTACGGCTTCCTCCTCCGGAACGATCTCGGTGCCGTTCAGAAGAAAAATACCACCGTCATAAAGTTTTATCATCTTATATAAATCCTCCTGAAAACTGACTTGATAATCATCAGTATACCACAGGGCTCCCCGATTTTCGCATTATTTTCAGAGTGACCTTGTCAAGTACTAGACAAAATAATCCCCACGCTTCGATCATTTTATGATATCGTAATTGTAATAAATGCCGGGATCACCCGGCTGATTATTATTTCAGGGGAACGATTTATGGGCAGACGCATTACCCACGACCGGGAAATCCGCGAACCTCTCTTTGATTTTCTTGAGGAATATTTCGGACAGATCCGGATTTTACAGGAAAAAACAATGGGAAGATCCCGCGCAGATATCGTGATGGTGCTTCCGGACTCGCTCTGCGGCATTGAAATCAAAAGCGACGCCGACACCTACAAACGTCTCGACGGGCAGATCCGCGACTACGACAAATACTATGATTACAACATCGTCGCGGTCGGCGCGAGCCACGCGATGCATATCGAAGAACACGTTCCGGAGTACTGGGGTATCATCACAATTGAATACACCGATACAGGCTGGGACTTTTATTTTCTCCGCCAGCCGAAGAAAAATCCGAACTTGATCCGGCGAAAAAAAATGGAAATTCTCTGGCGGCCGGAACTTGCGTCGATCCAGCACCGGCACGGTATTCCAAAATACAAAGATAAGAGCAAGGCCTTCGTGATCGGAAAGATCCTTGACCGCGTCCCGGAAGAGATCAGCGAGGAAGATCTGTCCGCCGAGATCAGCGCCATCCTGTTCGAACGCGATTACAACACCGTCAAGGAGACTCTGGCTGAATACCGCCGCGGTGAAATCGCGCGCCAGCTCGAGATCGAGACGGACCCGGAGCGCCGCCTGGAACTGATGATGAAGCAGGCCGCATTCCGCCAGAACCGGCCGCATCCTGCACGCCGCCGCTGCCGTCCGAAGCGCCGCCGCACAGGAAACATCTGAAAGAAGGCAGAAGGATTATGGATTGCAGCTCTTGCAGGGATCATATCCCTGTGCGATCAGATCCTCCCGTGATCCCGTAAAATCCTGTCGATTTGCCGGCTTGATTTTGTCTGCGGACGGACAGTCCGGCCGATGAAATTTTTTCGTATTTGTGTTCAGTACATACGTACCGCTCTCCCCTCCGGATGAAGCGCCGCTTCCGCCATTCGACCCGGTGAATTCCGGCCCGCTGCTGTCGCCGGTCGAATAATCGATTGTCACACCCGGCTGGACGTTGTAGCAGTAGACACAGAAGACAAGGCCGTCGTCCTCGACGGATTGCGCCTCCATCAGAACGCCGGAGGCCACCAGATTGTTTCCCTCGAAAACCGGCGTCACGCGGTACAGCACATGGTTTCCTGTGCTTCGGATATAGTCCGCCGTGCGCTCCTCATACGGAAGCATTCCCTCCGTATTCATATACCGCGTCCCGGTGATCAGATTCTTCTCATTCGCATTTTCACCGGAAAGCATATAGGCGATCAGATGGCACCGGTTGTACAGATAATTGCCATCGATCCCGGCATACTTGACGGTGTGCCATCCGCTCGGCTTCACCATCCCGATATCGCCGCGTTTTTCTGTCGGCATCGTCTCCTCACCGAGACAGCCATACGCCACGCCGCACCTCCCGAGCGAATCCAGGCTGCTGTAATTCTCGAACGCATCCTCCATCCGATCCGCTTCCGTAAAAAACGGGACCCCTCCGTTTATGTCGATCGAGGGCGCTGACGTATAAGCCGGGATATGATCCGGCGAAACAGCCGGACTCTCCTGATTCTTCGCCACATTTACCCGCGCCGCCAGATTTTTTCCGCATCCTGCGGCCGCTGCAGCGAGCAGGAATACAAGCAGAAACACTGCAGCACGCCTGATTCCTTCACCAAAATGTTTTTTCTGTTTCATACAAATGACTCCGATCTATCCTCATAAACGGGCCGCAAACAGTCTTACGCCTCCGGCACCCTCGTATTATACCGTTTCGGGCGCCAATTGTCTTCTGATTCCGCCGTCTTTGCAGATGAAAACGGGCTTAATTTTATGTAGCCAAAACTTCCCATACCCTTTATCGGCCGGCGCGGATTTTCGGTATGGAAAGTTTTGGTATATAAAATTTCGGCCGTTTCCGCTTCAAAACCCGCCGGATATGGTATCCTGTTTTTATCGATTGATTCCATACCAATACGAGCCCTGCCACACAGATCCGGCACGGGCTTTGCAGATCCGAACGACGGAAGGAGGAACTTCATGGATTTTTTCAATAAAATCAAGGGAACGATCAACAACGCCGGCGACAGCATCAAGATGAACAGCCAGATCCGGGAAAACGAACGGCAGATCCAGAATCTGCTCTATCAGACCGGTGTCCAGTGTTTCAATAATCACGGAAATGAAGCCGGAACCGAGTATGACCGGATTTTTCAGCAGATCCACTATCTCCAGAATGAAAACAAACGGCTGCAGGAGTCTCTCAGCCAGCTGAACGCGGGGATCGTATGCCAGAAATGCGGCACGGAAAATCCACAGGGCGCCGCATTCTGCGCGAATTGCGGTGCGCCGCTGAACGTCGTAAACGTCGATACGCAGCCGGGCGTCTGCCCGAATTGCGGCGCACACAACACTCCGGGAACGAAATTCTGTGCAAACTGCGGAGCGCCGCTCTCACAGCAGGAAGACAGCCAGGTCTGACCGGAACCGCACACCTTTATAGAATAAGGCTGCCGCAAAAGCGGCAGCCTTATTTTTCCGAGGATCAGTCTCCCCATCTCCAGTTCGCAACTTCCGGCAGATCCTGACCGTACTTTGTGATGTACTGCTTATGCTCTACCAGCTTGTCGCTCATCTTCTGATACAGATACGCACCTCGGTTCCCCAGCTGCGGCAGAAGCTCGATGGCATCCTGCACGAGATGGAAACGGTCGATGTCATTCTGCACGCGGACATCGAACGGTGTGGTGATCGTGCCCTCTTCCTTGTATCCGCGTACATGCATCAGCCGGTTATTGTGACGGCGGTACGTGAGCTCATGGACAAGCGTCGCGTAGCCGTGGAAATTGAAGATCACCGGCTTATTCGTCGTGAAGAGCATGTCGTACTCCGCATTTGTGAGGCCGTGCGGATGTTCCTCGGACGGCTGCAGCTTAAACAGATCGACGACGTTGATGAATCGGATCTTCAGCTCCGGAAGCTCCTTGTTCAGGATCGATACCGCTGCGAGGGCCTCAAGGGTCGGTGTCTCTCCCGCGCACGCAAATACGATATCCGGCTCCTGTCCCTGATCATTGGAAGCCCAGTCCCAGATACCGATGCCCTGCGTGCAGTGCTTCACCGCCTCATCCATGGACAGCCACTGCGGACGCGGATGCTTCGAAGCGACGATGACATTTACATAGTTCTTCGAGCGCAGGCAGTGATCCATCGTGGACAGCAGCGTGTTGGAATCCGGCGGGAGATAAATGCGCACGACATCTGCCTTTTTATTCGCGATGTGATCCATAAAGCCCGGATCCTGATGGGTAAATCCGTTGTGATCCTGCTGCCACACCGTCGAGCACATGATCAGGTTCAGGGACGCGATGCGCTCACGCCAGGAAAGCTGGTTGCAGACCTTCAGCCATTTCGCATGCTGCGCCGCCATGGAATCAATAATTCGCGCAAAGGATTCATACGTCGCGAAGAAACCGTGGCGTCCGGTCAGAAGATAGCCCTCGAGCCATCCCTCACACATATGCTCGGAAAGCATAGAATCCATCACGCGCCCGTAGGGATCCAGATGATCATCCGTGTCCAGGTGCTTTGCGTTCCAGTCACGATTTTCAACGTCAAACACCGCGTTCAGGCGGTTTGAATTCGTCTCATCGGGTCCGAAGATACGGAAGTTTTTCGCGTCCGCGTTCAGTTTGAAAATATCACGGATGAAATTTCCCAGTTCAGACATATCCTGTCCGTCCTTTGATCCGTGTTTGCCGATCTCCACCGCATAGTCGCGGAAATCGGGCATGCGCAGCTCCCGGAGAAGTTTTCCGCCGTTTCCGTGCGGGTTTGCGCCGATTCTCGCATCACCCGAGGGAGCGAGCGCCTGCAGTTCCGGAATCAGACGGCCGTTCTCATCGAACAGTTCCTCCGGATGATAGGAGCGGAGCCAGTCCTCGAGAATCTGGAGATGCTCCGGTTTATCCATCATGATCGGTACCTGATGCGCCAGGAAGTTGCCCTCGATGCGGTTTCCGTCGACAACCTTCGGTCCGGTCCATCCCTTCGGGGTTCTCAGAACGATCATCGGCCATACCGGTCTTGTCGTATCCCCGGTCGTGCGTGCGTGTTCCTGAATGCCCTTGATCGTCTCGATCACCTTGTCCATCGTCTCGGCCATCAGTCTGTGCATCGTCATCGGATCATCACCCTCGACGAAATACGGTTCCCATCCGCATCCGTGGAAGAAATCCGTGATCTCCTGATGGGACATCCGGGCGAAGATCGTCGGATTCGCGATCTTATATCCGTTCAGATGGAGGATCGGGAGAACGGCTCCGTCGCTCGCCGGATTCAGGAATTTATTGCTCTGCCAGGACGTCGCAAGCGGACCGGTCTCTGCCTCTCCGTCGCCGACGGTAACCGCCGCGATCAGATCCGGGTTGTCGAACACCGCTCCGAACGCATGGGCGATGCCGTAGCCGAGCTCGCCGCCCTCGTTGATCGATCCCGGAGTTTCCGGAGCACAGTGGCTCGGAACGCCTCCCGGGAAGGAAAACTGCTTGAACAGTTTCTGCAGGCCCGACTCGTCACGGCTGATATTCGGGTAAACCTCCGTGTACGTTCCGTCGAGATAATCATTGGCAATATAGAAGTTTCCGCCATGACCCGGACCGGAAAGAAGGATCATATCCAGATCGTAGCGCTTGATCACGCGGTTCAGATGGACGAAAACGAAGTTCTGCCCCGGAACCGTGCCCCAGTGACCGACGATCTTTTTCTTGATGTCGCTCCACTCGAGCGGTCTCTTCAGAAGCGGATTATCCAGCAGATACAGCTGCGCCGCAGACAGATAATTTGCCGCCCGCCAGTAGCCATTCATTCTGGTCAGGAGATCTTCCGTAATCGGGCCTTTCTCCACACAAGCTGTGTTTACAGTGTCTGCCATTCATGACTCCTTCCTTGACGCCTTTTCTGACGTCACAGATACGTTGCATTCCCCCGTTGAAATACCTTCGAATACCCTGATTATACACGAAACCCGGAATAATATCTCCGTATTTCTATAAAATTTCCGCAAGGCCTGCTCAAAAAAAATTCAATTTTACCCGATTTTCTCCATCTCCGTGATCATCCGATCAAATTCGTCAAGTGCACGACTGACCGGTTCCGGACTGCTCATATCGACGCCGGCGATCTTCAGAAGGCTGATGGGATCCGCCGACGATCCGGAGGACAGAAATCTCAGATAATCATCCGCCGCCTCCTTCCCGCCCGTCAGAATCCGGTCCGCGATGGCGATCGCCGCCGCAAATCCGGTCGCGTACTGGTAGACATAGAAATTATAGAAGAAATGCGGGATCCTCGCCCACTCCTCCTGAATCAGCGGATCCACTGTCATTTCTTTGCCGTAGTAGAGGACATTCAGGTCATAATAGATCCGGTTCATCTCATCCGCAGTCAGGGTTCCGCCCTTCTCGACGATCTCGTTGATTTTCAGCTCGAACTCCGCAAACATTGTCTGCCGATACAGCGTCGTCCGGAACTGTTCCAGAAAATAATTCAGCAGGTACGCGCGTTTCTTCCTGTCATCCGTCTTCCGAAGAAGATTCCGCATCATCAGAACCTCATTGCACGTGCTCGCCACCTCAGCGACAAAAATCACGTAATCTGAATAGACAACCGGCTGATTTTTCATCGAAAGATAACTGTGCACCGTGTGACCGGTCTCGTGAACAAGTGTAAACTGACTGTTCAGATTGTTCTTGTGATTCAGCAGAATATAGGGGTGCGGGCGCGAGCCTCCCGATGAATACGCGCCGCCGCGCTTGCCCACGTTCTCGTAGACATCGATCCACCGGTTTCCATAAGCTTCCCGAACGATCTTCTCATAATTCTCTCCGAGCGGCGCAAGTGCTTCAAACACTGCTTCCTTCGCCTGCTCAAATGATATTTTCTCATCGGCGTCCGGAACAACGGAATTGTAGAGATCGTACATATGCAACTCCTCGACGCCGAGCATCTTCTTCCGGAGATCCATATAGCGGTACATGGAATTCATACGGCTGTGAACGGTATCGACCAGGTTGAAGTAGACCTCTCTCGGAACTTCGTTCGGCGCGAGGGCCGCTTCGAGATTGCTCCCGTATTTCCGCTGCCGCGCATAGAAGGTCTGCTGCTTCACCTGTGCGTCCAGAATCGCCGCAGACAGTCCGCTGTGGGCGGACCATGTCCGGTAAAACGTTTCAAACGTATTTTTCCTGAGTGTGCGGTCATTCATTGCCATGATCATCGTGTACGTACCCTGGGTGAGCTCATGCTCCTTCCCCTTTCCGTCTTTTACAGTCGGAAAGGTCAGGTCTGCGTTCCGGAAAACGGATCCGATCGTTGACGGCGCCTGCGCCATCTCCCCTGCAGCCGCCAGAAGATGCTCCTCTCCCGGCGAGAGAGTATGCTCCTTCTTCCTCCGGATCCGTTCAATTGCAAGCCGGTATAAAGAGAGTCCTTCCGCCTCCTGATAAAAGCGCGCCAGCATCTCCTCCGGAATCTGCATGATCTCCGGATCAGCAAAGGAAGCGGCGCTTTCGATCTGGACGTAAAGATTCAGCGCCCGGCCCCTGCGCGCCTGATTCTCTCCGTTCCCGAGATCCTGATCCGCAGTCAGCGACGCATATCCGAGCAGTTTTTCAAGGAGAAGCGATACCTCATCCTCCCTGCGGAACCAGGAAAGAAGCGTCCCGCCGCTTTCGCCAAGCCGCCCCTCAAACGCAGCCAGTTCCGCCGGAATCGCCGCTGCTTTTTCCGCGTCCCTCTCCCAGTCCTCCGGCGTCTCATAAAGATCTTTCAGATTCCACGTATCCTTTTCCGGAATTTCTTCTCTTTTTCTTATTTTCTCCGTCATTCTTACTGACCCTTTTCCTTCAATATTAAATACCGCATTCCCTGCCGGAATCAAATCCGCGGGCAGCATCGGTGCCATCAAAAGCAGTATAACCGCCGCTCAGCGAAATTGCAATTACGTAAACCGGTATATTCAAGAGCAGTTTTCGCAATTGACACCCATGCGGTCCGATGGTAGGATTGTGTTTACTCTTTTGCAGTTTCATTCTCTCCGGGCGAAACCGTCCGGATTTTTTACGCGTCAGACGGACCGGAGGATCGGACCATGTTAATGAATCGAATGTTCTTTATCAATAGCGTACTTCTCGGCATCGGCCTCTCGATGGATGCGTTCTCGGTCTCAATCGCAAATGCTCTCACCGATCCGCATATGCACCGGCGCAAGCAGCTCGGCATCGCCGGCGTTTTCGCAGCTTTCCAGGCACTGATGCCGATGATCGGCTGGATCTGCGTACATACAATCGTCCGTTATTTCCGCGCATTTGAGTCGATGATCCCATGGATTGCCCTTCTTCTGCTCGTGTGGATCGGCGGAAAAATGCTCTTTGACGGCATTCGGGGCGGAGAGAACGAAACGGTCTGCTGTCTCACGCTTTCCGCATTGCTTGTTCAGGGCATCGCCACGTCCATCGACGCGCTCTCCGTCGGTTTCACCATCGCGAATTATACGCTTCCGGCGGCACTTCTCTGCGCAATCATCATCGCTCTTGTTACATTTGTTATCTCCTTCGCCGGTGTCCGCATCGGAAAGCGGTTCGGCACACGCCTGGCCGGACGCGCCCAGATTCTCGGAGGCGTGATTCTTATCGGAATCGGCCTTGAGATCTTTCTCAAAGGGATTCACTGATTCCGGCCACAGCTCTGTCTTCTGATCATTCCTAAAAGAATCGTTAAATCGCGGAACAATTTGTAAATTCCCTTGCAATCGTCCGATCATAATGGTATAAATATCGACAAAACCAACACCCCCCAAAATGCACAGATCCTCCGGCTCGCCGGGGGATTTCTCATTTTCGGTTTTTTCCTCATATTTCTGGACTTTATATTCCTCAGGCTGTACTATAGACCTAGTTTATTTTTTGTCGGCGCCGCCGCGGCGTTTATTTTTTTCCGCCCGGCAAAATCCGGTGCCGTCTTATGCAGGGGGAATTATGAAAAAAAAGAAAAAAACCAGTCTTCCCGCCGTTGTCGCGATTTTTGTCTATCTGGCAATCCTTGTAATCGCAGCGGTGACAACTTCTCCGGAAACGGTCGTCAACTCAGGATGGGCTCTCTTCCCGCCGGTTGTCGCGATCGCTCTCTCATTGATCACAAAAGAAGTATACAGTTCGCTGTTCATCGGTATCCTGACCGGCGCGCTTCTGTACTCCGGTTTTCATTTCACCGGAACGCTGAACCATATTTTTTCGGACGGCATGATCACGGTTCTCTCCGATTCATCGAATGTAGGAATTCTTATTTTCCTGATTATTCTCGGAATGATGGTGCAGCTGATGAACCGCGCGGGCGGTTCCGCCGCATTCGGCGAATGGGCGTCGCGTCATATCAAGACTCGTGCCGGCGCACAGCTGGCTACCATCGCGCTCGGCATTCTGATTTTTATCGACGACTACTTCAACTGCCTGACCGTCGGATCCGTCATGCGTCCGGTCACCGATGAAAACCATGTGAGCCGCGCGAAGCTCGCCTATCTGATCGATGCCACGGCTGCACCGGTCTGCATCATCGCCCCGATCTCCTCGTGGGCGGCTGCCGTAACCGGATTTGTGAAAGGCGAGAACGGCATGGTTTTATTTCTTTCCGCCATTCCGTTCAATTATTACGCGCTTCTGACCATCGCGATGATGTTTCTTCTCGTCGTAAACAATATCGACTACGGTCCGATGGCGATCCACGAGGATCACGCGCTCCACGGCGATCTTTTTACGACACCGGAGCGCCCGTACGCGAATGCAAATGACGATAAAATAAGCGCAAACGGGAAAATCATCGATATGCTCGTCCCGATCATCTCGCTGATCGTCTGCTGCGTCATCGGAATGATTTACTCCGGCGGCTTTTTCAGCGGTACGGGCTTTATCGAAGCATTCGCGAACAGTACCGCGTCTGTCGGCCTGGTGCTCGGATCTGCTGTAGCGCTCGTTATCACGCTGATTTTTTACCTTGTGCGCCGCGTTCTGCCGTTCAAAGACTGCATGGACTGCCTCCCAGAGGGATTTAAGCAGATGGTTCCGGCGATCCTGATTCTTACATTCGCCTGGACTCTGAAGTCCATGACCGACAGTCTCGGCGCCGCCGACTTCGTAGCCGGAATCGTCCGCCACTCCGCACAGGGGTTCCAGAGCTTCCTTCCGTTTATCATCTTCCTGATCGCGGTCGGACTGTCGTTTGCGACCGGTACCTCCTGGGGGACCTTCGGCATCCTGATCCCAATCGTCGTCGACTGCTTCCCGAACGATCACAGGATGATGATTATCGCGATGTCCGCATGCATGGCCGGTGCGGTCTGCGGCGATCACTGCTCGCCGATCTCCGATACGACGATTATGTCCTCCGCCGGCGCCCAGTGCCTTCACCTGAACCATGTTTCGACCCAGCTTCCGTACGCACTGACCTGTGCGGCCGTTTCTGCGGTCACCTACATCGTCGCGGGTATCACGAGAAGCTGGCTGTCCCTCTTCTTCGGACTGGCGCTGCTGGTTTTCGTGCTCTTCACGATCAGGCGGACGACACGGAGAAACCGTGCCGCAGGCACGATTTCTCGCTGAGCTGCCTGCAAAGCCATACCGGTTTTAAAAGAAGCTCCGCTGCAGAATCCCATTTCGATCCTGCAGCGGAGCTTCTTTCATCGGTTAAATTCTTCGGAATGCCTCCCAGATGTACAGCATCGCCTCTCTTGGCAATATCTTCGCGAAGATCCGGTCAAGCGTACAGACCGCGCCGGGCGTGCAGACGGCAAGTCCCATGCGGCTGCAGCGCAGTGCACTTCTCACGACCCGGTCCGCCGTGGTCGCAAATGTATAATGACGGATCGGCATATCCTTCCGGCCCGCCGCTGCCACTTTCCCCTTCTCTGCGATCCCGATAAACTCGGTATCCTTCACCCAGTACGGGCAGACCGCGAGAACAGAGATTTTTCTCGGAAGCAGTTCCATCCGGAGCGCACGTGTATAATGATAGAGAAACGCCTTCGTCGCGCTGTATATATTCACGTGCTGAAGAGGCTGGAATGCCGCCGTGGAACAGATCTGTATGATCCGGTCGCCGGCCTGCATATAGGGAAGACACGACAGCGTGATATCCACTGCCGCCCGGCAGTTCAGATCGATCATGTTTTCCGAATCAAACCGGCTGACCTTCTCATAGTTCCCGATCTTTCCGTACCCGGCGCAATTTACGAGCAGACCGACCCGGACTCCCGCCTCCTGAAACATCTGATCCAGAGTTTCAAAGCAGGTGCGGTCGGTCAGATCCATCTGCACCACCCGCGCAGCGTGATGCAGCGATCCCGCCGTCTCCTCGAGACGCTGCTTTCGTCGTGCCAGAAGCCAGATCTCATCCATTCCTTTCTCTGTCCGGTCGATCCGCCGTGCGAACTCCGCTCCGATTCCGCTTGAGGCTCCGGTGATCAGGGCAATTCTCATATTTCCTCACCTCCGTTCTTTCCTTCAGAGGATGGCTTTTTTCTCCCGAACCGGTACGCGGCACTCTCGCCAAGCACAAGAAGGGCACTGACCACGGCAAAAAGCAGTATGGCTGATCCCAAAAAACGCACAAGCCATTTCCACAGTTGAAACACGATTGTCCAGAGCATTCTGATACCTCCTGTTCGGATTTTTATCCGTCCATCGTATCACATCTGCGGAATTTCCGCCACACCACCCACCGCTATTTACTTTTATGAAATGCTATGATAGTATTTGCTTATGGCGCGTGCATCAATTGCCCGCGCGTTTATTTATCTGTAAATTCAGGAACAGGGTAAGAAAATGCATATGACAGGAAATGAAAAGCAGGATCCTGATAGTACACGGGATTCCCGTCTCACGAAGCGCCATTACGCCGAGCTTCGGTTCATCAAATTTCTCAATCCGGTCCTGATGACCGTTCCATTTGCGTTTCTTTGGTTCTTCTATTATTCTGCGAAGGTCAATTCCCCGTTTTATCTGAAAGGAAACTGGCTTGTCGTTGCGCTGTACTTTCTGCTGTTTCTGCTGTACGGACGAACCTACGACGCATTTCTCGTTTCATACAATCAGGTCTCGGAGATGGTTTACAGTCAGGTGCTGTCCGCGCTTGTCACAAATTTTCTGACCGGAATCGTGATCTGGCTGCTCTGCCGGTATTTCCGCTATGTATGGCCGATCTTTTCCGTTCTGCCCGTTCAGGCTGTAATCTCAGTTCTCTGGTCAATGGCTGCAAACCGCTGGTACTATCGCATGTTCTCCGCGCGAAAAACCATCATCGTATGGGATATGCGCCATGACATGGAACAGATGATCGAACAGTACGGACTGAAACGAAAGTTTGACGTGATTATGGAGATTCCGTCAAAAACATGCCTGCGCAGTCTTTCTGTTCTCGATCCGGCTGAAGCCGTCTTTCTCGCCGGCGTCCACAGCCGCGACCGGAATAAAATCATCAAATACTGTATCGAGAAGAAAATCACGGTCTTCGTCATCCCGAGAATCGGCGACGTTCTGATGAGCAGCGCGCGTCATGTCCATATGCTCCATCTCCCGATGCTCCGTCTCGAACGTTACAATCCGCCTCCGGAATACGTATTTTTTAAGCGGTTGTTCGATGTTGTTTTTTCTCTCATACTGATTGTGCTCCTCTCGCCGCTGATGCTCGTCACCGCAATCCTGATCCGGCGCGACGGCGGTCCTGTTTTCTACCGCCAGCGCCGTCTCACGAAGGACGGGAAGATCTTTCCGATTCTGAAATTCCGGAGCATGCGTGTGGATGCTGAAAAAGACGGCGTCGCCCGCCTCTCGACCGGTGAAAATGACGATCGTGTCACACCGGTCGGACGGGTGATCCGCTCTCTTCGGATCGATGAAATCCCGCAGCTGTTCAATATTCTCGGCGGAAGCATGAGTTTCGTGGGACCCCGTCCGGAACGTCCGGAGATCGCAAAACAATATGAAAAAGATCTGCCGGAATTCAATCTTCGTCTCCAGGCGAAAGCCGGACTCACCGGTCTCGCACAGGTCTACGGAAAATACAACACGGATCCTTACGACAAACTTCAGATGGATCTGATGTATATCGCCAATCCCGGCATCGCCCAGGATCTGCGTCTTGTGTTCGCCACGATCAAGATTCTGTTTATGAAGGAATCAACCGAGGGCGTCGCTGCGGGACAGACCACTGCCCTGGATGAGAAAGAACCTCCGGAAAAGAACGAAAAAAAATGATGCCGAATAAGAAAATTGCCGCATCCGATAGGACGCGGCAATTTTCTTAAGAATTAGATAAGAGATGAGTGATTTTTAACAGTCAGTGTAACAGTTGTAACAACATTTACTGGTTTCTTCCAGATAATTCCAAGGGGGAAGGAATTATCTGACCAACTGTTCTCTACAACTGTCATTATACGCTTCACGCCGAAAACTCAAATGCCCCGTCTGGTATTTTCAGAGAATTTCCCGGTATCTGTCAGGCACCTGTGCCTGCCTGTTCGCAGTGATATGGCACCGTTACTGCTAATACTTGTGCGGTACTCCGTGAATCATACAAGATATGCTAGGATTTGTCTCAGATCCGGCCGTCGCATTTTTTAGAAAACTACCTGCACCAGCACCATATAAACCGCTGTTCCCGCAGCCATCGAAAAAATCATCTGACGTTTCCATACAAACACCACTGCGGTCACAGCCACCGCGGCCAGCTCCGGGATCCCCCGGGTACCTCCCGCCGGGAGCGGCGTGATCCAGTCCGTCTGTCGCAGACAGTAGATAACAAGGAGCCCGAAGACAGCCGGACCAAGGACGTTTCCCAGATAGCGCACGAAATCCGGCACATGCTTCTGTTCCGGAAAGAGTACGTACGGGAGAAACCTTGTCAGAACCGTACCGAGAACGACTGCTCCGATCGTAATCCCCATCTCAGATGCCGTCATCTGCATCACGAAAATCCTCCCTGTTTTTTAGATCGCCTCCGGAAACAACGTCGGATCCGTCTTGCTCCAGTTTCCTTTTTCCCAGTGTGAGAACTGCCAGTATCAGAATCATCGCCGGCACGATAAAATGCTCCGGCCCGAAGACCGCGAGGCAGAATGCCGCGCATCCCGCACCGATTAATTCCGGAGCATGTGACCGCCTTCTCTCCCTGTCTTTCATCCACTGATCCATGAAGATCGAAACGAACATCGCAGTCATCACAAAATCAAGACCATCTGTGTTGAAATGAATCATTGTGCCACAGATACCGCCGACCGCCGATCCGGCAATCCAATAGCACTGATCAAGGAGTGAGACGAAGAAATAATAGCGCGTCTCATTCATGTCCGCCGGAATCTCTGCGTCGTAATTCAGCGCAAACGTCTCATCGCTCGTTGTAAAAATCAGATAAACCTTCAACGGTCCTCTTCCACGGTACTTCGGCAGCATCGCAATTCCGTAAAACAGATGGCGCGCTCCTACCATTATCGCCGTCACAAACGCGGAAACGGGATTGAAGGATGACGTCAGAATCGAAGCAAGAAGAAATTCCATCGAACCTGTGTAAATCACAGCTGCGGTCAGTATCGGAAGCCAGAATGGAAATCCGTTCGCCGTCATAAGGATTCCGTATGTAATACCAAGAAAGACGTATCCAAATAGAACCGGTATGGTTTTCGGAAACGCCGCACGCAATTCGTGCATAGGAAACTCCTTTTTTCTCCGTTCCGCAAAAAAACGGACCGTATCTCCATAAGCCTAATGCATCTATGATAACACAAATTAACCAATTCAGTTGCTATAAATTTGGATAATTTTACATAAGCCGGATGATATAATAGAAGCAGCTTTTAAAATATGGAGTTGAGTCTATGTATTTTCTCGGTCACGGAAATGAACTTCACATGCGCTATCGCTGCGGCCTCGATACGATGTACCGCTTTGATGATCCGGTCATCGTCACTCTTGATGAAAAAAATAAGGAGCTCCGCTTTACGACCCGCGATGCGGGAAGCGATGCTCCTTCCTTACTTCTTCCGGTTTCTCAGATACTCAGTGCCGCGAATGAAACTGTACAGACGATCCGTCCCGGATCCTCCATCCGCCGCGCCCTGGAAGAGTGCTTCCTGCCCGGGCAGGCCGCAGCTGCGGCCGGAACGCTGAGTTCCGCCCGCACGCAGGATGAGATCTGGTACGTCATCCGGTACTGCCCGGGATGCTGCGAAGAATCCATCGGACTCTGCGAAGGTTTTGAGTCCCTGAACTTCAGAAAATGGGACAGCCGTCTTCAAAAGCTGATTGTCCGGTACGGATACGGAAGGCAGTGAACGGTCTTTTCGGCCTGCTTACCCATCTTCGGACCTTTTTATGCTCTTCCGTCCTCTTCAAAGCCGGCGATTCCGAATGCACCGGTTCCTCCGTGCGCCGTAATAACCGAACCGGTTCTGAGCCAGACAAGTTCCCGGAATCCCAGCTCGTCCGCGGTCTGTTTCACGACCGCCCGCATCGGCTCCTCAAAACCGGGTGTCACCATCACATATAAAATCGAGCGAAGCAGGCGATACTGCTCCGTGTACTCTTTCATCACACGCCTGATCACGCCTGAAAAGCGGCCGCGGTAGTTTTTTACCGCCACAAGAAGCCCGTCTTTCACATCAATCAGCGGTACGATATGGAGGATATTTCCGAGAAGTGCTTTTGCATTCGTGCAGCGTCCGCCCGCACGAAGAAAATCCAGTTTCCGGGGGACGAAGCACACATGTGTCCTCTTCACAAGCTTTTCTGCCTCCGCCGCTGCCGTCTGCACATCCCATTCCGGGTGCTTCGCAATCTTCTGGGCCATTCGCACCACGAGCGCGCACTGGCCTCCCGTCACGAGTTTTGTATCCACCGCCGTCACATAACTCCGGTCCTTCGCGGCAAGCACTCCGCACGAATACGAAACCGTCGTCGCCGCGGAATATGCCAGGTAAAGAATCTGAGCGTCCGGATGTTCTTCATGAATCTGGTCAAATACACGGTTGAAATCATCAATGTTCGATCCGCTTGTTTTCGGCACTTTTCCGGTCCGGTCATAATAATCCACGATCTCCTGCGGATCAATATCCGGATCTCTCCTTGTAACCCCGTCAAAGGTCACATGCATCGGCACGATATAAATCCCATACTGCTGCACAAGCTCCGGAGAAATATCCGCTCCGGATTCTGCAACAAGAATAATCTCACCCATCGCAAGCTCCTTTCAGCCGGCATTTCGCGCCGGTCTCTCTTATGTTTCCCGCTGATTGTTCTATCCTGGCAGATTCGTACATTAATTGTACATTTTTATAAATATGTAATTCTTTTTTATGATTTACGACCGGGAAACTGCTTCGGTCTGCCCTCTGTGAAGGATCTTCTGCACTGCCGCAGTGATCAGCACGGTGATCAGGATATCCGGCAGCGTATTTCCGATCGGGATATTCACTCGCATCAGCAGGCGGTAGACGATAAATCCGACCAGCCAGCAGACAAGATTGACCCAGCCGAAGGGGCGATCCGTCCCCTTCCGGTTCCGCAGAATAAAATAATCCGCGATCTGAACCGCAATCATCGGGGCAAAGACCGATCCGATCAGATAAAGAAAACCTGTGATGTCGTCCATATTAAACAGAACCGCTCCAACCGTTCCGATCACCGTCACAATCATGGCGATCCGTTTTCCGTTCAGCTTTTTGCTCAGCGATTCCGCGGAAATTCCTGCGGACCAGGCATCCAGGAAGGTCGTCGTGACCGTGGACAGGATCAGGATAATCAGTGCCGCCGCGCCGAGTCCCGCGCGAACCATGATCGCCACGATATTGCTCTCACCCGTACAGAGAGCCGCGCCCATCCCGATAAAAAACATCCAGCAGGAAACGAGGCTGTACGTCACGACGCTGGCCCACGTCGCCTGCAGCGGCCTCGCCGCTTCTCTTGTATAATCCGAGATCAGCGGCAGCCAGGAGAGCGGCATCGCCACCGCGAGCTCGACCGCCGCACCGAACGTCAGCGAAGCATCTCCTGCATTCGCCGGAATTCCGGAGCGGAAAATGATCACGCAGAGCACAATTGTCAGGATCAGAAGCGCCGCCATGGAGATCTTGTTGATCAGACCCAGATTCGTGACGCCGACCGCGATCCAGACAAGAATCAGGCCGCCGATGATGACCGCGAACACCGCCGGCGGGGCGCTGAAAAGCCCCTTCAGCGACATTGCTCCGTCATAAATCATGATCGCGGTCCATCCGACAAGCTGAAGAACATTCAGCACCGCGAACAGAAGTCCTCCGCGGCTTCCGAAGCTCATCTTCGTCGTTTCCATGGCGCTCTTTCCGGTCTGTCCGCCGATCAGACCGGCCAGGAACATCAAAACACCGCCGATCAGATGACCCAGCAGAATCGCGGCGACCGCGCTCGAAAATCCCAGGGACGCAAAATAGGTTCCCGTCAGGATTTCCGCGATCGAAACACCCGCGCCGAACCAGATCAGCGCAGACTGAAATGTTGACAGTTTTTTCATTTTCTTCTCCCTCATTTCACAGTAGAACAGGGCCAGGGAACCGGCCCTGACAAAATTCCGGCTCGATTTTATATTTTAAACCGGTAGCCGACGCCCCAGATCGTCTCAATATACTGGGGTTTCGATGTATTGAACTCGATTTTCTCCCGGATTTTCTTGATATGAACCGTGACGGTCGCGATATCCCCCACCGAATCCATATTCCAGATTTTTCGGAACAGCTCTTCCTTCGTGAAAACATGATTTGGATTTTCCGCCAGAAATGTGAGCAGATCGAACTCCTTGTTCGTAAACTGCTTCTCCGTTCCATCCACCCATACACGGCGCGCCGTCTTGTCGATCTTGATCCCGCGAATCTCAATGATATCATTTTTCGGCCGGTCTCCGCTCTTGAGACGTTCATAGCGTGAAAGATGCGCCTTGACGCGCGCTACCATCTCACTCGGCGAGAACGGTTTCGTCATATAATCATCCGCGCCGAGTCCGAGCCCGCGGATTTTATCGATGTCGTCCTTTCTGGCCGACACGATGATCACCGGAATCTCACTCTCCGCGCGCACTTTTTTGCAGATCTCAAACCCATCCACACCCGGAAGCATCAGGTCTAGAACGATCAGATCAAATTCTCCCGATAGCGCCAGCTTCAGACCGGACTCACCGTCGTTTGCGATCGTCACATCAAAATCTGAAAGCTCAAGATAATCTTTTTCCAGATTTGCGATCGACTCCTCATCTTCAATGATCAGTATCTTGCTCATTTGTTTCAGGCACCTCCTGATATTTTCTCAGTACGAAGTAAATCACGGTACCGACGCCCTTTTTACTCGTCGCCCAGACTTTCCCCTCGTGATCCGAAATAATCTTGTGGACAATCGACAGACCGATCCCGCTGCCCCGGATCCGGCTGTTTCTCGACTGATCCGTCCGGTAAAAACGGTCGAAGATCCTCGTCAGTTCATGCTGGTCGATTCCCCGCCCGTTATCCTCGATCTCGACCTGCACAAAATCTCCGACATCACGCAGACGGATATTGATCACGCCCCGTGGTTTGTCCATATACTTGACCGAGTTGCTGATAATATTGTTGATCACCCGCTTCAGCTGCTCCGCATCCGCTATGACAACCGCATCGTCGTGCAGATAATTAAAGTAAATCAGATCAATTCCCCGCTCCTGCAGCTCGATGCGGATGTCCTCCACGCAGTCCTCAAAATAATCGGCGATATGAATCCGCGCGAAGTTGTACGGTATCCGGTTCGTATCAATCTTCGAATAGAGCGTCAGCTCATCGATCAGATTGTCCATATCATTCGCCTTATTATAGATCGTACGGACATAGCGGTCCATTTTTTCCGGCGTGTTCGCAACGCCGTCCATCAGGCCGAGGGCATATCCCTTGATCGCAGTGATCGGGGTTTTCAGATCATGGGAAATGTTGCTGAGCAGTTCTTTGCTCTCCTTATCCCCCTCAAGCTTCTCCTCCGCCGATTCCTTCAGACGCTGGCGCATATCCTCAAAATCCTCGCCAAGCTCCGTGATCTCGGTGATGGTGCTCCCGGTATCGAGCCGGTAATCAAGATTGCCGTCACGGATCTGCCTCGTCGCATTCTTCACCTCGCGGAGCGGGATATCGATGCTGTGATAAATCCAGATACTGGTGAAGAGGCAGGTCAGAGCAAGAACAAGAAAAATGCAGACGGCGACTTCGATCAGCCACTCCTTGATCTCCGGAATCGCACGGTTCAGTTCCGCGATCAGAAACAGACTCGCACGGGAGCCGTCCGTCATCTCAAAATCCATCCGCTTGATCAGCGCCTGATCCGCCGTTCGGATATAGATACTGCTGTCTGACGCGGCATACGTCTCCCTGAGTGCCGGAAGAATCTGCATCAGTTTTTCATCACTGATCGTCGTACTTCCGTTGTAATAGATGCCGTTTTCACTGCGGATCGCGATAAAACAATGAAGCTTTTCCAGTTCCTGATTTTTGCTGTTCAGCCAGGCGTTGTCACCGAGCTTTTTCTGGTCATTTTCCGTCTCGCTCCGGATCCTGCGAATCTGATCGTCGAGAAGCCGGGAGACCATCAGCGACTGATCATAGAGATTCTCATACGTCGGATTTTCGATCCCGTACTTCTTTCCGAATTCCTTCACTTTATAATTTGCAAGGCACAGAAAGAGAATCCCCGCCAGGATAACCGGGACCAGCAGAATCACAAAAAACGCGATTCCGATTCTCGTTTTCAGGTGCATGCCTTTTTTATTTTTCATAGACAATGTTGTGAAAATTGCTAAAAAACCACACTTTTACCTGATCATTTTACCATATGGCCATCAGTCTATTTCTTAATTATTTATAAAACGGGCGCGCACCCTTCAGAAATCTGAAGCAGTGCGCGCCCGCATATTTTCAGAATGTCAAACGGTTTTACTGAAGATATTTCTTCAGACTGTCGGCTTTATCGGTAGCCTCCCACGGAAGATCGATATCGGTGCGGCCGAAATGACCGTACGCCGCGGTCTGCTTGTAGATCGGACGGCGGAGATCCAGCATCTTGATGATGCCTGCCGGACGAAGATCGAAGTTTTCGCGGACGATCTCAGTCAGCTTCTCATCCGAAAGCTTTCCGGTTCCCTCTGTAAATACTTGAACCGAAGTCGGATGCGCAACACCGATCGCGTAGGACAGCTGGATCTCGCATTTGTCTGCGAGGCCTGCCGCTACGATGTTCTTCGCAACATAACGCGCCGCATATGCCGCTGAACGGTCAACCTTTGTGCAGTCCTTTCCGGAAAATGCGCCGCCGCCGTGACGCGCATAGCCGCCGTAGGTGTCTACGATGATCTTGCGGCCGGTCAGACCGGAATCTCCGTGCGGGCCGCCGATGACGAAACGGCCGGTCGGGTTGATGAAGAACTTCGTGTTTCCGTCAACCATCTCTTTCGGAAGAACCGGATCCAGAACAAACTTCTTGATCTCCTCGTGGATCTGCTGCTGTGTGACATCCGGGCTGTGCTGAGTGGAGATGACGACCGCATCCAGTCTCACCGGTTTTCCGTTCTCATCGTACTCAACCGTAACCTGAGACTTTCCATCCGGGCGAAGGTACGGAAGTGTTCCGTTCTTTCTGACCTCAGCGAGCTTTCTCGTCAATTTGTGAGCGAGAGAAATCGGGTACGGCATCAGCTCCGGCGTCTCATTGCACGCGTAACCGAACATCATACCCTGATCGCCGGCTCCGATCGCATCGATATCCTTGTCGGACATATTCTCTTCCTTCGCCTCAAGTGCCTTATCCACGCCCATCGCGATATCGGTCGACTGCTTATCCAGCGCGGTGATGACCGCACAGGTCTCTGCGTCAAACCCGTATTTTCCCCGGGTATATCCGATCTCCGCGACGGTATCGCGGACAATTTTCTGAATATCAAGCTGCGCCTTCGTCGTGATCTCTCCCATTACCAGAACGAGGCCTGTGGTAGTCGCAGTCTCGCAGGCGACACGGCTCATCGGATCCTGCTCCATGCACGCATCCAGAACCGCATCGGAAATCGCGTCACAGATCTTATCTGGATGTCCCTCGGTGACGGACTCGGAGGTGAACAGTCTTTTTTCCATAATCCTTTTATCTCCTTATATAATATAGATCATTGATGTGACAAATAAAAAATCCGTCTCAAAAGGACGGACCATTTCCAATCCTCTTATTGTTCGATTTCTCGCTCAGGCTGGCACCTTCCGATCGGACGGGGTTGCCGTGGTTTCACAGGTCCTATGTACCTCCG
>CADBRN010000096.1 GCA_902797025.1 uncultured Lachnospiraceae bacterium
TACTTTGATCGGAAAACATGAGAAAGACAGCCGTGCAAACCGTGACGGATACTGCACAGCTATGGTTGATCTGATGGATCAGAACGACAAGATCGTTCATATTGACTGCGACCTTGAGAACTGCATCGACGTAAAGCTTATCCGCAAAGCTCATAATGACCGCGTATTTAACGCAGGTATCGCAGAGGCGAACGCGGTCGGCGTCGCTTCCGGCATGGCAGCTTCCGGACTGATTCCGTTCGTTCACTCGTTCGGCTGCTTCGCGTCCCGCCGTGTGTTTGATCAGGCGTTCCTGTCCGCAGGATATTCCGAGTGGCCGGTTCACATCATCGGCTCCGACCCGGGTGTCACCGCTGCGTTCAACGGCGCGACCCATATGCCTTTTGAGGACTGCGCACTGTATCTGTCCGTCCCGAATGCGACGGTCATCGATTCCGCTGACTACGCGCAGACCTACGCACTGACTCACAAACTGGCGGATGTTCCGACCCTCACCTATATGCGTCTGATCCGTAAAGGATTCACGACCGTATATGCGGACGGTTCCGATTTCGAGATCGGCAAGGGCGTCACGCTTCGCGAGAGTGACAAGGACGTTGTCACGATCATCGCTTCCGGAATCATGGTCGATAAGGCTCTGCAGGCTGAGGAAGCTCTGAAGGAGCAGGGAATCGCTGCACGTGTCATCGATATGCACACTTGGAAACCGATCGATGAGGAACTCATCATCAAGGCTGCGAAGGAGACCGGCGCGATCGTCACAGCTGAGAACCATCAGGTCGGCTGCGGCCTCGGATCGCAGGTTGCAAACGTTCTGATCAAGAACTGCCTGGTTCCGCAGGAGTTCGTCGGCATCCAGAACCGCTTCGGTCAGGTCGGACCGCAGGACTTCCTGGAGAAAGAGTACAATCTGATGCCGGAAGACATCGTTGCGGCTGCGAAGAAGGCTATCGCGCGCAAGTGATTCAACAAAAAACGGTACAAATTAAGGGGGATGATTCATTTCATCCTCCTTTTTGTCTTCTGGAAGATAAGGAGAGACAAAAATGACGCAGGAAGAGATCAGAGAACAGATGAAAGAGGCGGAACTGGAGAGCATCAGTCCGGCGGGCGCGAGAAAACTCGGTGAGATCGTCCGCGGACTTGCCGGAGCGGACGGAGAAAAGATTTCCATCGCCATCCGCCTGAACGGCAGACCGGTCTTCTTTACGGCGGGCAATGAGACGACCCCGGATAATGAAGCGTGGATCGGATGGAAGCAGAACGTTGTGGAGCGTTTCCGCGTCCCGTCCCTTTTGCTGAAGCTTCAGTTCGACGGAGATAACCGCCGCTTTCTGCAGGAGCGGAGAGTGAACGGGGAGCAGTACACACTGGCGGGAGGCGGTTTTCCGATCTGTGTGAGAAACGCAGGGCAGGTCGGGAGCATCGTGGTATCCGGACTGACCGATGAAGAGGATCATATGCTCTGTGTGAACGGGCTGAAGGGACTGAAAAACTGCAGCTGAACGATCGGACGGAACGGATTTTCCCGTGCGTGTGCCGATGCGTGCAAATGCGTGCTATTTTATCCGAAAAATACCGGTACACGCCGGAAAAGCGCACAAAGCCGGGGATGCAGAATTATGCGATTTGACGGAAATATGTGAAAAAAATGCGACTTGCTTGATTTTGTTTCCGGTGCGTGCTAGAATAATTTCAGTTGATAGAAATGCACGCAAAAGCACGCGAAAATCCATCGGAATCAAATGCGGAAAGGAGATTTACTGTTATGGAGAAAAGAACGCGGATGACTACTGCACAGGCGATTGTCAGGTTTCTTGACAATCAGTATGTGTTAATGGATGGTGTTGAGACGAAGTTCGTCAAGGGCTTCTTCACGATTTTCGGACACGGCATCGCGGTCGGTCTCGGTGAGGCGCTCGACACAAATCCGGGAGATCTGAAAGTGATGCAGGGCCGCAATGAGCAGGGTATGTGCCACTGCGCGATTGCTTATGCAAAACAGAACGGAAGAAAGCAGATCATCGCATGCTCGTCCTCGATCGGACCCGGAGCTGCGAACATGGTCACCGCATGCGGAACCGCTACCGTGAACAACATTCCGCTTCTTGTTTTCCCGTCTGATACGTACGCTTCCAGACAGCCGGATCCGGTACTTCAGCAGATCGAGCAGAGCAACAGCCTTGCTACGACCACGAACGACGCGTTCAAGCCGGTTGTTAAATATTGGGACCGCATTCAGAGACCGGAACAGCTCATGACCGCCCTGATCAGCGCGATGCGCGTTCTGACCGATCCGGCGGATACCGGCGCGGTCTGCATCGCTCTTCCGCAGGATGTCGAGGGTGAGTCCTACGATTATCCGGAGAGCTTCTTCGCAAAACGCGTACACCGGATCACAAGACCGTGTGCGGTTCCGGAGGAGATCGAGGATGTCGCGGAAGTGATCGCGGCGGCGAAGAACCCGGTCATCATCGTCGGCGGCGGTGTCCGTTACTCTGAGGCGGGCGAAGAGGTCGAGAAATTCTGCGAGGAGTTCAATATCCCGTTCGGCGAGACCCAGGGAGGAAAGAGCGCATGCAAATCCAGCAATCCGTACTGCCTCGGCGGTATCGGCGTGACCGGCACTTCTGCGGCAAACAAGATCGCGAAGAAAGCGGACTGCGTGATCGCGGTCGGAACAAGACTGTCCGACTTCACGACATCCTCCAAGTGGCTCTTCCAGAATGAGAATGTCCGGTTCGTCACGATCAACAACAACCGCTACCACGCATATAAGTATGATGCGGTCAAGGCTGTCGGCGACGCGAAGGCTACGATCACGGCGCTGGCCGAGAACCTTCGTGCGAAGGGCTACAAGGCGGCGTATACGAACGAGATCAAGGATGTCAAGGCGGAGTGGGACGCTGAGCTTGACCGCCTGAGCGGAATTAAATGCGAGGGCGAGAATTTCGAGCCGATCATCAAGGCGAGAGATCCGAGAACGATTCCGGAGTTCTACAAACTGTACGGAACCTCCCTCACCCAGACCGCTGCCCTGGCTACCCTGCGCGCGTGCATGGGCGAGGATGATATCATCGTCACAGCAGGCGGCTCGCTTCCGAGCGATCTGCAGCGTGTATGGAAGACCGACAAGCGCGGCGGATACCATGTCGAGTATGGATATTCCTGCATGGGCTATGAGATCGGCGCTTCCATGGGAGTCAAGATGGCGGATCCGGATGTTGAGGAGTATACCGTCGTCGGCGATTCCGGTTTCCAGATGCTCAGCAGTGAGCTGGGAACGATCATGCAGGAGAAGGTGAAGACGAACATCCTTGTCTTCGATAACTGCGGATTCGGATGCATCAACAACCTCGAGATGGGCCACGGAATCGGCAGCATGGCGACCGAGTTCCGTTACACCGATGGAAAGAAGCCGTGCGGAGATCTCGTTCCGACGAACTATGCGAAGATCGGTGAAGCTTACGGCATGAAATCGTACACCTGCAAGAGCGTCGAGGAGCTCCGTGACGCGATCATCGATTCCAGGAAGCAGACCGTTGCCTGCCTGTTCGATCTGAAGATCATGCCGAAGACCATGACAGACGGATACGGTTCCTGGTGGAACGTCGGTCTGGCGGATGTCTCCAGCAAGGAGAGCGTCCGTGAGGCGTGGGAAGATGTCAAGGAGAAGAGAGCCGAGGCAAGAAAGTATTAATTAAAACCACGGCGAAAAATACTCTCTGTTTTCAGAAAAAAGTGTTATCTTATTAACAGGCCGGAGCGGAGCTGTGCCGCTCCGATCCGGCTGTTTTCATGAACAATCAGTGGAGGCCTGAAATGGAAGATAAAAAATTATTCGGATGCGGTAAATTTGATGACAAGGGCGAAATGATCGTTTCCACGTATGAGAATGCATACCGCGACATGATGATGGACTGCCGTGTCTACCGTATCCCGGCAGGGGAGACACGCGAGTTCGGACGGGACGGCGAAGAGTGCGCAGTGATGCTCTTCAGCGGAAAGATCACGTTCGGATGGGAAGGCCAGACCGAGACGGTTTACAGAAAAGACATCTGGACCGAGGGACCGTTCTGCCTGCATATCTGCGGCGGAAAGACGATGACCGTCAAGGCGGAGTCCGACGCGGAGATCTGGGTTCAGTACACCCACAACGACCAGCAGTTTGACAGCAAACTGTACCGTCCGGAGGATGCGCCGTTCAAATATTCCGCGATCAACAAGTACGGCAACTGCGCAAAGAGACGTGTCAACACGATCATTGATCATGATATCAACCCGAAATCGAATTTTGTTCTCGGCGAGATCATCAATGACCGCGGCAACTGGAGCGGATACCTTCCGCACAGACATCCGCAGCCGGAGCTGTACTTCTTCCGCTTTGACCGTCCGGAAGGATTCGGCGCGAGCTTCCAGGACGACGATGTTTTCTGCAGCAGAGATTATACCTTCTCCGCGATTCAGGGCGGAAGACTTCATCCGCAGTCCTGTGCACCGGGATTCCAGATGTACACACTCTGGGCGATCCGCCACATCGACGGAAATCCGTGGCTGCAGACCGACCGCAACGTCGACGAGCGGTATCTGTGGCTGGATGACGCTGAGTTTTAATTGACTGCAGCCTTCCTTATAAAATGATCGGGCGGGTCCGTACGGCCCGTCCGGTTATGAGCGGCTTCCGAAGCGTACGAAACGGAAACCGCGCCCGGGTTCATGAGAAGCCGGATATAGAGGAATTATATAGTTAGTTGAGTTGATGGAGGAAAGTTATGTTTGATAAGAACAAAGTAAAACTCGGTATGGCTCCGATTGGCTGGTGCAACGATGATATGCCGGAACTTGGCGCTGAGAACACCTTCCAGCAGACTGTCAGTGAGATGGCTCTCGCAGGCTACACGGGAACCGAAGTCGGAAACAAATATCCGAAGGACAAGTATGAGCTGAAAAAAGCGCTGGATCTTCGCGGCATGGAAGTCTGCAACCAGTGGTTCACACAGCTCCTTCTGACCGAGCCGTATGAGGAAGTCGAGAAGGCTATGCTCGCTCAGATCGATTATATTAAATACTGCGGAGCAAAGGTAATCGGCGCTTCCGAGCAGAGCTACTCGATTCAGGGAAAACCGCAGCCGATCCTCGAGGGAAAATATGTCATGAACGATGAGGAGTGGGACAAGCTCACCACCGGTATGAACAAGCTCGGCAAGGTTGCGAAGGAAGCGGGCATGAAACTCTGCTTCCATCATCACATGGGCACGGTTGTGCAGACAGAGGAAGAGATCGACCGCTTCATGGAGAACACGAGCGAGGATGTATATCTTCTGTTCGATTCCGGTCACTGCTCTTTCGCCGGAATCGATCCGGTCAAGGTCCTTTCCAAATACATCGACCGCACCGCTCACATCCATCTGAAAGATCTGAGAAATGACATCGTCGCAGAGTCCAGAAAGAATAAATGGAGCTTCCTCGAGAGCGTCCGCAACGGCTGCTTCACCGTACCGGGAGACGGAGATGTGGATTTCCAGCCGATCTTCGATATCATCGAGCAGTCCGGCTATGAAGGATACGTCGTCGTCGAGGCTGAGCAGGATCCGGCGAAGGCGAATCCGCTTGAGTACGCGATGAAAGCACGCAAGTACATCGCGGAGCATACGGGACTTTAATCCGCACGCGCTCTTTCCACTGACAGATTGATGCGGGAATTTTCAAAACATCCTGTTTTTTTGGTTGTATTTCCTTGCGGATAGTATAAAATAAGTAGTGGTAGTTGATAAATTCTATAAGAAAGAGGTAAAGTTATGGCCAAGAAAATCAGAATCGGACTTCTCGGCGGCGGTCGTATCGGCAAGCTGCACGGAACAAACCTGCAGAACGCAGTACCGGATGCTGAGGTTGTCGTCCTCGCTGATCCGTTCCTGAACGATGCGATGGAAGACTGGGCGAAGAGTATCGGCATTCCGAAATGCACGAAGAATGCAGACGAGGTTTTCGCTGATCCGGATGTAGACGCTGTTTTCATCTGCTCTTCCACAAACA
>CADBRN010000097.1 GCA_902797025.1 uncultured Lachnospiraceae bacterium
TATTGTATGAAAGAGTAAACGCAACCTGTGCAAGACTAACGTCTACCTCTGGTATTAATGGTGGAATTTAAAATTTCATTTTTGGGGCCGGATAAAAATAGCCCGGTTTTATTGACAGACCGCATATCTATATGGTATATTACAACAGTATGCCGCACAGAGAGGTTCTGGAAGTTCTGCCCATTTATTCGGGCAGGCACCATATCTGGCGAGATTTATTTTAGGAGGTGCCATATGTACGCAATTATTGCTACCGGAGGCAAACAGTACAAAGTATCCGAGGGAGATGTGATCCGCGTGGAGAAACTCGGCAAGGATGCAGATGAAACTGTAACGTTTGACCAGGTACTTGCAGTAAGAGATGACGATACGCTGAAAGTCGGCAAGGATGTCGAGAACGCCAGTGTAACCGCTACCGTTACAGCAAACGGCAAGGGCAAAAAAGTCGTCGTTTACAAGTACAAGAGAAAGACCGGCTATCATAAGAAAAACGGTCACAGACAGCAGTACACAGAAGTCAAGATCGACAAAATCAATGCATAAATAATATGACGACAGTTACAATCTTTCAGAACAGAGACGGAGCATTCCGCGGATTTTCCTGTGATGGTCATTCCGGCTACGCGGACGCGGGAGAAGATATTGTCTGTGCCTCCGTATCAGCCCTCGTGATTACAACGATCAATGCGATCGCGAAGTTCACGGGAGAGGGTTATTCCGATGCGGATGAGGATCAGGCTGTGATTCGTTTTTGTCTCGACAAAGATTGTTCCCATGATACGGAGCTTCTGATCCGGGCGATGATTCTCGGACTGGAAGAGATCGCAGAGTCGTACGAGTCATATTTGCAGATTTTATTCGAGGAGGTGCAACCATCATGATCAGAATGAACATCCAGTTCTTCGCTCATAAAAAAGGTGTCGGTTCCACAAAGAACGGCCGTGACTCCGAGTCCAAGCGCCTCGGAGCGAAGAGAGCGGACGGACAGTTTGTAAAAGCCGGCAACATTCTTTACAGACAGCGCGGCACCCACATCCATCCGGGTGAAAATGTCGGAAAAGGCAAGGATGATACGCTGTACGCTACGGCAGACGGTATCGTCCGTTTCCAGAGAGTCGGAAGAGACAAAAAGAAAGTTTCCGTGCTTCCGGTCGCTGAAGCTGCCGAATAAGTTCATCGAAGCTGTCGCAGAAATCTGCGGCAGCTTTTTTCAAAGATCCTTTTAATACGGAGAAAAAATCATGTTCGCAGACAGAGCTAAAATAACAGTGTGTTCCGGAAAAGGCGGCGACGGTCACGTCAGTTTCCGCCGCGAAAAATATGTCGCTGCCGGCGGACCCGACGGAGGAGACGGCGGCCGCGGCGGTGATATTATCTTTGAAGTCGATCCCGGAATGAGCACACTGGCAGAATACCGGCACCGCAGAAAGTTTTCCGCAGGAAACGGCCAGGAAGGGGAAAAAAGGCGGCGCCACGGAAGCGACGGCGAAGATCTGATCCTGAAGGTCCCGGAAGGGACGGTGATCTATGATGACCAGAGTGGAAAGGTGATCGCGGATCTGTCCGGTGAGAACCGCCATGTCATCCTTCTGAAGGGCGGCCGCGGCGGCCGCGGCAATATGAATTTTGCCACTGCTACGATGCAGGTTCCGCAGTTCGCACAGCCGGGAGGACCGGCGCGGGAACTTACCATCCGCCTTGAACTGAAGCTGATCGCGGACGCCGGACTCATCGGTTTTCCGAACGTCGGAAAATCAACACTGCTTTCAAGGATTTCGAACGCCGAGCCGAAAATCGCAGATTACCATTTCACGACGCTTCAGCCGAATCTCGGCGTCGTCGATCTGGACGGCGGGGGATTTGTTGCCGCAGACATCCCGGGGCTGATCGAAGGCGCTTCCGAGGGAGCCGGTCTCGGTATCGAGTTCCTCCGCCACATCGAGCGTACGCGTCTCTTCATCCATGTGGTAGACGCATCCGGAAGCGAGGGCCGCGATCCGATCGATGATGTACGGAAAATCAACTCCGAACTGGCAAACTACAGTGAGGAGCTGATCAGACGGCCACAGGTCATCGCGGCGAACAAGACCGATCTGATCTATCAGGAATATTACGATGAAACCGGTGAGGAAAGCCCCGTTGACCGCCTGAAAAAAGAATTTGAGCCACAGGGAATTCCTGTATTTCCGATTTCCGGCGCAACCGGAGCCGGCATCCGTGAACTTCTCTATTATGTGAAACAGAAGCTCTCGGAAATTCCGAAGGATACGATGCACTTTCAGCCGGAAATTGACGTCGATGAAATCCTTCCCCCGGTTATGAATCTTCCATACACCATTGTCCGTTCCGAAGAGGAAGCAGATACCTTCATCGTCGAAGGCCCGAAGATCGAAAAGATGCTGGGTTATACAAATCTTGATTCGGAGAGAGGCTTTGCCTTCTTCCAGAAATTTCTTTCCGAGAGCGGAATCCTGAGGGATCTGGAAGAAGCCGGTGTAAAAGACGGCGATACCATCCGGATGTACGGACATACGTTTGAATATTATAAATAATGGTGTAAAATAAACTCAGAAATTTTTTCTTTCAAAGAAGGGAGAAACAATTTTGCTGACAAGTAAACAGCGCGCGTATTTAAAAGGCCTGGCGATGACGATCGATGCGACGATCCAGATCGGACGGACCGGGCTCACTCCGGAAGTGACCGCTTCGGTAGAAGAGGCACTTGCTGCCCGTGAACTGGTCAAGGTAAACGTTCAGAAAAATGACCCGGAGGATCTCCGGGAAACCGCCGCGACACTCGCGGAAAGGACGCGGTCCCAGGTCGTCCAGGTGATCGGAAGAAAGATCGTCCTGTACCGTCAGGGCAAAGAAAACCGGAAAAAAATTACGCTTCCGAAGCAGTGACAGACAGGGACGGATGTGTCATGAAAAAGCGAAACAAGGTCGGAATCATGGGGGGAACATTTGATCCGATTCACATCGGACATCTGATTCTGGGGGAAGCTGCATACCGGCAGTTCCACCTGGACCGGATCGAATTTATGCCCGCGGGAAATCCCCCGCATAAGCTTCACCGCGAGGGCCGCGCTTCGGATGAAGAGCGCACCGGTATGGTTCTCCGGGCGATCCGTTCAAACCCGCATTTTACACTTTCCAGGCGTGAGATGAACGCCGACGGGTACAGTTATACCTACAGGACGCTCGAAAAACTCCGTGCGGAATATCCCGACACCGATTACTACTTCATCATCGGAGCGGACAGTCTGTTTGATTTCGATACGTGGCGTGAACCACAGCGAATCGTCGATGCCTGTACGCTTGTTGTGGCGACACGCAATCAGATCGCACCGGAGGATTTTGACCGTGAGATCCGCAGGAAGCGCGCCCGCTACGGCGGAACATTTTTGAAACTTGACACTCCAAATCTTGATATCGCGTCACACGTCCTCCGGACGATGATCCGGCGGGGTGAATCTGTCCGTTATTATATACCGGATTGCGTGATCGATTATATCAATGAACATGGCATTTACAGAAACGTCCCGGAGGAAGGACCGGACGGGGATCCGTTATTGAGCGGGGAGAAGATATGAAGACAAAGTCAGAATGGGAAGATCTTGAACAGAAGCTGCAGAATGCTCTGACGCAGAACCGCTACCGGCACACGCTCGGTGTATCGTACACCGCGTGTGCGCTGGCGATGCGCTACGGGGAAGACCTCAATTCCGCACGCCGGGCGGGTCTTCTGCACGACTGCGCCAAGTGTATGTCAAACGCAGAGATGCGTCAGCTGGCAAAGAAAAAAAAGATTGAAGTCTCCGCGTTTGAGCTTGAGCATCCCGCACTGCTTCACTCAAAAATCGGCGTCTATGTCGCGGGCAGCACGTACGGTATCACAGATCCCCGGATCCTTGAAGCGATCCGCTGGCACACGACCGGCAGACCGGGGATGACTCTTCTCGAAAGCATCCTCTTCACCGCCGACTATATCGAGCCGAACCGCGATAAAGCGCCCCGCCTTCCGGAACTGCGCCGCCTGGCATTTACCGATCTCGATCGGTGTGTCTATGAAATTCTGCACGACACAGTCGACTATCTTTCCGACAACCCGAAATCAATGGATCCGATGACGCTTAAAGCGCTTGAATTTTACAGAAACCGGATCGTTGAAGCTGACCGTCAGGACGGATGTTCTGCCCGATGACCCTGCAACAACCATTTTCAAAAAGGAGTATGGAAAAGATGACAGAGATGAGAAAAACGGCGGATCTGGCGATCCGGGCGCTTGAGGAGAAGAAGGCAGAGAACATCAGCCTCCTTGATATATCTGCAATTTCTTCGCTGGCAGATTATTTTATCATCGCAAGCGGATCCAACCGCAATCAGCTTCAGGCGATGTGCGAAAATGTCGGGGAAGTTATGGGAAAAGTCGGGTATACGGCGCGGCAGATCGAAGGGTTCCGTACGGCAAACTGGATCCTCATGGACTACGGCGATCTCGTAATTCACCTGTTCGATACAGAAAACCGCGAATTTTACGGACTGGACCGTATCTGGAGCGATGCGGTGAAACTCCCTCTCCGGGAAGAGTGATTCTTAAAGGAAAGAGGATACGCGCAATGGCAGAAACAGAAAGAAAACTGATCGATTATACCTGCAGGAATTTCACCGGGGCGCTTGCCTCAAAAAAACCGGTTCCGGGAGGCGGCGGCGCCGCGGCCCTCGCCGGAGCGCTTGCTTCATCCCTCTGCCTGATGGTCGGAAACTTCACGATCGGGAAAAAAAAATATGCACAGTACGAAGACGATTTGAACCACATCATGGGGCAGGCCGAAAAACTCCGGATACGTCTTCTGGCGCTGATTGATGAAGACGCGGATGCTTTTCAGCCCTTGTCTCAGGCTTATTCAATCCCAAAAGATGATCCTTCCAGAGAGGATGTGCTGGAAACCGCCACTTTAAACGCCTGCCGCGCTCCTATGGAAATGGTCCGGTGCTGTTCTGAAGTGATCGATCTGCTGCTGAAGATGCTGGAAAAAGGCAGCGTTCTGCTTATTTCAGACGTCGGCTGCGGTGCATCGATCTGCCATGCCGCTCTGGAAAGCGCAGCGATGAATGTTTTTATCAACACCTCCTCCCTGCGCGATCGGAAACAGGCAGCCAAACTGGAAGACGACGTGAACCGTATTCTCCGCGACTCACTGCAGAAGGCAGATCTCATCGTTGAAACGGTCAGCCGCCGGATCCGCAGAGAAGAGGAGTGACCTTCAGAAACTGAATTTCCAACGGAATTTTTTCAAAATAGAAATGAGGAATGTCACGATGGCGAAACTTTTAAAGGGCGCGCCTGTTGCAAATGCGATCACTGACGATCTGAAACGACGCAGCGATGAACTGATTCACAGAAGCATTGCGCCCCGTCTGGCAATTCTGCGGGTCGGAAACCGCGAAGATGATCTGTCTTATGAGCGTGGAGCGATGAAGCGCTGTGAAAAAGCCGGAATCGCAGTTACAAAATTTATCCTGCCGGAAGAATGCAGCGGTGCGCAGCTTTCTGACACAATTCAGACAATCAATCAGGATCCCTCGATACACGGGTGTCTGATGTTCCGGCCTCTTCCGGACCGGGAACTTGAAGAACGGGCCTGCATGATGCTCGATCCCGCGAAGGATGTGGACTGTATGACAAGCCGCTCCCTGGCCACCGTATTTTCCGGAAAAGGGCCGGGATTCGCACCCTGCACGGCCCAGGCCTGCATGGAACTTCTCGACTATTACGGAATCGATCTGACCGGGCGGAATGTCGCAGTGATCGGACGAAGTCTCGTGATCGGAAAACCCGTTTCGATGATGCTTCAGGCACGTAACGCAACGGTGACGATGTGCCACACAAGGACGGCCGGACTGGCTTCTGTCTGCCGGAACGCGGAAATCCTTGTCGCAGCTGCCGGGAAGGCCGGACTCGTAACTTCTGAGTTCGTCCGCAAAGAACAGATTGTCATCGATGTCGGAATCAATGTCAACGAAGAGGGAAAATTATGCGGAGATGTCGACTTTGACGAAGTCGAACCGATCGTATCCGCGATCACCCCCGTACCGGCGGGTGTCGGATCCGTTACGACAGCGGTCCTTGCAAAGCACGTCATCGAAGCCGCAGAACGGGTGTTTCACAGAAGAGCGTTCCAATAAGTGAAACCAGGTAAGTCAGGCGAAAGAGTAAGATCCGCCTTGACGAAGCAGCCGATCATTTCCTGCCGCATACAGGATTGACCGGCTGCTGTTTTGTTTTCTCAGGACTCTTCATGATGGAAGACGGTATCCGCAACGTGTACGGTAGCCATCGCGTCTTTCGCGTAATAATCTGCGCCGATCTGCTCCGCATATTCCGGATTCATCACAGCGCCTCCGACAACCGTCACGGTATCGGGTTTTTCCTTATTCAGCAGGCGGATGGTCTCTCCCATATTTACAACCGTAGTTGTCATCAGCGCGCTGAGGCCGACCAGATGAACATCGTTTTTAAGCGCCGTCTCCAGAATTACCTCCGGGGGAACATCCCGTCCCAGATCAATCACATCGTACCCGTAATTCTCCAGCAGAACCTTGACGATATTCTTTCCGATATCATGGATATCGCCCTTCACGGTCGCCAGAATCACCGGTTCCTTTTTCGCGGCGCTGTCTTCGGTCATATACTGCTTCACGATCTCAAAAGCAGCCTTGGCAGCCTCCGCACTCATCAGAAGCTGCGGGAGAAAGAGCGTTCCCTTTTCAAATCCCTGACCGACACGGTCGAGAGCAGGAATCAGCTGCCCGTTGACAAGATCGAGTGGAGAAGCGCCGTTCTCAAGCGCCGTTCCGGCTGCCTCTGCCGCTTTCTTTTCCATCCCGCGTTCAATACAGTCCGCAAGTGTGCCGTCCAATCCTTCAGGCGCTGCGGCGGACCGGCCGCCGGCGGTCCCATCTGATCCGCTTCCGGGAACAGCGCCTCCCGCTTCACCCGACCCGCCGTGCGAAGCGGATCCCCCATCCGGAACGGATACAGGCGCTTTTGTTCCTGCATAGGTGCGGATAAACGATTCACACTGCGGATCAAGTCCTGCGAGGACAAGGTATGCGCGATATGCATTCATCATCGCTTCATTGTTCGGATTGATGATCGCAAGGGAAAGCCCGTTCTGCATCGCCATCGTAAAAAACGAAGCATTAATCAGCTCGCGCCTGGGCAGGCCGAAGGAAATATTCGACACTCCGAGAATCGAATGCATTCCGAGTTCATCGCGGAGACGGCGGATCGTCTCGAGTGTAACCACTGCGGACTGCTGATTGGAAGAAACGGTGAGCGCAAGTGCGTCAAAAACAAGATCCTTCTTTTCAATCCCGTACTCCGCCGCGGTCCGGATGATTTTTTTCGCCACCCGGATACGGCCGTCCGCCGTCTCCGGTATCCCGTCCTCGTCCAGAAGCAGTCCGACCACGACACCGCCGTATTTTCTGACGAGCGGAAAAACGGTCCGCATACTTTCTTCTTTCCCGTTCACCGAATTAATCATCGGCTTTCCGTTGTAATGACGCATCGCCCGTTCCATCGCCTCCGGATCCGATGTATCGATCTGGAGCGGAAGAGCGGTAACACTCTGGAGCGATTTTATGACAGCATCGATCATCTCCGGTTCGTCAATTTCCGGAAGCCCCACATTGACGTCAAGAATGTCCGCGCCGGCATCCTCCTGACGAAATCCCTCGTTCAGGATGTAATCGATATCTCTGTTCTTCAGAGCCTCTTTAAATTTCTTTTTGCCCGTCGGGTTGATCCGTTCACCGATCAGGACCGGCTTCTCTCCGAGAACAACCGTAGTTGAAAAGGATGAGACGGCTGAGATCTGCTTTCTGACCGGTTCATGGAAGGGCAGATCCCTGCAAAGGCAAATCTCTTTTCGGATGTGTTCCGGAGTGGTGCCGCAGCACCCTCCGACGGCATGCGCGCCAAGCAGCGAAATCTCACGCATCGACTCCGCAAATTCATCCGGTGATATATCATAATACGTGCGTCCCTTTTCGCTTCTCGGAAGTCCCGCATTCGGGTTGACGATCACCGGCACCGAAGCCGCGGCAACAAATCGTTTGACGATCGGAATCATCTGCTCCGGTCCCATACCGCAGTTCACACCGAGCGCATCAACCCCCAGACCCTCGAGCATCGCAGTCACCGATTCCGGCGTTCCTCCGGTCAGCATCTTTCCGCCCGCGTCAAACGTCACCGTGATGAACACCGGAAGATCACAGTTCTCCTTCGCCGCAAGTACGGCCGCCTTCGCCTCGTACGAATCTGCCATCGTTTCGATCAGGATGAGATCCGCACCTGCGCCGCTTCCGATCCGCACAACCTCGCCGAAGAGTTCCACCGCGCGCTCAAAGGAAAGATCTCCCATAGGCTCAAGCAGCTTGCCGGTCGGTCCGATATCGAGCGCGATAAACGCGTCCTCCCGGTTTGCCTCTTTGCGGGCACGGCCCGCGATCTGGACGGCTGAGGTCACGATTTCTTCAAGATTATCCGGGTATTTCAACGCATTCGCACCGAATGTATTCGTATTGAAGATATCACAGCCGGCGTCAAGATAGGCGCGGTGCATCGCCAGAACACGATCCGGGTGAATCAGATTCCAGGTCTCCGGAAGCTCTCCCGCAGAAAGTCCCATCTCCTGAAGTATCGTACCGGTGGCTCCATCAAAAAAAAGCCTCTTTTTGCCGATCGGAATATCTCGTCTCATAAAATCCTCCATCTATTTCAAGATTTTCGCAAATGCTTCGCTGTCGGTTATCTGCGATATTCACAGTCCGTTTTAGCACAGGCTTCACAGCCCTGCGGATGGCAGATAACCGGAACATCCGAGACCCCGACGATCGCCGTGACGGATTTTGAAGGCATCATCAACAGCGAATCGGTCAGGGTCAGACCGATCTGCTTCGGCGCGTCCAGAACCCGGATCAGATCACGCTGAAGTTCAAGCGGACAGTCGCCGTATCCCGGAGAGTAGCGCGGTCTTGTAAAGAGCCGCTCGTCTGCGGCTTCTTTCCGGATCTTTTCATTGACTATATCACACCAGGTCTCGATCATCGCAGCAGAAGCAGCCTGATAAATCAGGGCATCACTCATTTTGCGAATCTGCGCGCGTGCGATCAGGCGATCCGGCCCGACACCGAGCGTCGCTCCAAACAGATAGACCGACGAACAGTTCGCCAGATTTTTCGAAAGATTGCGGCTGACCACCGTAAGTCCTGCAAATCGAAGCGTCTTTTCATCCGGCCGCTCCAGAGCAAAGCGGCGTACGATTGATTTCGGACGGACCGCGTTCTGCAGTTCCTGCCCGCATTTTTCAATTTTTTCCTGAAGAACCGCGTCCGGTTCCTTCCCGTTCCGGAAGCCGAGATAACGCAGCGTCTCTTTTCTGTCCAGTTCGATCATTTTCAATTCTCTTATCTGAATCTACAGCCGAAAGTTCAACCGATTATCGCGGAAAGGCTTTCCATAATTCCGGCCGCGATCTCCGGTTTGTTCATCGTGTAAACGTGTATATGATTCACATCGTTCGCGATCAGATCGATAATCTGCTCGGTCGCATAGACAATGCCTGCCTGTTTCATCGCTGCCGGATTACTTCCGAAGCGGTCGACGATCGACTTGAAACGCGCCGGAAGATACGTTCCCGAGAGAGAAACCGTCCTTGCCACCTGCTTCGCATTCGTAATCGGCATGATGCCGGCAAGAACCGGTACGGTGATACCTGCTTCCCGAATCCGGTAAAGGAAATTGTAAAGGATGCTGTTATCAAAGAACATCTGAGTCGTCAGAAAATCACATCCCGCATCGACTTTCTCTTTCAGATGGCGGATGTCCTCATCCTTCGTCGCGCACTCCACGTGTCCCTCCGGATAGCAGGCCCCGCCGATGCAGAAATCACCCTGCTCACGGATATCGCGAATCAGCTCACATGCATACTGGTAATCATTCGCCCTGCGGCCGTCCTTCGGGATGTCTCCCCGGAGTGCCATAATATTCTCAAATCCTCGCTGTTTAAACTGAGCGATCATATCCCTGACATGCTCCTTCGTGGAAGACACACAGGTCAGATGGGGCAGTACTTCGACACCATAGTTGTCTCTCAGGTTCTGGGCGATATTCAGAGTATATTCACTCGTTCCGCCTCCGGCTCCGTATGTCACACTCAGAAAATCAGGACGCAGCGCCGCGATTTTCACCGTCGCCGCTTCAACCGAACGATAATTATCGGCAGTTTTCGGCGGAAAAACTTCAAACGATATGGTAACTTTTCTGCTGTTCAGAATGTCTTTTATGCGCATTTTACCATTCTCCTTACTTATTATGAAAACAGGCCGTCCTAAACGGACGACCCGTATATATTACCATCATTTTTTGCTGTTTGCTATTGTCCAGACAACAACTTTCTCAAAAAAAGCGCAACAGGCCGAAAACTTTTCCCAGAATTTCCAGTTGATCCCGTACAATGATCGGTTTCATGGAATCATTTTCAGGCTGAAGGCGGATACAGTCGTTTTCTCTGTAAAACGTTTTTACAGTCGCGGAGTCGTCAAGCAACGCGACGACGATATCTCCGTTTTCAGCTGTCGGCGTTTTTTCCACGACGACATAGTCGCCGCTGAATATGCCGGCATTGATCATACTGTCACCCCGGACTTTCAGAATAAAGCACGGATTGTTCGGAAGGCGGTCGACCGGCATCGGCAGATACGTCTCGATCTGCTCGACGGCAAGGAGTGGAGTGCCGGCGGCGACGCGTCCGATGACCGGAACCTGAACAACCGATTCATCCGGAGGCGCCGGAATAACGCCTCCCCGGTCAGCGGAGAGCGTTCCGACGCGCAGATCCTGAAAATCATCATCAAGAATCTCGATCGCCCGCGGTTTATCCGGATCTCTCGCGATCAGACCTTTTTCCTCAAGTGCGTTCAGATGAAAATAAACTGACGCGGTCGATTTCAGCCCGACTGCCGTACAGATCTCACGAACAGTCGGGGGATATCCTCTCGTCAGAATTTCTTTCTTGATATAATCGAGAATTTCTTTCTGCTTTTTCCCAGGTTCCCTTGTCTTTCCCATAAAATAACCTCCCGGAATGATTGCCTTTACATAATAGCACAGCCTTCCGCAGAAGGCAACCGGAAACACAAACAAGTGTTCTAAAAAAGCTGTTGACAAACATCTGTTCTAGTGATAAGCTTCAAGCATACGAAACAAACGTTTGTTCTATTTTTTTAGTGAAAGTATCTGTTCCCGGTATGATATCTGAAAAGGATCCCTGCCGGGAGAGGAAGGGGTTTCGATATGAGTGGAATAAGTGGAAAAAGCAGAAGCAGAATAATTTCTCTCAGGACGGTTCTGGTGATTTTAATCACATCCGCATTCATTTTAACCGGGATCGTGGCGTTCACCTCCAGGAAAACGAAGGCAGATCCCGCAGACCTGTATAAATATTATACCAGCTATGAAGTGAAGAGCGGCGACACACTGTGGTCGATCGCGGAAGAGTACAGCGGAAACGGCGCATACGACCGGATCACGGATTATATCGATGAGGTATGTTCGATCAACCATCTACCCAGTGACACCATCTACGCAGGCAATAAGATCTGTATTCCTTATTACTCGTCCGAGTGCAAAGATTAATGTCACCCGCGGCCGGCCCGAGCGGTTACCCCTTTATTTTATGAAAAGAGGGCTGGTCACCAGCCCTCTTTTCGCACAGATGCCCGTCTCCGGAAAAATGATTTTCCATACTCCCGGGCGAATGGTTCGATTGAAACGGATTATCCGAGAATGGCCTCACGGAGTTTTGAAGCGACCGCCTCGCATTCCTCGTCCGTCGTGAGTTTTTTGCGGTTCGGATCCATCTCAAACGTTCCGCCCCATTCAAACTCGCCCTTGTACTTCGGAACAAGGTGCATATGCATATGGCCGGCGGTGTCGCCGTATGCGCCATAATTAACCTTGTCCGGATGATAAACATCATGGATCGCCTGTGATACTTTTGCTACGTCCTCAAAATATGCGGAACGCTGTTCCGGTGTCAGGTCGATCAATTCCGCAACGTGCCACTTTGCCGCGACGATACATCTTCCCGGATGGGACTGCTCTTTGAAAATATAAACCTTGCTCGCCGGAAGCTCGCAGACTTTATAACCAAACTTCGCGACGATGTCTCCCTCTGCACAATACGCACAATCCGGATGTTCAACTGCCATAATAATACCTCCTTATTTTTAAACATTTCCTGCAGTTATCATACAACAAATCGATTTGCCCGTACAGATTTTTTTGCTTTGACGGATGCAATGCGGTTCTTTATAATGTAGTGCAAAAGAGGGGAGCAGACGATGGAAGCAGCGGTGATTCTTCAGCAAATGTGTGTGATCCTGGTCCTTGTAGTGATCGGGATCTGGCTTTACAAAATCCATATTTTGAATGACGGGACCGCGAAAAATCTATCGTGGATTATCGTAAATATCTGCAACCCGATGACGCTTCTGTCGATGGTTACCGGCGGTACGATCACAACAACCCATTCGGACTTTACAGTCGGACTCATTCTCTGTGCCCTGCTGTATGGTTTTCTGTGTCTTTTCGGTATGGCGATGCCGCACATCCTTCGCGTCCGCGACAGGGATCAGCAGCGATATTACAATGTTATCACCGTCTATACGAATACGGGCTTTATCGGTATCCCGCTCGCAAAAGCCCTTCTTTCCGGAAATGAGATGATCTATGTCATCTTATGCAATATCCTGTTTACTCTGGTATTTTATTCACACGGGATCCTGTTGCTCAGCACAGGGAAAGATCGGTTCCGCATCCGCAATCTGATCAATCCGGGAATAATCATGGCGGTTCTTGCCCTCCTTATCTACTGGTTTGATATCCGCCTTCCAAAACCCTGCGTCAGTCTGATCACGCATGCCGGCAATCCGACCGTCTTTTTGTCAATGATCCTGCTTGGAGCATCCCTTGCAAAACAGCCGATCATCAAATCCATGAAGTCCGCAAGGCTCTGGATCTTCATCGGCATCAGAATGATCGCGTTTCCGATCGGGCTGGTATTGCTGTTAAGAACCGCAGGCACAGGCGGCGCAGCCGTAAGAACATACTGTCTTATGATGGCGCTTCCGATCGCAAACCTGCCGCTGATTCAATCAGAAAAAGAAGGCCGTGATACGGCCTTCCTTTCGCAGGCGATCATGATGACAACGGTTGTCTCTTTCGTAACCGTTCCGCTCGTCATGAGTATTCTGTTCTGATCGGTTCCTTATCTGCTGTTCAGTCCGTAAAACAGCGCGAGATAACACGCAAAATCGCCGATCCGTCTGCGGTCGCTGCCGAGCCGGTCGCGCCAGATTGTTGAAATATTGCGTGCTGCCATCGCTTCCTCAAGCGTATTCAGTGTGACGATAAATGTATCATGAAGAAGAGTCCGCTGTTCTTTGTTGTATTTTTTTTCGTCGGCGTCAAGAAGCAGCCATTCACTCCGGACTCCCGCATAATCAACCGCCTTTGTAATCATATCGTTATAGAGAGACACCAGTTCTTTATCCGCCGTCTGAAGCGAAGAGGACAGTCTTTTGAAAATATCGTCCGCCTCGCTTAAAAGCATGGTATTGTCCTGCGTTCCGTTCCGACGGTTCCATGATGAACCTGAATATTCATTGATCCTTGCCATAGCTTCATTCCCCCGTATGATTCCCCTATTTAAATTATTGTAATACGATTTTCCGAAGGATTCAACAGCCCGAATTCCGCCTGTCAACATTAATATTTCTGTAATATTCGCGCATTACAATCATAACAGATGCTTTGTATAATTCCGTACCATAAAAATTCCACACGAAACGATCGCGGGAAGGAGGTGGAGATCACATGGATGTGATCATCGACGAACTCGCAAAGATAGAAAAATCTGCCGCTGCCATCATAGATGAGGTGGAAATCAGAAAAGAAAAGCTGGATATCGCTCAGAAAGAACGGATTTCAAAATTCGATGAGGATATCAGGGAGAAGACCCATCGTGATATTACCTGTATCAAAAAAGAACTGGAAGATTCCAGAGAAAAACAGGTAAAACGGCTAAAAACCGAAGCCGATGAAAAATTTCACACAATTGATTCTTATTTTGAAAGCCGTCTGGACGAAATATCGGAAAAGATTTTCCAACGGATAATAAGGAAGTGATGATTTGTCAGGAATCATATCATACAGCGGACTGACAGCGAAAATCATGGCAATGCGGAGCCGCCTGCTTTCCGCTGATGAATTGCGGGAGTTGACGCAGCAGGAAAATGTTCAGGCCGTTGCCGCGTATCTGAAAAGAAAACCGGCTTACAAAAGCATACTGGGAGACATCGTTCCTTCCGAAATTCACAGAGGGCAGCTCGAACCGATTCTGCGCGAAACGGTATACCGGGATTTTTACAAAATCTATCTGTTTGCAGATCAGGACCAGCGCCGTTTTCTGAAATTGTACTTTATGCGATATGAGGTCTATTTTCTCAAGGAATGTCTTGCAAGACTGTTTGACCAAAATCACACCCCGGTTGATGTAAAGCCGTTTGAGAAATACTTTCATCGTATTTCTTCTCTGCGTTTTGATCAGCTCAGATGTGCGGAATCCATCGATGCATTTCTCAGGATTCTGAAAAACACCGGCTATTATGCACCGCTGAACCGGATTTCGCACCTTGAGCGAAAAGGTCTGTTTGATTACGAGGCTGCACTTGACCTGTACAGCTTTTCCTGTTTCTGGAATGCAAAAGATACGTTGACCGATAAGCTTGACCGCATGGAACTGACGGAAATTCTCGGTTCAAAGTTTGAGATGCTGAATATGCAGTGGATCTACCGCTGTAAAAGATATTATCAGATGTCAGGCGCCGAAATCTTTTCCATTCTGATTCCGCTGAATTATCATATCAGCAAAAGCGAACTGACCGGGATGGTCAATGCCGGAGATCTTCCGACACTGCTGACCTGTATGAAAAACAGTTATTACGGCCATGTGTTCGAAACAATTGATCCGAACCGGATCGAAGCGGACTATTCCGCTTATATGAAAAAAATTCTGAGAAAAGGATCGCGCCGCGAACCATATTCTCTTGCAACCATTTATGCTTATCTCTACACGAAAGAGCATGAGGTAGATGAACTCATCATCGCTCTCGAGTGTGTGCGCTACAAAGTAGCGGGACCTGACGCGATGCGCCATCTGCTCGTTCGATAAGAAGTATGAGGAAATGCAGTCATGATTGAAAAAATGAAATTCATGAGCATCATCGGTCCGAAAGAAGACATCGACCGTGTCACGATCCGGTATTTATCCGGATACGAAATTCATCTGGAAAACGCGCTGACGGAGTTTAAAACAGAGAAGGTACTGACTCCGTACGTAGAACAAAATCCATATTCAGACAGAATTTCTTCCGTTGAAAAAATCATCCGATTCCTTCCAGAGCCATTTTGCAGCGAAAAGCAGCACGGTCAGAGGAATCCGGGCATGTCTCCGGACGACGCGTTTCGTCTGATCGGCGATTTGCGTGAGCCGCTCGAAAAGCTCAGGCAGGAAAAAGAACGGTATGAAGAGCAAAAAAAGCACTACGAAAACGCCAGAAATGTCGCCGCGCCGTTTTGCGGACTTCCGATCAGTTTTTCAGTGCTTCGCGGCTTCCGGTTTATTCAGGCACGTTTTGGAAGAATTCCCGTCGAGTACTTCCGCAAGTTTGATACCTATGTTTATGAAGAAAACGATACCATTTTCTGTCAGTGCTCGAAGGATGAGCAGTATGTCTACGGCGTTTATTTCACAACTGCGGAAAATGCAGCCGGAAACGATGATGTGTACCGGTCGTTCCACTTTTTACGGACTGATATTCCGGAAGATATGAAAGATACGCCGGAAGAAGAGTACAGCCGCAGCGTCCGGAAAATCGGAGAGATGGACGACCGGATCAGGCAGGCAGACCAGGCGATTGCCTCGCTTCTCCACGGGCACGAAGAAGCTCTTCTGTGTGCGAGAGATGCTCTGAAAAAATACAGCCGCTGCTTCGAAATACGAAAATACGCGGCATGCACAAAGGCCGGCGACAGAGAATTCTACGTCCTCTGCGGATGGATGTCCGAAAGTGACGCAGTATCGTTCCAGAACGATATCGCTGATGATGCGGACGTATTCTGCACGGTCAATGACAGAGACGCGGATCCCCGCACCGTTCCGCCAACAAAACTGAAAAACCCGAAACCATTCCGTCCCTTCGAGATGTTCGTGCGGATGTACGGGCTTCCGAAATATGATGAGTTTGATCCTACGATTTATGTGGCGCTGACCTATTCATTCCTTTTCGGTATCATGTTCGGAGATGTGGGTCAGGGCCTCTGCTTTATGATCGGAGGATTTCTGATCTATCATTTCAAGCATAAGGATCTGGCGGCAATTCTCGGTTCGGCCGGAATTTTCTCCGTCATCTGGGGACTTGTATACAACAGTTTCTTCGGATTTGAAGGATTCTTCCCCTACAGCGCGCTGATCCGTCCGAAGGACGATATGATTGCTCTTCCGGGTCTCGGAACCATGAACACCGTTTTTGTACTCTCAGTAGCTTTCGGTATGATCATGATTCTTCTGAACATGCTGATGGGAATCATCAACGCAATCCGGCAGAAAAATCGTGAAAACATCTGGTTCAGTCAGAATGCTCTCGCGGGAATCGTTTTTTACGGAACGATCGTTCTGATGATGTTTCTGACGATGTCCGGTACAATGACACTGAAAAAAATGGTCCCGGTCATCCTGATTCCGCTGATTGCTTCACTGGCTGCGATCTTTCTCAAAGAAATGCTCGGCCGGATTGCTTCGAAACAAAAACCGGCAATCGAAGGCGGCAAAGGGATGTATTTCGTACAGGCCTTTTTTGAGACGTTTGAAACGCTGCTGACCTATCTGTCCAACACGCTTTCTTATGTCCGTGTCGGCGCTTACGCAGTCAGCCACGTTGCCATGATGCAGGTTGTCATGATGCTGACCGGTTTTAACAGTGGTTTCGGAAGTATTCCGGGACTGATCGTCGGGGAACTGTTTGTTATGGCGATGGAAGGACTGATGGTCGCCATTCAGGTGCTCCGTCTGGAGTATTATGAAATGTTCAGCCGTTTTTATCAGGGCGGAGGGCGCGAATTTACGCCGTTCCAGACAGATGAAAAAAACGGCCCGTGAATCTGTCCATCCGACCGGATAAAATACAGAATGGAATCTTATCAATCGCTCGATCTTACAGAACGGAAAGCTGACTAACTTATACAAACTTCCAGGAGGACAATAATCATGACTGTACTTATTCAAATTCTTACGGCAATTGCACTGGTTCTTTCTATAGTAATTCCCATCGCGGCGTTTTATCACGGCGAACGGACAAAAAAGCGCTACGCCCACTCGCTGGCTGCCAATTGCCTGACCTTCTTTGGAATACTCGGCGTCGTCGCGGTCGTGACACTGGCAGGAGCTTCAAGAGTATCTGCTGCGGCAGGCAGCGGAACCGGAACCGGACTCGGATACATCGGCGCCGCACTGGCAATCGGCCTCTCCGGTATCGGATCCGGCATCGGTGTCGCGAGCTCGGCAAGCGCAGCACTCGGGGCGATCAGTGAGGACGGTTCCATCTTCGGTAAATCTCTGATTTTCGTCGCCATGGCAGAAGGTATCGCGTTGTATGGTCTGATCATTGCATTTATGATCATCGGTGCGCTCTGATCCGCTGTTCCTTTCCGTGCAAATGGCAAGAAAGGTTCAGTTCCGGCCGGAGCATCCATAATCGGGAGGAAGAACCTTATGAAAATGTTTTTGATCAGCGACAATATTGACACACAGACCGGGATGCGTCTGGCTGGGATCGACGGGGTCGTCGTCCACGAACGCGATGCGCTTCGGCAGGCCTTTGATACCGTCCTTGCGGACAAAGAAATCGGAATCATACTGTTGACAGAAAAACTCGGCGGAGAATTTCCGGAGATTATCGACGACATCCGGCTGAACCACCCGGTTCCGCTGCTCATCGAAATTCCCGACCGGCACGGAACCGGCCGCAAAGCAGACTTTATCACATCGTATGTGAACGATGCGATAGGAATCAAATTGTGAGGTGATCATCTATGACGACCGAAGAAAAGCTGAACCATTTCAGAAAAAATGCTCTTGAGGCTGCGACAAAACAGGCGGACCAGGATGTTGAACATTACCAGGTTGCTCTGGACCAAATATTCGCACAGCACAAGGAGGACAAGCTGTCTGAGGCAAAGCAGCTTGTTGCGGATGAACAGGCAAAGTGTGCCCGCGAAACAAACCGCCTTCTGACTGCTCAGCAATCGGAAATCCGAAAAAAATTTTCGGATCAGACAATGCGTATCCGAAATCAGATTTTCGACCACGTGAGACAAAAACTTGTGGATTTTAAAAAGTCGCCGGAATATCTTTCCTATCTTTGTGATCAGATCCGGGAAATACAGACAAATCTCTCCGGAAGAAGCAAGAAGGAAATTCAGTTCCTGGTGGACTCGTCCGATCAGAATCTCATCCGGCCGGTATCAGAAAAAACCGGCGTGAAGATTGATATTTCGAAAGAAGAGATCCTTGGAGGACTTCAGGCATTCGTTTCCGATCCGGACATCATGATCGACAATTCCTTCACAGCGATGCTCGATGAGGAAAAAAAGGCATTTTCCGTGGAGGGAGGCATGCGGGATGAGTGAAAATCGAACCGGAATCATTTACGGAATCGACGGGCCTGTCGTCTCGATCAAGGGCACAACACCGTTTCGCATGGGGGAAATGGTCTATGTCGGCAACGAACGTCTGATCGGAGAGGTAATCAGCCTTTCCTCCGAACAGACAACGATTCAGGTTTATGAGGAGACGACCGGCCTCCGGCCCGGAGCCGTCGTGGAGGGGAGCGGCGATGCGATCTCCGTACTGCTCGGTCCCGGTATTATTCACAATATTTACGACGGGATTCAGCGCCCTCTCGATCAGATCGCGGAACAGTCCGGTCACTTCATCACCCGTGGACTTCGGGCGGATTCACTGGATCGGTCACGAAAATGGGATATCACAATCACAGTCCATCCGGGCGATCTCGTCTCCGGAGGCACTGTGATCGCAGAGACTCCTGAGACGAAGAGCATCATGCACCGATCCATGGTACCTCCGGATGTTCCCGGTGCAAAAGTTACATGGATCGCCGAAAACGGTCCGCACACCGTGACGGATCCGATTGTTAAAATTCACCGGGATGACGGCATCGATCAGACCCTGACTCTCTGCCAGCGCTGGCCGATCCGTATTCCGAGGCCCTCTGACAGTCATTATCCGGCTACTGAGCCGATGATCACCGGACAGCGTATCCTCGATTCGCTGTTTCCCCTCGCGAAAGGCGGCACGGCCGCAATCCCGGGAGGATTCGGGACCGGGAAAACGATGCTGCAGCACCAGATCGCGAAATGGTCAAACGCAGATATTATCATTTATATCGGCTGCGGCGAGCGCGGAAACGAAATGACACAGGTGCTGGAGGAATTCTCCGAACTGGAGGATCCGCGTACCGGAAACTCGCTGATGGACCGGACCGTACTGATCGCAAACACATCAAATATGCCGGTGGCGGCGCGTGAGGCTTCGATTTACACAGGGGTTACGTTAGCCGAATATTACCGCGACATGGGGTATGACGTCGCGATCATGGCAGATTCTACCTCGCGTTGGGCGGAAGCGCTCCGTGAGCTTTCCGGACGTCTGGAAGAGATGCCTGCGGAAGAGGGGTACCCCGCTTATCTTGCTTCAAGGCTGTCCTCCTTTTATGAGCGGGCAGGCGCGATGCGCAATCTGAACGGAACAAACGGCAGCGTATCGATCATCGGAGCAGTCTCCCCGCAGGGAGGTGATTTCTCCGAGCCGGTCACGATGAATACGAAACGCTATGTACGGTGTTTCTGGGGACTTGATAAGTCTCTGGCATACGCGCGTCATTTTCCGGCGATTCAGTGGATGAGTTCCTACAGCGAATACGACCATGAGCTCTCGGGATGGTACGCGGAACATGTCAATCCGCTCTTCACCAGAAGACGCGCCGAGCTGATCAGCATCCTGCATCAGGAGTCTTCGCTCAATGAAATTGTAAAGCTCATCGGATCCGACGTACTTCCGGACGATCAAAAACTGACGCTGGAGATCGCGCGGGTCATCCGGCTCGGCTTTCTGCAGCAGAATGCCTTTCATAAGGATGACACGAGCATACCTCTGGAAAAGCAGTTTCTGATGATGGACACGATTCATTATCTCTACAAAAAAGCGAAGGAACTGGTGGTTATGGGACATCCGATGTCGGTGCTGAAGGAAAGCGATATATTCGACCGTGTGATCGCAATTAAATATGACGTTCCAAATGATAAAACGGAGCTTTTCGAGGACTACAAAAAGGCGATTGACGGATTTTATGACGAAGTAATCGCGAAGAATGCGTAAAGGAGTGACGGAAATGTTGATCGAATATTTGGGCCTTTCGAATATCAACGGTCCTCTTGTCGTGCTCGAGGGTGTGGAAGGCGCCGCATATAACGAGGTTGTCGAGTTCACCGTGGAGGGCGGACAGAAGAAGCTGGGGCAGATCGTCTCCGCCTATAAAGACAAGGCTGTAATCCAGGTATTTGAGGGAACCGACGGCCTGTCACTTTCAAACACACGCGTCCATCTGACCGGAAGGCCGATGAAAATCGCGCTTTCAAAGGAAATGCTCGGGCGGACGTTCAACGGAATCGGCGAACCGCTCGACCATCTGGGGCCGATCTATTCCGATTTGAAGCGGGATGTCAACGGTCTTCCCCTGAATCCCGTTGAACGGGTTTACCCGCGAAATTACATCCGTACCGGCATCTCCGCGATCGACGGACTGACGACTCTGATCCGGGGACAGAAACTTCCTGTTTTTTCGGGAAACGGCCTTCCGCACGACCGGCTTGCCGCGCAGATCGTTCAGCAGGCATCCCTGGGCGACGCGGAATCGGATGAAAAATTTGGAATTGTGTTCGCCGCGATGGGTGTCAAGTATGATGTCGCCGATTTCTTCCGGCGGACCTTTCAGGAAAGCGGAGCGTCGGATCACGTCGTAATGTTCATGAATCTCGCGAATGATCCGGTGATCGAGCGGCTGATCACACCGAAAATTGCCCTGACTACGGCCGAATATCTGGCCTTTGACTGCGGAATGCATATTCTTGTCATTCTGACGGATATGACTTCCTTCTGTGAAGCGCTCCGGGAAGTATCCTCATCGAAGGGGGAAATTCCCTCCAGAAAAGGGTATCCGGGCTATCTCTACAGCGAACTCGCGACGATCTATGAGCGGGCCGGAATCGTCAAAGACGGCAGCGGCTCCGTCACCCAGATCCCGATCCTGACGATGCCGAACGACGATATCACGCATCCGATCCCTGATCTGACCGGCTACATCACGGAAGGGCAGATCGTATTGGACAGGGACCTGTTCGGACAGTCCGTTTATCCGCCGATTTCCGTACTTCCTTCGCTGTCCAGACTGATGAAAGACGGAATCGGAGAGGGCTACACGCGTGAAGACCATCAGGATGTCGCCAACCAGCTGTTTTCCTGCTACGCAAGAGTCGGTGAAGCAAGAAATCTCGCATCCGTCATCGGAGAAGATGAGCTTTCAACGATCGACAAACAGTATCTGATCTTCGGCAGACAATTTGAAAAGCAGTTCATCGGCCAGAGACCGGACGAAAACCGGACGATTGAACAGACTCTGGATCTCGGATGGAAACTGCTCGGTCTGCTTCCGAAGGGAGAACTGGACCGTGTAAATACGAAAATACTCGACAAATACTACCGGCCGTCTGTCTACGACGCAAAAACGGACACGGTGAATGAAGCAGATCCGGTATAAACCGGTGAAAAGGGATGAATCAGTATGGATCCAAATGTTTTTCCGACAAAAGGAAATCTGATACGTGCGAAGAACTCGCTTGCTCTTGCCGATATGGGGTATGACCTGATGGACCGGAAGAGAAATATCCTGATTCGGGAGATCATGAATCTGATCGGCCAGGCTCATGCGATTCAGTCGGAAATCGACAAAACATTCCGGGAGGCGTACATCGCGCTGCAGAAAGCAAACATTGAAAATGGCATCAGCTATGTCCGCACCCTGTCGAACACAATCCCGATCGAAGATTCCATCCGAATCAAGACGCGGAGTATCATGGGCGTAGACATCCCGCTTGTCGAGTCCGATCCGGATGTACTCAAGCCGACGTATGCACTGTATACAACACGGCAGTCACTCGATGAAGCACGCGAAAAATTCTTAAAAGTGAAAGAACTGACGATACGCCTGTCAATGATCGAGAACTCCGCGTATCGCCTCGCGATGAATATCAAAAAGACTCAAAAACGAGCGAACGCGCTGAAGAACATTACAATCCCGAGATTCAATCAGCTCGTCAAAGACATCAGCGAGGCACTCGAAGAAAAAGACCGTGAGGAGTTCACGCGTCTGAAGGTGTTAAAAAAGCGGCGCTGACAAACAGCGCCGTATTGCCAGATCGGTTTCAATGTGGTAGGATAGTTCCAGAGAAAAATAACTATTCGGAAAACGCAGGTTTATCGAATAGTTGAAGCTGAGTATGAGGTGGTTATATGGATAAACGCATTACCTACCATGATCAGACCGATCTTGCAAATACAATGAAACTGCGTGCCGTTTTGAGCACCCTGCCGGATTTCACGCGGGACTTTTTCCGTGGGATCAGCACAACGACATCGACAAACACGCGCTGCAAATATGCGTATGATCTTCGGATCTTTTTTCAGTTTCTGATTCAGGCAAACCCGGAATTCAAAAGTTATCAGATCCGCGATTTCACGATCGACGTTCTGGATCAGGTAACGGCCCTCGATCTCGAGGAATACGTCGAGTTTTTGAAAGCCTACCGGGAACCTTCCAATGGCCGTCTCGTCACAAACGGGGAAAAAGGCATCAAGAGAAAGCTCTCGTCACTGCGCACATTTTATGCATATTATTACCGGCACGAAATGATCCGGACAAACCCGACCCTGCAGGTCGATATGCCGAAGCTGCATCAAAAAGACATTATCCGCCTGGACGCCGACGAAGTCGCCCGTATGCTGGATCTGATCGAAAACGGAACGGATGCCAGGATGTCCGAGCATCAGAAAAGCTACTGCGAAAAATACCGTACGCGCGATCTGGCAATCGTCACGCTGCTTTTGGGTACCGGAATCCGGGTATCGGAATGTGTCGGTCTGGATATCGAGGACGTCGATTTTCATAATAACGGCATCCGCGTAGTCCGAAAAGGCGGCAATGAAATGATGGTTTATTTCGGCGAAGAGGTCGCCCGTGCACTTCAGGACTATATCGACACGGATCGCGCCTGCGTCGAACCCGTCGCCGGCCACGAGCACGCGCTCTTTTTTTCTTCCCAGCGTAAACGGATCGGCGTCAAAACAGTCGAGAATCTCGTAAAAAAATACGCGGTTCAGATTACGTCAACCAAGAAGATCACTCCACATAAGCTTCGAAGCACCTACGGAACGGCTCTTTATCAGGAAACCGGCGATATCTATCTCGTGGCGGATGTACTCGGCCACAAGGATGTCAATACTACGAAAACGCATTACGCGGCGATGAGCGACTCCAGGAGACGCACAGCGGCGAAAGCCGTACATCTGCGCGAAGATTAAAAGAAAGGACTCGCTCTATGAATTGGTTCAAAAAATGGGTTTCCGGAAAACAATGGGGCGTCTACGCTTCGGCGGCGTGCGTCGCTGTCCTTTTCTATGTGATTCTTACGCATCTCAATGTAATTTTTCACGGAATCGGAATCTTTTTCGGATTTATCTCACCGATCCTGATCGCCGCCGTCATCGCATATGTGATCAATCCGCTCGTCAATCTGTTCCGAAGGACGCTCTTTGTGAAAATCAGCAGGGAACAGCTTGCAAGAAACCTCGCGGTCCTCTGTGCGATCGTTCTTGTTCTCTCACTGCTTGTCATTCTCTTCGTCGCGCTCATTCCACAGCTGATCTCAAGCATCGCGACCTTTATCAATAATCTGGACAGCTATGCTTCTTCTTTTAACGGCTGGCTGTCTTCGCTGAACAATAAGACTTCGGGTTCAAATATCGATATCACGAAGATCACGGAACTCGGGAACAACGTGATGGATAAGATCACCTCTTCCCTTCCGAATATTATGGACCGGGTGATCAACACCTCCTATACGATCGGGACCGGATTTGTAAACGGAGTCATCTCATTTATACTGGCGATCTACATGCTTCTCGACAAAAACCGGCTTCAGCGAAACAGCGGCAGACTGCTCCGTTACATGATTCCGGAGAAACGCTATCCGGCCTGTGTCCGTTTTCTCGGACGATGCAATTCGATCCTGGTCCGCTACATTGTGTGCGACCTGCTCGACGGGCTGATCGTCGGACTGGCCAACTACATATTCATGAAAATCGCCGGGATGCCGTACAGCACGCTGATCTCGGTTGTCGTGGGCGTAACAAATCTCGCTCCGACGTTTGGACCGATTCTGGGCGGAGTGACCGGTGCGTTCATCCTTCTCCTTGTGAACCCCTGGTATTCTCTCTGGTTTCTGGTCTTTACACTGATCCTTCAGACATGCGACGGGTACATTCTGAAGCCGAAGCTGTTCGGCGAAACGCTCGGTGTCTCGTCTCTGTGGATTCTGGTCTGCATCATCGCCGGCGGCAGGATGTTCGGTGTGATCGGTATCCTTCTGGCAATCCCGATCGCGGCAATTATCGACTTTATCTTCCGGGAATATCTGATTCCGTATCTGAAAAACAGAAAGACAAATCAATAACGCATCTTTTCGCAAGAGAAAACAGCCTCCAACCTCCCGTCCGGAAAAGACGGGAGGTGCGGAGACTGTCCAAAACCGGCCGCACTGACAAATCAAATCGCCCTCAGTCAAATATGTGCCGGCTGATTCCGTTTTCACGGACCTCAACCGCATGCATAATCATATCGATCGCACCGTCGATTCCGAAGATTCCGGAATCGATCGTCATATCATAGCTGGAGGCACTTCCCCATTTCTTACTTGTGTAATAATTATAGTAACTTGCGCGCTGCTTATCCGTCTTATTGATCCGGTCGCGCGCCTTGTTATTCGTGAGATCATACAGTTTCGCAATTCGCCGGACGCGCATCTCAAGCGGCGCGTGCACAAACACACTCAGAAGATCAGGATTTCCCTCCAACGCATAATCTGCACAGCGCCCGACGAAAATACACGGTCCCTCCGCAGCAAGCTTCTTAATCGTATTGAACTGAGCAAGAAATACTTTCTGATTCAGCGGCATCTCATTCATAAGATTCGAGGAGTATCCGAAGGAATACGTATCCATCACCAGCGAATAAAGGAAACTGCTGGTCGGCTTCTCATCCTGATTCTCAAATATTTCCTTACAGATACCACTGTCGCTCGCCGCGTGATCAAGCAGATCTTTATCATAAACCGGAATCGACAGTTTCTGCGCCAGCTCCTCTCCGATCTGATGGCCTGCACTTCCGTATTCACGGCCGATCGTGATGATTGTCTTCATGTGTAAACCCTCCTGAAAACCGGACCGCCGATAAGTACCTGTATATATTATACCATAATATTCACATAATGGTAACTAATTTCGGCAATATTATCAGTTTTTTTCGATTCAGTCAAGAGTTTGCAGTAATTTCGTGAAATAATCCGGAAGTGGAGCCTGAAACTCGACATATTGTCCGGTAGTCGGATGAATAAACCCCAGCGTCATCGCATGGAGCGTCTGGCCGGTCAGCCCGCGAACCGGCTGACGGGCCGGTCCGTAAACGGTGTCTCCCAGAACCGGATGATGGATATAGGACGAATGGACACGGATCTGATGGGTCCGCCCCGTCTCGAGCGAACACTCCACGTAGGCATATCCCTTCGCCAGATTTTTCAGCAGACGGATGTGCGTTACCGCAGGCTTCCCCCCATCCTCTACAACCGCCATCTTCTTCCTGTCGCGCGGACTTCTCCCGATATTTCCTGAGACAGTTCGTTCTTCTTCCTTCAAGGTCCCGATGAGAATGGCCCGATAGCGCCGTGTGATGCTGTGATGTGCAAGCTGCTCCGCGAGCGCGCGGTGGGCGCGGTCATTTTTGCAGACCACAAGCGCCCCGGTCGTATCCTGGTCGATCCGGTGTACGATCCCGGGACGGAGCACGCCGTTGATTCCGGACAGTTCATCTCCACAATGTGCCATCAGTGCGTTGACAAGCGTATGTTCAAAATGACCCGCCGAGGGATGCACCACCATCTGCTTCGGCTTGTTCACGATCAGCAAATCGGTATCCTCATATAGAATATCGAGTGGTATCGGCTCCGGCAGGATGTCCGGCGTCTGGTCATCCGGGATGATCAATTCCACTTCATCTCCGGCAGCCGGACGGAAATTCGCCTTTTTCACTTCTCCGCCCGCCGTAAGGCCGCCTCCCTTGATGATGCGCTGAATATAAGACCGGGAGAGTTCGGGAAGCTGACCGGCGATCACGACGTCGATGCGGCTTCCCTCCTCTTCCGGTCTGATTTCAATACGGATTTTTTTCATGATACGTCTCTTTCCCGGCGCCTGATCTCCGGATAAAATCGAAGTCGCTGTCCTTGTAATGAAACAGAATCAGGATCAGCAGTGCGGCCACGGACAGGGTCACGTAAATATCCGCCACATTAAAGATCGGAAAATCGATGATCCTGAAATAAATAAAATCGACTACGTAGGACTGGCGGATTCGGTCGATAAAGTTCCCGACCGCTCCGGCAAGAAGTACCGCGAACGTGATGATCATCGGCCGGTAGTACACCGTCTTCGGGATTTTTACCATGAATACAACGATGATCAAAAGGAAGGCCACCGTGATCAGCGCAAACACCCACTGACGGTTCTGGAGCATCCCCCATGCGGCACCCCGATTTTCAAGATACTGCAGCTCCAGTATATTTTTGATGAGCACAAAGGACTCTTTCCCCTTCAGTAAAACCACCGCCGCATATTTTGTGATCTGATCCAGTGCGATCATAGCAGCAGCCATGATCACAAATAACAGGCCGGCATAACGGACCGGCCGGGTCTTCTTTTCTTCTGCTGTCATAGAATTCTCCTGATTTGTAAAGGACGCCGGAAATGATTCGGGAAACAAGTTATACGAGAATCGATTCTGCGGCGGCGAGAATTTCATCGTCCCGCACGCTTCGATCGATCACCGCATGTCCGATCCCGTCGAGCAATATGAAACGGATCCTCCCGTTCTCCATTTTTTTATCGGATTTTGTCGCATGAAGAATATCCTCAGCGGTCATCGCCGGAAGCGTCGCGTGCGTTCTGCGAAGCCGGAAAACCCCGTCGTTCAACGAGAGCGGAAGATCAAACGCAGAAATCACAGACCGGATTCTGTTTTTTTCCTCTTTCGTTATCATACCGCGGCCTTCTGAGATTTCCAGAGCCGCAACCATCCCGATCGCTACACACTCTCCGTGAAGCAGTGTGAAATCCGAAAGTTTTTCAACCGCGTGACCGATCGTGTGACCAAAATTCAGGATTGCCCGAAGTCCCGTTTCCGTCGGATCCTGTTCGACTACATCCGATTTGATCCGGCAGCAGGCATGTACGACCCTCTCAAGACAATCCTCATCACCAGCCATGATCCCGGATGAATGGCTCTCCAGATCGTCGAAGAACGAACGGTCCATGATCAGCGCGCTTTTCACCGCCTCCGCCATCCCGGATGCGAGCTGCACCGGCGGAAGAGTCTTTAGAACCGTACGGTTCATATAGACGAGTTTCGGCTGATAAAAAGCGCCGACCATATTTTTGAACTGGTCAAAATCCACGCCCGTCTTCCCTCCGACACTGCTGTCCACTTCCGCAAGCAGCGTCGTCGGCACCTGAATGAAAGCGATCCCGCGAAGATAGGTGGCCGCGGCAAAACCGGTCATATCCCCGATCACACCGCCTCCCAGCGCGACAAGAAGATCTCTCCGGTCAAAGCCGTTCCGGATCAGGTACTCATAAATTTTCTGAACTTCAAACAGATTTTTATGATCCTCGCCGGCATTCAGCACGATATCAAGGATCGTACAGCCGGTCGGAGCAAGTGCTTTTTTTACTTCATCCAGGTACAGCGGAGCAACCTGATCCTCCGTGACGACACAAATTCTGGACGGATGCAGACCGGCTGCGCTGATCTCTTCCGGAAGTTTTTCGAAACTCCTGGTCCACACAATATCATAGGAAAATTCAATTTCCGGTCCATTTTTACTGATTGTCAGTCTTTCCATGTCGGCCTGCCTTTCTGACGGATTGAAATATGTCTGTATTTTTAAACAAAACGGCTCACACGGATCATCTGACGACCCTTCTTCGTGGTGTGCACGCCGCCGTCATAACGGCATTTTCCGTGTCCGCGCACCGAGATCAGATCGCCCTCGCGCAGATTGTACCCGTTCGATGTCACCCGCTTCGCGTTGACGTACACGCGTCCTTCACGGATCAGGGTATTCATCTGACTTCTCGGGAGGCCGAGTGCGAGCGCCGTGACCGAGTCGAGCCGCACCGAAGCGACGCTTCCTGTTTTCTGCTCTTCCTCCGGGCGGAATGTGTCCGCTTCCGACCCGACCGGGAAAACACGCACCGGTGTCCTCCGGACTCTTGTGAGCTCTTCCGCAAGAAAATCTGCCATCCGCTCCTCTATGAAAACCTGTGCGGTCTTTCCCCTCACAATCAGATCCCCCATGACGTTCCGTTCTATCCCGAGGGACAGAATCGATCCGAGAAAATCCCGGTGCGTCATCTCTTCCGCAAACTTCAAAGAGAGCGGTTCAATCTGGAGACAAACGAAGGGAAAACGCCAGCTGCGCGCCGCGTCGTCCGGAATCAGTGCTGCCATCTGACGTTCCGCCGCATCATAACCGCCGCTTGTCTCCAGAGCGACGCCCCGGGCTTGAAGATTCAGACTGTGAAGGATGTGCTGTTCATATAAATCAAGAAAATCACTGAACATGACGATTCCCCGCGCGTAGCTCTGGTCCGCCAGTTCAGTGATTCTTCTTTCAAATAACTCTTGTTCGTTCATTAAAAATCAGACCGGATCGTCGGGATTCCGCCGTTCAGAATATCCTGGATATCCCCCGAAATCTCCACACCCGCGGGGGTTAAGATAAAAATGTAGCTGGACACCTTCTGAAGACTGCCGTCGATAGCATAGCACGTACCGCAGGCGAAATCGATGATGCGCTGAGCGAGTTCGACATCGATTCCCTCGAGATTCAGGACAACGGTGCAGTTCGAAAGCAGCGTATCGGCAATTTCCCGGGTATCTTCCATCGTGTTCGGTTTAATCACAGAAACTTCCATATCATCCCTCACTGTAGCCTTGCTTCGCATCGGTGTCACTTTTGAAGAAGTGTGAGCAGTCAGCTTAACTCCGGAGGGCCTTGATTCGCTCTTCGGCGTTCTGTAAGAAGGCTCATCTTCCTCTTTCTCAGGTTCCGGCTTTGATTTCATCTTATTGAAAAAGCGGTTCTTCGGCTTCTTCTCTTCCATCGCAGGCGACTCGGATTCTTCCTCCTCGAGGTCATCTTCGTCATCGAAGAACTCGTCGTCATCATCATAATCGTCATTCAGCCGTACGGCGTTTAAAAACTTGTCTAAAAAGCTCATAATCCCTGTTTTATCTCCCGTCTGTTTCCATCAGCGATTTCTGATTTAATCATCCGATGCTGTAATTGCGGGCCCCGAATATCGCAGTACCGACCCGGACGAAGGTCGCGCCTTCTTCGATCGCGACTTCGAAATCGTTGGTCATGCCCATACTGAGCTCACACATAGTAACATTATTAATGTTTTCTTTAGCGATGTCAACACTTAATTTCTTCAACTGACGGAAAACCGGACGGTTCTCCTCCGGGTCGTCGACGAATGGCGCGATCGTCATAAGTCCGCGGACTGTGATCCCGGGAAGCGGCGCGATCTCCCTCACAAGCGGCAGAGCCTCCTCCGGGGACACGCCGAACTTACTCTCCTCCCCCGCCACGTTCACCTCGATGAGAACCGGAATGACACGGCCGTGCTTCTGCGCCTCTTTGCTGATCGTTTCCGCGAGACGGAACGAATCGACCGAATGGATCATCGTGACGAAATCGGCCATGTACTTTACCTTGTTGCGCTGCAGATGACCGATCATATGCCACTGAATGTCCTGCTTCGTCACTTCGTGTTTCGCGCACATCTCCTGAACCTTATTCTCGCCGAACACACGCTGTCCGTCCGCGTAAAGTTCTTCGACGTTTTCCACCGGTTTCGTCTTGCTGACCGCAATCAGACAGACATCCTCCCGGCTTCGCCCCGCACGCACGCAGGCTGCTTCTACGCGCTTCTGAACCGAATGCATCCGATCAAGTAATTCTGACATGAATATCAACTTCCTTCCTGACTGATGGATTTCTTTATTTCTGACGGATCAGGTCCGATTCCCGAACGTTCTTTCCGTTTCGAACAATATAATCATACTGCGACAGCCCGTACGATGTCCCCGCAGCGACGATGCAGTACTCATCATTCTCCTCGAGCACCGCGATTTTCCGAAAATCGGCGTATCCCTTATTGGTGCAGAAAACTCCCTTGAGAGCTGCTGTATCCCCGATCTTATACCGCTCATTCGAATTTTCCAGAACGATCACATCGCCTTCTTCAAACTCGCTTTTGTCGACGTAATAATAAACCGGATCGGTCTCATTTTCGGGAGTCGTCTCCTCATAAATCGTCGCATCGATGAACGAGGTCGTTTTCTTTCCATTCTCATCGGTTACTTCCTTGAGAAATCCGGTCGTTCCGTTTTCACCGCCGGTCGTCGCGTAAGATTTCGGAATCAGATAAAATTCCTTTTCGACGACCGCCGATTTCGGTATTTTCAGGCCGGTCGCGGTATTCGTGACGAACTCGACGTTCAGGAACCGATCGCCGCAGTAACGGGAAACCCCCGTGGAAAACGAGATCTGGCAGTAATGCGCTCCATCCCGGTCGAACAGGTTGACCTTTCCGGTCTCGGACTGTCCGTCTTTCGAGAAACGAACCCGGATCTGCTTCCGGTCTTTCAGCTGTTCATACTGAGAATCCGAGAGCGGGGTGACGGCAGACCAGCTCGTGCCCGTGATGAGTTTGTAGAGCGGAGCGCCGCTCTCGACGGTTGAATCATTACCGTATTTCGTTTTCCGGTACGTTTTCGAGTTAAAGTCCGACTCATTGATCGAATCAACCGTCTTCCCCTCGTAACCGTCACTCGAATAAACAACGAGGCCTGCCTGCGGTGCCTTATAGACGTTTCCTGTCATGTCCGCATCTCCGCCGCCATATAGGATCGCGTTGATCGAAGCTTTCAGATCGTTCACCGAATCAAACTGACTCCGGTTATAATTTGCAGAAAAGTTCGAAGCCTGGGACTCAATATCGGAAAGGTTCTCATCCGTCAGCTTCTTCTGACCCGCCTCGGATTTCGTGTCACTGACAGAGCAGACCGCTTCGTCCGCCGACGTTCTCATTCCGTCCGGCACGATAAAATTGACATATCCGCTCTGATCCGCAGATACGACCTGCTCGTCCCGGAGAATCAGAGCCGTGTACGTCGCGTTCTGCGACAGCGTTCCTGTGGTCACCTGATAGATCTCCTGCCGGTTTGTCGTGAGATAAATCACGAGCGTAATCACCAGATACAGGAGGATCGCTCCGAATATGACAACTCCAATATTAAAATGAAAGCGTCCGCGCCTTCTTTTTTTCGATGCGTTTGGCAATTCATTCTCCCCTGCTGCATAGAATAGCGGCATCGAACCGCTTCGTGACTATTATCAAAAGAATTGAGAAATCTGTCAAGTGCCGCACAGCGGGTTTCTCCCCTTTTTCCCGCACAGGGCAATAAAAAAACAAGGAAGGAATTACAGCCCGCAGACGCGGCATATAATTCCCTCACTTGTCGGTCGTTTATTTTTCTCAGAGTGCCAGCTGAATATTGCCCTGGAGCTGCTCCGGGATTTCTTCTTTATCTTTGGAGATGCTCAGAACAAATCTGACGCCATACTGTTTGCTGATATTCTCAAGTTCTGATACCGTCTTCGCAAAAGCCTCATCGTCATCGATTCTGGCCAGAGCAAGATAGCTGTCAAGGAACATCACCTCAAGATCATGGTCCTGGGAAAGAATCCCGCAGATAAATCCGATAAATTCGGAACTGTCGCGAAGCGGAAATCTCGAGACATCAATCAGGCGGATCTTGTTATTTAATTCATACATTTTCTGGGAGCTTTTATCCAGGTATACGACGTTGCCGGACGCTTCCTTTATGGCACTGTTCGCCTGCTCCAGAAGATGTTTTGTCTTGCCCTTGCCTTTTTTGCCAACGATGAACTGAACCATAGCGGTGTCCTCCTTGTATTTAATGAATTTGCACAAAATTCTAGCTTTTATGTGTTAATTATAGTTCATTCCAACAAGAAATACAAGCGATTTATGCATTCGTCTGGGTCAGAAGTGTGTCCATGTCCGCGTACAGGATCTGCTTGTTCGGCGCATTCATAATGATCGCGATGTAGGGAATCCCGTACCGGTTCTGGACCGCAAGTGCAAGACAGTTCCCTGCGGCATCCGTCGTTCCGGTTTTGCCCGCCATGATCGTGACCCCGTCCGGCAGGACATGATCACCGCTCAGATATTTGTCGGTCGCATCGAGATTAAAGGCCTTGGACGCGCCGGTCTGATCCGTCACAGTGAGCTTATAGATCGAATTTTTCATCACATCCGTGATCTCGCTGTATTTGGCTGCTTCATTCAGCATCAGATAGACATCGTAGGGCGTCGTATAATGATTGTCATCCGGGAGACCGTGCGGGTTCATAAAATGTGTTCCGGTCATCCCGAGAGATTTCGCCTCCTCATTCATCATATCGACAAATTTATCGACCGATCCGTCGCCGATCGTTCTGGCGATCGCCATCGCGCAGTCATTTGCCGAATAAACAAGCAGCGCGGAAAAAAGCTGCCGCAGCGTCGCGGTATCGCCGGCAGCCATGCCTGAGAGCTGCGAATCGCTTCCAAGATTCACGTCCGCGTCGGTCATCGTTACCTCCTGGTCAAGATTTCCGTTTTTCACACAGAGGATAGCCGTCATGATTTTTGTAATACTCGCCGGATAGAGACGATCGTATACGCCGCGGGCGAATTTCGCCTCGCCGGAGTCAAGATCAAAGAGAAGTCCTCTCTCCTTCGAGGACTGCAGCTGGATGTTCCCCAGATCCACGTCCGCATCCGAGACACAAAGTTTCTTCGCAAATCCATCTGCGAATGATCCGCTTTGATCTGCCGCCGAAGCTGAGGCGCCGGATCCGGTCAGCGAAGAAGAGATCCGGTAGGCATAAGAAAGATCGTAGGCATTTCCCTTATTCCTGAAATAAACGTAACCGATCACCCCGACAAGCACCGCGATGATGCAGACCATCGCGATGAGCAGATTTCGGATCAGCCGTTTCTGTCTTTTTTTAGAAATTGTGCGCATATTTACCGGATCCCTCAAAACTGTAATAGTTGCGGTTCTGCAGTCCTGCGTTCAGCACGAAGCCGATGCCGGAATACAGACAGAAAAGCGACGTCAGGCCGTAGCTCACGAATGGAAGCGGCGTTCCGGTGTTCGGAAACAGGCCCGTCGCGACGCAGATATTGATAAAGCTCTGGATGGATATGAGTGCGGCGATGCCGTCACAGATCAGCGTGCCGGACAAGTCCTTCGCCCTCCTTCCCGTCCGGAGACATTCGGCTACGATGATAAACAACAGCAGAATGATCAATACACATCCGATGAAACCGAGTTCCTCTCCCGCAACCGCGAAAATAAAATCATTCTGGAGCTCTGCGACGAAATTGCCCCTGTTTGACGAAGACACCTTATTATTATTCAGACCTTTTCCGGCGACCTTGCCGGATCCGATGGCCATGATCGAATTTTCCTGCTGGATCGCGGATTCAGAATATTCCTCATTATCATTCGAGAAGAAGGTCATGATACGGTTTCTCTGATAATCCTTGATGATCGGAAGATTCGTCTTGGTGACCAGCAGCAGAAACAGCGCCGCCAGCGGTATGACAACCAGGAAAAATATTCCGATCTTCTTATAGGACAATCCCGCAGCGTAGTATAGGAAGAGAAACAGGACCGCGATCGTAATCGTGTTTTTCAGATCCGGCTGCGCGAGGATCAGAAGAAGCGGCGGAATGATCAGACCGACTGACTTCAGAATGGTCTGCCTGGAATTGATCGTGTTCTCATGCTTCATGAAATACATGGCAAAAAACAGGATCAGGAGAATCTTCGCCAGCTCGGTCGGCTGAAACTGTACTCCTCCGATGGAGATCCACCGCGTGGCACCCTTCCTCGAAGCGCCGACAGCAAGAACCAGCACGAGAAGAACGAGATTCATTCCGTATAAAATCCAGCTGAAACTCAGAATCCAGCTGTAGTCAATCAGAGAAATAATGACCATCAGCGCCAGTCCGGCGATCACGCCATACATCTGACGGGACCGCAGCGAAGAATCTGCGGATCCCACCAGCAATACCCCGAGGATACTCAGAATCACAACCGGGATGACGAGTCTGAAATTATAATCTTTTAATTTGTATTGTGACAGCATGATTTAACGCTCACTCCCGTCAATCTGTTACTTCACTTCCCGAGGAATCCTCTGTCGCGGCGGTTCCGCTCAGAATCGTCGCCTCGTCCTCGAGATTGTAATAGTAATTCAGCACATCCTTCGCAACCAGGCAGGCGTTCGACGATCCGTACCCGTGCGGGATACGTACGGCGAACGCGATATCATCCATCTCGTTGCCATAGTGTGAATATCCGATGACCAGCGAATGGCTCGGCCGGTTTCTCGCCTCCTGGGCGGTACCGGTCTTCCCATATACATCCACGTCAAGCGTTCCCATCACGGCATTCTGCTTCATCGCGGCGCGCATACCGGAGTGAATCGCATCCCAGATATTCGAGGAAAGCTTTGCCGCATCCGCCTTTGAGACGGCCGGCTGTGTCTCTTCCATCACATTACCGTCCGTATCGGTCGTCTTGTCGATCAACGTGAGCTTGTAACTCGTACCGCTGTTCGCGATGACCGCAGCGTACCTGGACAGCTGTGAGGTTGTATACTGGTGCGTACCCTGTCCGATTGCGGAGGGAATCGCCAGATTATCCGTGACATGGGGACTGGACTCGGTGATCTCGATTCCTGTCTTCTCATCCAGATCAAACATACTCGAGTACTCCTGGATCTTGGAGAGCGACGTATTCTGATTGAATTTCCCGTTTTGATCCAGACCGAGCCGGTAGCCGATCGTACAGAAGAAAACGTTGCACGAATTCTCGATGCCGCCGACCACATTCAGCGGGCCGTGTCCGGTCCGTAGCCAGCAGTGAACCTGATCCCCCGTATCGACGAGTCCCTCGCCGAACAGTCCGGTACAGTTGATAGACGTATCCGTCGTGATGACGCCCTCGTTCAGACCTGCGGCCGCCATGACCGGCTTGTATGTCGAACCGGGTGCGGTCAGCTGCTGCGTCGCCTTGTTATAAAAAGGCGTCGAGAGATCATTGTAAATCTTGTTATAGTACGCGGTATCCATCTCATTTGCGAGACGATTGTTATCGTATCCCGGATACGTCACAAGTGCACGCACCTCACCGGTGTCCGGATCATTGATGACGATCGAACCCGAGCACGGATCAAGTGCGAGCTGCGCCGGCGTGATCTCGAGTTTTCGGATTTTTTCAAGGATCAGCGTATATGCGTCCATCGACCCGTTCTCAAACTGCTGATACGTCGTATCATCCTGTTCAAGGATCTTCTGATCATACAGGATCTGGCAAAGCTCCCTCGGGGTGAGCGAATCATCGTTGATCATGTACTGGTAGATGATTCTTGAAAACGCAAGCTTACCCGTCAGATTGTCCGTGACGTTACCTACGAGAGCCGTATAGATCTCATTGGAATCCATGTAGGATGTGTCCAGACCGAGCTTCGTCACATCGATCCATCCCTGCTGCGCCGCGTAACGAAGAAATCTGGAGAGCGGGATGGCATGATCAGTGAAATACGCCTTGTACGTATCGTCATCGGAATTAATCTTTTTTGTGTTCAGGATGCCGGTATCATTTGACAGGTACGTATCCGTGATGTAATCGAGATACGCCTGCTGCTCCGCAGAAAGATCCCGATATGCGGTTCCCGCGCCGGAAAGCTCTGTTTTGAGCCACTCGATCTCGCGGCTCTGGCGTTCTGTAAATTTCTGCTGGACACTTTTCTCCGTATCGCTGGCATCTGCCTCTGTAAAGTGTGTGATATCGATCACATTGTTTTTGATCAGTGCATTGTAAACGTCATACACCGGAATATAGTAATTATTATCCGCGTCACTGTCGAAAGACGGCTCCGTTTTGGTATTCACGATTTTTTTCAGCAGAATACCGGCAATTCTCTGTTCAAGGATCTGATAGCACGCATTCTGCAGCTCACTGTCAATCGTCAGATACACATCGTTACCCTGTACGGGATCAATCCGTGACGAATCATTGACCGCAAGAACCTTTCCGAGGTTGTCGACCGTGATCTCTTCCGATCCGTCCGTCCCCTGCAGCGTCGTCTCCATATACTGCTCGATACCGGTTTTTCCGATGATGGAATTGCTCGTGTAATTGTCGTTTTCTTTTTTCAGGTCAGCGAGCTCCTCCGCGGACGGTTTTCCGGTATATCCGATGATCGGAGCAAATGCCTCCGCGTTTTCGTAGACCCGCTTTGAATCCTCTTCGATATTGACACCCTGAAGATCCGAGAGATTCTCCTCGACAGCGGCGACGGTTTGATCCGAAACATCTTCCGCCACGATGACCGGAAGGTACCGCTGATAGCTGATCAGTGAAAGCTGATACCGTACAATGACAATGTCCAGCACTTCTTCCTTCGTAAGTTCCTCCGGCAGGCCATGCGATGACAATTCTTCCGCACTGTACGGTTTTTTTTCGTTATAAATCGCGAAGCGGTCTTTTCCCGCCAGGTATTCGATGATCTGATCCGCGCCTGCGTTTGCCTGCGCATCGGTAAGATCTTCATAGTATTTCTGCCCGTAGATATCCGCACGGAAGCGGTTTCTTGTGCTCCCCTCGTCGACGTCGAATGCATAATCTCCGTTCTCATCGACGTAGATATGGAAATCATGAGCCAGTGTATCGCCCTTCTCGCGAATCAGCTTCGTGAGGCGGTAAATTTCTCCGTTGAGCGAGAGATTCTTCTCCCTTGTCGTACGATACGTACCGTTATCCTCGATTGTAACCGAGTTGGACAGCTCATTATGCGCGAGAACCTTCCCGTTTATGTCGTAAATATCTCCCCGGGTCGACTGCAGCACACGCTTTCGGGTCGTCTTGACCGTAAAGTTGTTCGCATAATCCGCACCGTGAATGACCTGAAGCTGAAAAAGGCGCACCACGAGAATCGACGAGAGAACCGCGAACACCGTAAAAAGCACGGCGCTGCGGTGAGAAAACAACTGCTGCAGTTTTCGGATTATCTTCCTAACCAAGGTGATTGCTGTTCCTCCAATTCATGGGCAGAAAGTCTGCTGTTAATCCAAA